>JAQBNT010000062.1 GCA_028288445.1 Hymenobacter sp. | reverse complement strand
CTGCGAGAGGATGAGCACGGCGTAGGCCGCAATGCCAATGCTGCCGTGCCAGCCGAAGCAGTCGTATTCGCCTTCCTCGGCGTCCATGCCGAAGCCGTCCATGTCGCCAAAATCGCCGTCGTAGCCCTGCCAGTCGCTGTTGAAGCGCACCTGCCAGTGGCCGGGGCCGGGCAGGCCGATGGTATAAGCCTCGTGCGCCTGGTTGGCGAAGTTGGCCAGCACCACGGTGGTATCGCCGGGGCCGCCCTCGCCGGCCTGGCGGGCAAAGGCCACCAGCTTGGCGTCGTTGTTGACGTGGGACACTTTGGTGTGCTGCCCGCCCAGGCCGCGCGTGTTGCCGTGCAGGTTGCGGCGCAGGCCAATGAGGTCGCGGTAGAGGTGCACCAGGCCGCCGCGCTCTTCCACGCGCTCCCAGCGAATGGGTTCGGTGTCAACAAACGACCCATCGGCCAGAAACTCCTGGCCCTGAAACAGCATGGGGATGCCGGGGGCCGTCATCACCAGCGCCGCGCCCAGGCTGGAGCGCTTCTTGGCGTACCAGTGGTCGGCCGCGCCGGGCATGATTTCCTCGGGCACGCGGCTTTTGCCGTTGGCCACCTCGTCGTGGCTTTCGGTGTAGATGACGCGCCGGAAGGCGTTGTCGTTATAGAGCTGCGTCAGGGCCTGAGCCACGGCATGCATGTCGCGGTCGGCGTCTTCCTGCGCCGTCAGCGCGTCGCGGATGGGGTACACAAACGAGCCGTCCCACTGCGTATCGAAGCCCTGGCCGCCGTTGGGAGTGGTTTCGGTGATGGCCGCATTGCCGCGCAGGTCCTCGGCGATGGTGATTTTCCAGGGCATCGTCTGGTCGATTTCCTCGTTAATCCAGCGCATCAGGCTCCAGCCGTCGGGCAGGTCCTCGTCGGGGTTTTCCTCGCCGTTCACGTTGCGGATAAAGGAAATGGCGTCCGCCCGCAGGCCGTCGCAGCGGTACTCGTTCAGCCACATCAGGGCATTGTCGCGGATGTACTGGCGCACCTCCGGCCGGCCGTAGTCGGGGCGGTTGTCGCCCCAGGGCGTTTTGGCGCGCCAGTCGTTGTAGAAGTAGATGCCGCCGCCGTCGTTCTCGTGCCAGCCGTCAAACTGCCAGAGGTCGAGGTCGCCGGGGCCGAAGTGGTTGTACACCACGTCCAGCACCACCGCGATGCCGTGCGCGTGGGCCTGCTTCACCAGTTCCTTGAAGGCCACCGGCCCGCCGTAGTCGCTTTCGAGCGCAAACGGGTTGGCCGGGTTGTAGCCCCACGAGCGGCTGCCCGGAAACTCCGTAGCCGGCAGCAATTCAATGCAGTTAATGCCCAAATCGCGCAGGTACGGCAGCTTTTCGGCCACGCTCAGAAACGTGCCCACGTTCTCGGCATCGGGCGCGTTGAAGGTGCCTACGTGCAGCTCATAAATCACCAGCTCATTCCAGGCGGGCATCTGGAAATGGTCGTCGCCCCAGTCAAAGTTGGGGTCGTGCACCACCGACGAGCCGGCCGAGTTCGTGACCTGGCGGGCGTAGGGGTCGTTGCGGTCGAAGGTTTGCTTGCCGTTGGTGATGTGGAATTTGTATTCATCGCCCACCTTGGCTCCGGCCACATCGGCGGCCCAGTAGCCGTCGGCTTCGTGCTGAAGCGGATTTTTGTCGCCCTGCCAGTCATTAAAAGTGCCGATAACGGACACCGCATCGGCGTGGGGGGCCCACACCCGAAACGTGGTGCCGGCCGCGTGGAGCACCGCGCCCATGCCGGGCTGGAGGTTGGGGCCGAAATCGGCTTTCGGCGTGTTGGCCGGGGCTGGTTTGGAAGGAGCTTTCGGGGCAGTTTTAGCGCGGGAAGCGGGTTTGGGGGCGGAAGCGTTGGACATCGAAAAAAAGACTGCCCACCGCCCGGGCAGCCGAAAATGCGGCGGGTACGGGGCGGCAGGTACCGCTGGCATACGTAACTGTCGCGCTTTTGGCCACTTGAACGCCGCCCGGCCGCAGGAGCCCGTTGGCGCTCAGCTAAATTAAGCCGGGACTATATTCCAACCTGAAGAATATTTTGCCGACTTTGCGGGTATGGACACCGCCGCACCCACCGCCGCCGAGGGCCGCACCACCCTCTACCACCGCCGCCACGCCTGGCAGCAGCGCGCCAAAAGCCTGAGCCACATTGGCCCGGCCCTGGTGCTGCTCTCCGCCGTGCTGCCCGTGCTCACGGGGGCCGAAGCCTTCACGCCCCTGGTGGCGCTGGAGTTTGCCGTGGGCGCGGCCTACCTCGGGCTCATGGTGCGCGAGCTGCTGCACCTGCGCCACAACCCCTTTCACCAGGAGCGGGTGGCGTGGCTGGAGCTGGCCGCCGCCGGCATTCTGGCCCTCGAAAGCTACCACATCTGGCACCGCCACCACGCCGCCGACCTGGCCCGGGGCGTGCACCGGCTGCACACCCTGCCCTGGATTTACGCGGCCCTGGCCGTGGTCTACGTCGTGTTGGCCTTCCGCACCCGCCAAATGGCCGGCCGCCGCTTCCTGCACCTGCACCCCGACGGCTTTGCCGCCCGCACCACCCGCCTGGGCCGCGCCCACGAGCTGCGCTGGGCCGACCTGGCCACCGCCGAGCCCGCCGGCCCCGCCGACGTGCTGGTGCACCGCCACGACGGCCAGACCCACCGCATCTCCTTCGCCGACCTGCACGACGGCCCCGCCCACCGCGACCGCCTGCTGGCCCACTACCACGAGGCCACGAGCGGAAGCAGCGCGAACGTTTAGTTCGCGTCCCCGCACGACATCCGAACAATGCTAACGGCGCGGGGACGCGAACTAAACGTTCGCGCTACATCGCGCTACACGCCATCCGATGGAAGCTTTTTGCCCGCCCGCGTTGTTGCTTTGTTTTCCGATTCTGAATTCTGCTGCTTGAAAACCCGTCCCAAACCCGTCATTTTTGGCCTCTACGGCTGGTCGCCCGCCTACGGCTTCCGCTACATTCACCCCGCCAACCGCCGCGCCTTCGAGCTGCTGGAGCCCGTGGGCAAGCTCTTCGAAAAGATTTCCGAAGACGACGACGGCGAGTGGATAACCATCCGCTACGACGAGCAGCAGTTCCTCGTGCGCCCCGAGCTGTTCAAGGAAATCTACCACAAGCCCACCTTCAGCTTCGGCGATTCGGTGGAAGAAACCACGCCCCAGCCCGGCCAGTACCGCCACTTCGGCCTCATCTCCGACGTGTTCTGGGACGAAGCCACCGACACCGCCACCTACCAGATTGTGGAGCGCAAGCGCAAGCTCCCGAAGGTTTTTCAGGCCAGCGAGCTGCGGGCCGATTAGGTGTGTGAAGGAAGGCGTATGAGGTAGGGCAAGCCCCGCCCCCTACCTCATGCTAGGACATCCATTCGTTGTTGCCAAGTAGGATTTCGTCGTGACCGACTAGGATTTAGTCTGTACCAATTAGGATTTCGTTCGACCCGAGTAGGATTTAGTCAAGAGAAAGCATCGATTAGCCTACCCGAAGTAGGATTTCGTCGGCCCCGAGTAGGATTTAGTTTAGGGCAAGACCCAATTAGTTGCTCCCGAGCCCTGATTAGTCCCTTCTCACACCCCCACTGCGATGCCCACCACCACTGCCACGGCCCCCAGCGCAAACAGCGCCGCCCACAGCGGCGCGGCAAACCGAATCCACTGCTCAAACCGCACGCCCGTGGCCGCCAGCATGGCCATCAGCGTGCCGTTGGTGGGCGTGATGAGCTCGCACAGCCCCGCCCCGTACTGAAACGCCAGCACCGTCACCTGCCGCGACAGCCCCAGAATGTCGGACAGCGGCACCAGCAGCGGCATCGTGAGCGTGGCCTGCCCGCTGCCGCTCGGCACCGGCACGTGCAGCAGGGTTTGCACGCCCATCATGCCCAGCGCGGCCAGCGCCACGGGCAGGTGCCCCAGCGGCGCGGCCAGCCCGTGCACAATGGTGTCCACGATGTGCCCCTGCTCCAGCACCACGAAAATGGCCCGCGCAAACCCAATCAACAGGGCCGAAAACGCAATGTCCCGAAACCCCGCAATGAAGCCCTCGGCCGTGCCCGTGAGCCCGCGCCCGCCCACCAGCCCCGCCACCACGCCCAGCCCCAGAAACAGGGCCGACATCTGCTCGAACTCCCAGTGCAGCTGCACCACCCCGTAGGCAAACACGCCGAACGCGCCCAGCATCAGCAGCAGCACCAGGCCCGGGCGGCCGCTGCGGGCGGCCGGGTCGGCGGCCACTTCGTTGGCATCGAGGCTGAGGTCCGGGGCCATGCGGTGGCGCACGGCGTGGCGCGTGGTGGCCCACAGCCACAGCCCCACCGCCACCAGCAAAAAGCCCATCCGAAACGCCCCGCCCGAGAGCAGCGGCAGCTGTGCCAGCTTCTGCGCAATGCCCACCTGAAACGGGTTTATCGGGCTGAATGCCGCCCCCACAAAAGCCGCCCCCACGCTGGCCGCCACCGCCGTGAGGGTGGGGTAGCCCAGCCGCCGCATCAGCACCAGCAGCACCGGCACCAGCGGAATTATCTCCTCGCCCATGTTCTCCAAAGCCCCCATCGTGGCGAACAAGGTGCCCACCAGCGGAATCACGAGCACCTCGCGGCCGTGGGCGCGGCGCAGCAGCCAGTCCACCCCAAAGCGCAGCGCCCCGGTCTGGTCCACCACCGTGAAGGCCCCGCCGGCCAGGAAAATCAGGAACACCACGGCGGCCGCATCGGCCAGTCCCTTGGGCACGTCCACCAGCACTTCCAGCGGGCCCACCGGGGTGGCGGGCACGGCGTGGTAGGAGCCGGCCACCACCACCTGCCGCCCGGTCACGGCATCGAGGTGGCGGGTGAATTCGCCGGCCGGCAGCACGTAGCTCAGCAGGGCCGCCAGGATGATAAAACCAACAATGAGCACCAACGGGTGCGGAAAACGAAAACGATTCATGGTGCGAACTTAGGCCGGCCGCGCACGAACTTTGCAAAACCGCCGTTTCGCCTGCCATGACCATCACCGCCTTCAAAGCCCTGCACCAGCGCTGCCAGACCGAGCACCTCGCCCGGCACGGCACCCGCCTGGCCGAGCGCCAGGAAGACAGCTTCGAGCTCACGCTCTACGCCGTAGAGGGCTTTTACGCCGAAACCTGGCGCAGCCGGGGCGAAGAGTCCATCCTCTTCATCCACGTCTTCCAGAAGCCCGCCGGCCTGGGCGAATACCTCGCCCGCGTGCAGCTGCCCGCCAACCTCTAAAGTCGGGCCGCTACTTTTCCAGCCGGTCCACGTCGGTAAGCTGGCCTTTGTTGTGCATGATTTGCAGGTCGAGCACGGTGAGCGACTCGGTCGTTTTGGTGTATTTCTCGGGCGAGTTGAGCTCGCTGATGGGCGACCGGTCGTCGATTTCGTACTCGTTGGCCGCCACCTCCACGGTATTGCCTTTGGCGCTCATTACCTTCAACAGCGAATACTTGGTGCTGTCGCCCATCGAGTGAATGGTGTAGATGTCGCCGGCGTGCGGGGCGGCCAGCCAGGCCACCCGGTCGCGCTCGTGGTAGCGGCCGGCCACGGAGGCCCCGGCCAGGCCCAGCACCAATACGCCCACGCCGGCCCAGTTCCAGAGCGGAAAGCGGGTGCTTTTCTTGAGGGCGCGCACGGCGGGGCGCAGCTCGGCGGGCAGGGTTTTCTCCTCCCAGCCCTGCTGGCAGTGGTCGCACTGGGCCACCGCCGATTTGCTGAACGGAAAGAACGGAATCCAGTAGACGTGGGCGTAGCGGCTGTACACGCTGGCTTTCATCGCATCGGGGGTGGCGCAGGCCGGGCAGCTGGTGCCGGCGGGCAGGGGAGCGGTGCGCAGGTGCGCACCTTTGAAGCCGTAGACAATCATGCGGGGTAAACGGTTGGGGCGATAACGCTCGGGAAAGGTGAAGCCACAAAATAAGGCAATGATTTCCAAAGCAGAATGCGCGGCCAATACTAATTTTTCGGGGGTGGAATAGACCGTTGGCGCTACCTTGCCGGGCATGAACCGCCGCCTGCCGCTCGCCTTCGCCCTGCTCAAATTCGTCTCCGGCTATTTCCTCACCAGCCCGCAGTACGACCTCCACCGCGACGAATACCTGTACCTCAACCAGGGCCAGCACCTGGCCTGGGGCTACCTCGAAGTGCCCCCGCTGATGGCCGCGCAGGGCTGGGTGAGCCTGGCGCTGGGCGGCGGCTTTTTCTGGGTGAAGTTCTGGCCGTTTCTGTGGGGCGCGGCCACGCTCTACCTCGTGATGCGGCTAGCGCAGCGGCTGGGCGGGGGCTGGTTTGCCACGGCGCTGGCGGGCACCTGCTACCTGGGCACGGCCTTCGCGCGGCTCAACCTGCTGTTTCAGCCCAACTCGTTTGAGGTGTTCGGCTTCGTGTTTTGCCTGTACGCGCTGGCGCGGTACGTGCAGACGGAGCGGCCCCGGTTTCTGTATTGGCTGGGCCTGGGGCTGGGGTTGGGCCTGCTGAACAAGTACACCACGCTGTTTTTTATTGCCGCGCTGGGCGGGGCGCTGCTGCTCACGCCCTGGCGGCGCCTGCTGGGGCAGCGGCACTTCTGGGGCGCGGCGGGGCTGGCGCTGCTGCTGTGGCTGCCCAACCTGGCCTGGCAAATCCGGCACGGCATCCCCTTCCTGCACCACATGCAGCTGCTGCACGACACCCAGCTGGTGCACGTCGACGCCACCGGTTTCTGGAAAATGCAGCTACTCATGTGCATTGGGGCGGTATGGGTGTGGGTGCCGGGCCTGCTGGCGCTGCTGCTGAGCCGCGCCCTGCGGCCCTACCGGGTGGTGGGGCTGGTGGTGGTGTTTGGCATCGGCTTGCAGGCACTGCTGCACGGCAAAGACTACTACACGCTGGGCTATTATCCGGTGCTGTTTAGCTCCGGGGCGTGGTGGTGGGAGCAGCGGTTCAGGGTTGTTAACCAGCCGAACCAGCCGGGGGCGTTGGCCTGGCGGCCGGTGGTGCAGGTGGCGCTGCTGAGCCTGCCGCTGCTGCTGCTGCTGTGGATGATGCCGTTCATCTACCCGCTGCGGTCGCCGGCGGCAATGGCGGCCCTGCGGCCCCGCTACGCCGCCCTGGGCCTCTACCGCTGGGAAGATGGCCAGAACCACGCCCTGCCCCAGGACTACGCCGACATGCGCGGCTGGCGCGAAATGGCCGATAAAACCTGGGCCGCCTACCAACGCCTGCCCGCCGCGCTGCGCGCCCACACCCTCATTAAGTGCGCCAACTACGGGCAGGCCAGCGCCCTCAACTACTACAACGCCCGCCGGGCCATGCCGCCCGCCCAGAGCTTCAACGGCAGCTTCCTCTACTGGTTTGTGCCGCGCACCGACCGGCAAGCCGTGCTCATCATCGACGACGAGGCGCACCCCGAACTGGCTGCGCAGTTTGCCAGCTACCGCGAAGTTGGGGCCGTGGCCGACCCCTACGCCCGCGAGCGCGGCACCCGCATTTTCCTCGGCCTGGGCCCCACGCCCGCCCTCACGGCCCGGGTAAACGACGAGTGGCGCGCCGCCCTGGCCGAATGGGAGGGACCCGCTGCCCGCCCCTGATGGCCGCGAAACAACGCGCCCAGGCTCGGCCCGAAACCAGCGGGCTATTGATTTGTAATAGAAATGAATGGATAACCCGATTTTTGGCGAAATATTAGTGGGCTGCCGGGGCCGGCTGCGTAGTTGCCCGGCTATGGTTTTGCGGCCGGCTCGCTGAGGCATCGCCTGCTTTTATTACCGTCCTTTTCCCGCTGAGCCATGGCCTTCTACCAGCTAATCTACCGCAGCATTGCCACCCGTTTGCCGGGTGATGAGGAATTGGCGAGGATGGTGGAGCAGGCCCGCATCAATAATTATAGCCAAGGCATTACCGGCGCGTTGTTTTACGCCGAAGGCCGGTTCTTGCAGGTGCTGGAAGGGGCGCGGGAACCGGTAGAGGCCCTGTATGAGTACATCCGGCACGACCCACGGCACACCGAGGTGGTCCGGTTGTTCGGCGCGGCCAGCACGCAGCGCCTGTTTCCCCACTGGAGCTTGGGCTTTGGCCAGGTATCGGCCCCGGCGCTGGCCGGCCTCCAGGCCCGCCTTGGCCCTGAGCACCTGGCCGCGTTGCGCTCCAATGCCCACGACGTTGCGGTAGCTGTAGCCGAGGCGCTCCAGGAATTCGTGCGCGGGGAGTTGGTGGTGGCCCGCCAACTGCCCTGGTCGTAGCGGCCCGGCCAGCTACGGCCGGAACGGAAACTCGGCCAGGCTTTCCCACGGCCCGCCCCGGTAGGCCCACAGGTGCAGGCCCGTGCCCACGGCTTCAAACGGGGTGAAACCGGCCTGCAGCTCGGCCAGGAGCTGGCGGGCTTCGGCGGGGACCACCTTGTTTTGGATGGTGACGTGGGGCTGAAGCTTCTGCTGGTCCTGGGGGGTGAGGTGCGGGGCAAAGGCGGTTTGCAGGCGGCGGTGCAGGGCGCGCAGCTCGTCGTTTTCGAGGGTGAAGGCCACGCCCCGGCCCAGCGAGCGCAGGCCCGTGACCGACAAGGGCAGCCGGGGCTGGCCGGCGGCCACATCCTTTAATTGCGCCTGCACGGCGGCCAGCTCCGTGCCGGGCAGGTGATGAAACAGCGTGAGATGGGCCGCGAGATAATTGATTTTGGGCGGGAAGTGCTGGCGGCGCAGGTCATCGAAATAAGCCTGCGCGGCGGCATCAAGCGCGAGGGTGAGAATGAGCGGGACGGGGAGGAAATCGGACATTGGAGAAAGCAGAAGTAACGCCGGTACCTACGCAATGCTGCCCGCCGGGGCCGTAATTTGCTGCCCCACCCACCCGCATTCCCCATGCCACACCCCGCTCCCTACACCCTCCTGATTCAGCACGCCGCGCAGGTGCTCACATTGGCCGGCGGCCCTACCGACCGGCCCCTGGCCGGCCCCAACCTGAGCGCCTGGACGATAATCGAGCGCGGCTACGTGGCCTGCGTGGAGGATAAAATCGTGGCCGTGGGCCCGATGGACGAGCTGGACCTCTCGCACATCGGCCCCCACACCCGCCTCGTGGATGCCACCGGCTGCGTGGCGATGCCCGGCCTGGTGGAGTGCCACACCCACCTGGTGTTCGGCGGCAACCGCGCCCACGAGTTCGAGCGCAAGCTGCGCGGCGAAAGCTACCTCGACATTCTGGCCAGCGGCGGCGGTATTCTGAGCACCGTGCGCGCCACCCGCGCCGCCCCGGAGGCCGAATTACTGGCCAACGCCCTGCACCATCTCGACGGGTTCCGGCGCTACGGCGTGACCACCGTGGAGGCCAAAAGCGGCTACGGCCTCGACCGCGACACCGAGCTGCGGCTGGTGCGCGTGGCCCGTGAGGCGGGCCGGCAGCAGCCGGTGCGGGTGGTGCCTACCTTTTTGGGGGCGCACGTGGTGCCGCCCGAGTTCAAGGAAGCCGGGCCGCGGGCCTACGTCGATTTCATTTTGCGCGAGGTGCTGTCGGATTTGAAAGGGGAGGCGGCGTTCGTGGATATTTTCTGCGAGCAGGGAGCCTTTCCGCTCGATGTTTCGCAGTATTACCTGGAGCAGGCCCACCACATGGGCTTCGGCCTGAAAATCCACGCCGAGCAGCTGCACGACCTCGGCGGCTGCGAAATGGCCGCCGCGCTGGGGGCCGTCAGCGTTGACCATTGCGACTACCTCACGCCGGCCGCCGCCGCCCGCATCGCGCAGCAAACCCAGGGGCAAACCGTGGCCGTGCTGCTGCCGCTGGTGCCGCTTTTTCTAAGACAAGAGAAGTACGCGCCCGGCCGCGCGTTCATCGAAAACGGCCTGCCCGTGGCCCTGAGCACCGATTTCAACCCCGGCTCGTGCCCCAGCAAAAACCTCTGGCTGGCCCTGTCGGTGGCCTGCCTCAAAATGGGTTTCACGCCCAAAGAGGCCGTGGCCGCCGCCACCCTCAACGCCGCCTGGGCCATCAACCAGCAGCACGACTGCGGCAGCCTGGCCCCCGGCAAACGCGCCGACGTGCTGGTGCTGAACGTGGGCAGCGTGGCCGAAATTCCCTACTGGCTGGGCGAAAACCCGGTGCGCGAGGTGATAATCGGCGGGCAGTAGGCGGAAGTTGTTCAAAAGCAAAAAGGCCAGTCCGAAGCTTCAGACTGGCCTTTTCTGTGGGAAATGAAGGAAAATAGCGGTTACAATTGCCGGATGCGCTGCACGATTTCGGCGGCGCTGAGGGCTTCGAGGGTGGGCGTGACCACAACTCCGGCGGCGGTAGTCAGGCGCTGGGTGCCGAAGTAGAGCAGGCCGTCGCGCTCCTGTAGTACGATGGCGATGACATCGGCCCCGTAGGGCAGGTAGCTGCTCCAGCTGGTGGGCGCGGCGCTGGAGGCGTAGCTGCGGGCCAGCCCGTTGTAGCCCACCGGGCGGAAATACACGCGCGTGCCGGTGGTGGTGCTGGTGAAGGGCACCACCACCCCGATTTGCCCCGCGCCGTTGGCCGAGTAGGCGTGCCATAACTGGTCGATGTTCCAGCGGCTGAGCGAGTCGAGCGGGAGGGAGGCGTTGTAGTAGCTGGCGGTGGACTGGCTGGTTGTGGTAATTGTTACCGGAGTGGCCCGGCCGGTCGAGTCAGTTTGCAGCTGCCAGGCCGAAGAGTCCGAAATGGTGCCGGCCACATTGGGGGCTGCGGTGGGTTGGTTCCAGAGCATCATGGGCGTGGTATCGAGGCCAGCCGGGGGCACGGGCGAGGTGAGCGTGAGCACCTGCCGTCCCGCCCCGCCGCTCGACCATCCCGGGTACATACGCAGGCGGGTGCTGCCCTGCCACACCTGAATGTCGAACTCGCCGCCGGATATCAGCATCTGGCGCGACGAGGCCGCCGTGGTGGGCAGGTTGGCCAGTACCATGTCGGGCACCGAATAAATCTCGCGCACCCGCAGCTGAGCCTGGCCCGTGGCCAACTGGCGGTTGGGCAGCAGGTAGACATTGGCGTTGAAGGCCAGCGTGGCCCCGCCCTTGGTGCGGAAACTCTGGGCCTTGTTCAGGTCGAAGGCGAAGGTTTGAATGGCGGGCGCGGCGGCCCGCAAATCGGCGAACGTGGCCGGCGCAACAGCCGGGTCACACACCACCACATCGTCTTTGCGGCAAGCGGCCAGCAGGGCCACGCCCAGGCAGACACATACGAAATGCTTCATAAAAATCAGGAAGGAAAAATGAGTGAAAAATCCCCGTCGGGCGCGGGATTCCAGCCGCTGGCCAGCCAGCCGGAAGCCTCACGCCGAGGCGTTAGGGCAAGTTGAAAGCTACCCCCAGCAGCGCCGCGCCCCCAAACAAGTGGCGCTGGTAGTAGGCGGTATTGGCCGTGGCCAGGGGCGTGAGCAGGTAGGTGGCCGTGGGCTGAGCCAGTAGCTCCCAGCGCCCCCCCTCGCCCAGGCGATAGCGGGCCTCGGCCCCCAGGCTGGCCCCCACGCTCACGCGGCGGTAAGGGCTAGCGGCGAAGCTCCAGGTCTGGCTTTGGCAGGCGCAGGGGCTGCCCTCGGTGCTGCTGCCGCCCACGTATACGGCGGCCTCGGCCCCGGCCAGCAGGCCCACGCGCCAGCGCCCCGAGAGCGTCCAGCCGTAGCCCACCCGCACCGGCACCGTCACAAACCGGTAGGTATCGCGCCGATGAATACCGGTGGTGGAGGCGGAGTCCGGGGTGTTGGGAACCAGCCGGCCGGTGGCGGCATGCACCTGTTGCAGGGCTAGGGCACTGGCGTATTCGGCGTAGCCGAGGCCCGCGCTCAGGCTCCAGTGCCCGCCCAGGGTGCGCCGCACCGCTACCTGTGCCGCGCTGCCCAGGGCCGGCCGTTCCAGCGTGGCTACCGGACTGGTCGTGCTATTGGCAGGCAGCAAAGGCGGGGAGGGTGACATGCCTGTGCCCGCCGTATTCAGGGTCCGGTAGGTGAGGGCCGGGCCGGCCACTACCTGCACCGCCCAGCGCGACACGAAGGGCAGCGGGAGCGGGCTGGGCGCAATTGTCACCGGCTGCGGCGCCGGCTGCCCCGGCCCCGCTCCGAGCTGCACGGCCACCAACCGGGCCGGCAGCAGGGGCTGAGCCGGGCGTTGGCTGAGGCGGTTTTCTGTAGCTGGGGTAAGGCTGGCGGCGGCCGTTGCGGGGGCTGGTTGAATGGTTGGCGGGTCCACCATTGGCGGCGTGGAAGCTAACGTCCGCGGCCGACGGACGGCGGGCTCTGCCACTGTTGCCAGTGCCGCTTCGGACTGGTGGCGGTGCCGGCCCAGACGCGTTTCCGAAGCATTCAATGCGTGCGATGACTGGCTGATGACTGCCGTTGAAGCATTGCGGCCCGGCCGCCCCGCGCCGGGCTGAACCATTGCCGGTTCAGTCGTTTTGGGCAAATGGCTGGCAGTACCCGCTACGGAAACAGCCTGTTTGCCCAGTCCCTGCACTTGCCCACGAGCGGCTGGGGTTGAAGAATTCTTCCCACGGCCACCGTTCGCGGCCACCTCTTTAGTAGCTGGTGCGGCTACGTTCCGGCCCGGCCGGCCTGAAGGGGAATTAGCACGAGCTGCCGAAGTAGCAGCAACCGACCTTATCGAACCCGAACCCGCCCCCGCAACTGGAGCCAAAGTAGCTGCTGATGCCTGCGCTGCTGCCGTTTCCGAGCCTTGCGCTACAGCCGAGCCTTTTGAATCTGCCAGGGTTTCCACCGTACTGCCAGACAGTCCGGTAGCCGCATCGGTAGCCTGGCGTGGTGCGGTAGCTGAAGAAGTTTGAGTGGCTGGCGACGGCCTCATGCCCGCTGCTGGCAGAGGGGTGCTGCCGGCAGCGGCAGCGTTTGGCGTATGAGTAGAGCTGGTCCGGGCAGCGTTCGAAGGTGAATGCGCAGCGTTCGAAGGTGAATTGCTGGCAGCCGTTTGGTCTACGCTCGAAATCGTGGTATTCGACGGCTTCGTGCCCCACCAGTGCCAGCCCGCGCCCACGGCCGCCACGGTCAGCATGACCAACAACAGCCACGCTACCGGCACCCGCCGCCGGCGCTTCCGCAGCTGTGGCGGGGCCACCGGCGGCGGCAACTGGGCCCGGATGCCCGCCCACAGCTGCGCCGGCGGCTCCTGGCCGTAGTCGGCCAGGCGGTCGCGCAGGGCATCGTACAAGTCGTCGGGGTTGCGGTGGGTCATGGCAATTGGGGGTGATGGTGGGCCGTCAGGCGGGTTTCGAGCAGCCGACGGGCCCGCGCCAGCTGCGATTTGGAAGTGCCTTCGGCGATGCCCAGCAGCGCGCCGATTTCCTGGTGCGAGTAGCCCTCCACGGCGTAGAGGTTGAGCACCGTGCGGTAGCCGGGCGGCAGGGTGGCCAGCAGGGCCAGCAGGTCGTCGGCGGCCAGCTGGTCCAGGGCCGAGGGCTCGGCGGTGGGCAGGTCGCCGGCCAGCTCATCCAGGGTGTCGCCGGCCGGGCCGGGGTGGCGCAGGCGGTGCTGCTCCAGGGCGTGCAGCGAGGTGGTGACGGCAATGCGCCGCGCCCAAGCCTCGAACGGCCCCTGCCCCCGGAACTGGTCAAGACGGGTGAAGATTTTGACGAAGGTGTTTTGCAGCGCGTCTTCGGCTTCGGCCCGGTTGGGGCAGTAGCGCAGGCATACGCCCATCAGGGCATAGGAGAGTTTCTGGTAGAGCTGGTACTGCGCCGCCGATTCGCCCCGCCGGCACGCGGCCAGCAGCGCCTCATCAACCAGGGTATTGGGTGGCGGCATGCAGTGGAAAGTAGGAGTGAAGGCAAGCGGTACCGGCCCGCCTTATACCCCCCTGACCGGCCCGCGCCGGCCTGGGTTGCGTGGCCTGTAAAATAATTTTAAATTAAGTCGCCCGCCGCCAAAAAATAGCCCGGCCATTCGCCAACACGCCCCGCGCCGTATTCTTGCCAAAAGAAACCCGCGCCCGCCCATCCATCCAACCCGCCCGAACCCACCATGCGCTACTTCCACGTCGACGCCTTCGCCCAAACGCCCTTCGCCGGCAACCCCGCCGGCGTGTGCCCCCTCGAAGCCCCGCTGCCCGCCGCCCTCATGCAGCAAATCGCGGCCGAAAACCACCTGGCCGAAACCGCTTTTTTTGTGCCCCGCCCCGGCACCCCGGCCGAGTTCGACCTGCGCTGGTTCACCCCAGCCGTCGAAATCGACCTGTGCGGCCATGCCACGCTGGCTTCGGCCCACGTCCTGTTCACGCACCTCGGCTTCGAGGGCCCGCAGGTCACCTTCCACAGCCAGAGCGGCCCGCTGCGCGTGACCCGCGCCACCGACGGCCGCCTCACCCTCGATTTCCCCTCGCGCCCGCCGCAGGAGCTGGCCGGCCACCCCACGGGCCTCACCGATGCCCTCGGGGCCACGCCGCTCCGGGTGCTGGCCGCCCGCGACCTGCTGGCCGTCTTCAGCTCCGAAGCCGAAGTGCGCGCCCTCGCCCCCAACTTCGCCCGCATCGCGGCCCTGGAGTACGTGGGCGTCATCGCCACCGCGCCCGGCTCCGACGGCGTTGATTTCGTGTCGCGGTTTTTCGCGCCCCGCGTGGGCGTGCCCGAAGACCCCGTCACCGGCTCGGCCCACAGCATCCTCATTCCCTTCTGGGCCGAAAAGCTGGGCAAAACCGAGCTGCGTGCCCGCCAGATTTCCCCGCGCGGCGGCGACCTCTGGTGTCGCCTGCGCGGGGATAGAGTGGATATCAGCGGCTACGCGGTGACGTATGCGGCGGGGGAGCTGCTGGTGGGGGAAAACAGTTGAAATCAATCGTTTTCAGGTGCCATTTGAGGTAGCGTTGTGAAAAAACGATGTGAGTTATAGCCAAATTCGTTTAACTAAAGTAGGCTTAGGTAATGATAAACTGGTTTAGAAGTGAATACTATTCGGAGTATAGAGGCAGGCTGCTCAACGCTTTCCCTAATGCATTGAAAGACGATGTTGAAGCGGTGTTAAATATTTTGCCGTTTAATATTAATAACGTGAGACTGGCAGACGGGCAAATTCATAAAGTTGACAACCTAATCCACCCATTTGCTCTAACAGTAGAATTAGGCAATGAACTGTTAATTTTCCCTTATAGGCTCTATTTCAACGAACCAGATGCGGAAAGTGAGAATAAATTAAGTGAGCTTCAAAAGACAATTTTGAACTGCATATATCTGCGACACCACGATGGTTATTTGCGGCAGAGGAGACTGGAAAAGCTTATTAACAAAAACCAGGATTGGGTAACACCTTTTAAATTACAGTTGCTGGGTGAATATGTCTTTGAAATATTGGAAGTGCTTGACAAGCATATAAACGATGAATCAATTGCTAGCTATATAAAAATAATGAGCGAAAATCCAAAGTATTGGCAACAGACAGAAAGTAGAATGATAAGCTATTGGAATGAATACTACAGATGGAGGTTTCCAAACATTAGAAAATACCTCGGACGACAAATTGTAGACAGAATAAAAAAAGCTAATGCGTAACATCAACTTGCCAAAAAGTGCTGAAATACGGAATTAGGGCAGCTAAGAGGTTAGCAGTCAAAAGTCATACCTCTGGCAAACGTTGTATTTAAAAAACTTCCGCAACTACGATTTCGCTGGCGCTTTTTTCTTGCCCGTGCTGGCTCCCAGGCGCTCGGGGTTATCGGCCAGGAACTTGCCCCAGCTTTTGCCGCCGCTCACGGTGATGTTGTTGCCCTTCTGGTAGTGGTGGCACAGGGCCACGGCCAGGGCATCGGTGGCGTCCAGGAAGGTGCTGGCTTCGGCGATGGGGGGCAGCGTGAGCGTCTGGCGCAGCATGTGGGCCACCTGCTCCTTGGTGGAATTGCCGGAGCCCGTGACGGACTGCTTCACCTTGGTGGGCGCGTACTCGACGTAGGGAATCTGGCGGGAGAGGGCGGCGGCGATGGCCACGCCCTGCGCCCGGCCCAGCTTGAGCATGCTCTGCACGTTGACGCCGAAAAACGGTGCCTCGATGGCCAGCTCGTCGGGCAGGTACTCGTCGATGAGCTCCAGCATGCGGTCGAAAATCCGCTTTAGCTTTACGGCGTGATTCGAGCCCAGGGCCTTCATATTGATAACGTCGTAGCACAGCACGTCCACGCGCTGGCCGCGCACCTCAATCAGGGCGTAGCCCATAATCTGGGTGCCGGGGTCGACGCCCATGATGATTTTGGGCAGCAAATCCGGGGCGGGAGCGGGGCGGGGGCGAAGGGGAGCGGGCATCTCTTACAAAGTTACGCCCCCAGGCAGGGCGAAGCGCCCGACCCGGCCGATTCTTCGGCGGCGGCCGCTGCAACCACGGCGCGCGCGGGCCGGGGCAATGGCCCGGACGAGCCGGAAAACCGCCGCGCCCGGCAGTGGAAACGCATTGTATTCTGGGGCAAAATTGGCGTCACGCTGCTCACGTTGGGGCTGCTGTATAATTCCATTTTTGCCGCGCCCGATACGGCGGCGGCGTGGCGGCATTTGCTCAGTACCTCGCTCAGCGGGGCGGGGCACGGGCCGGTGCTGCTGGCCCTGGCCCTGGTGCCCGCCAACTGGGGCCTGGAGGCCTGGAAGTGGTACCGCCTGGCCCGGCACCTGGAGCCGGTCACGTTCGGGCGCAGCTTCCGGGCGGTGCTGGTGGGCCTCACGCTGGGCTTTGCCACCCCCAACCGGGTGGGCGACTACGCCGGCCGCATCATCGAGCTCAAAAGCCGCCGCGTGAGTGCGCTGGGGGCGGTTTTTCTGGGGCGCTACTGCCAGCTGGTGGCCACGGTGCTGGCGGGCGCGGCGGGCCTGCTGTATTTCCTGCTGACCTTTTACCTGAAGGGCTACCCGGCGGCCGGGCTGGGCGTGGCGGCCTCGGCGCTGCTGCTGAGCGGGCTGGTGCTGGTGCCGCTGTACCGGTCGCGGCTGCTGCTGGCGGCGCTGGGCGTGTGGCGGCCGTTGCGGCGGTTTCGGCCGGCGCTGGCCATTATGCCTACGTATCCGGCCACGGCGCTGCACGCGGTGCTGGCTATTTCGGGGCTGCGCTACGCGGTGTTTTGCGCGCAGTTTATGCTGCTGCTGGCGGCGTATGGCGTGGGCGGGCCGCTGGGGCCGGGGCTGGCCGCGGTGGCGGGCACGTTCTTTTTGAAGTCATTGGTGCCCTCGCTCAATGCCTTGGCGGATGTGGGCGTGCGGGAGCTGTCGGCCACGCATTTGTTTGGGCTGCTGGGGCAGCCGGCGCTGCCGGTGCTGTCGGCTAGTCTGAGTTTGTGGGTTATCAATATTGCCCTGCCCAGCGCGGCCGGCCTGCTGCTGGTGCCCGGCCTGAGGGTGCTGCGCGAGAAGCGCGCCGGGAAATGATGGCCGCGGTTGGAATTGGTTTGCTGGTGCTGCCGGCGCTGTACGCGGCGCTGATGGGGTGGCTGCGCGGTGGACTCGGGCTAAACAACGAGCAACAAGCAATTAGCAGCACTGATGTGAACAGTAAGGCCGATAATCCGAACAGTAGTAGCAATGTTCTGTACAGTAGTAGTAGGGTTGTGTACAATAGTAGTGCGGTCCTGTATAGTAGTACTGAACTCACAAACAATAGTAGCGAAGTTCCAAACAGTAATAGCGAAATTCGGAACAATAGTAGAGAGCTTCTGTACAATAGCAACCAAATCCCGAATAGTAATAATGAGATTTTGAACAGTAATGGCGATACTCTGTACACTAGTATCGCTAATCTGAACAGTAGTGCCGATGTTCTGTACAGTAGTGGCGAGCAATCTATTTGCGAGCCGCAAACGCTGGGACAGGAGCTAGCATTAGTTGCAGCCGGCAGCAGGTCACTAACCTTCTCCATCCTGATTGCCGCCCGCAACGAAGCCGAAAACCTGCCCCAGCTCCTGCGCGACCTCGCCGCCCAAACCCTGCCGGCCGGTTGCTTCGAAGTTCTCATCGCCGACGACCACTCCACCGATGCCACGGCCGCGCTGGTAGCGGCCGCCACTCAGGGAGCCGGGTTCACGCTGCGCCTCATCAAACTGCCCGCCACCCAAACCGGCAAAAAAGCCGCCCTGCTCACGGCGCTGCATGCCGCCCGCGCCCCCTGGCTGGTATGCACCGATGCCGACTGCCGCCTGGGCCCCGGCTGGCTGGCAGCCTACGCGGCCCTGCTGCACCGGCAGCCGCAGGCCAACTTCATCAGCGGCCCGGTGCTGCTCACGGGGCCGGATTCACTGTTCATGACCCTCATGGGGCTGGAGTTTGCCGGGCTGGTGGGCGTGGGCGCTGCCTGCCTGGCCCGCCGGCAGCCCACCATGTGCAACGGGGCCAACCTGGCCTACCGCCGCGCCGCATTCGAGGCCGTGGGCGGCTTTGCCGACAACGCCCACCTCGCCAGCGGCGACGACGAGTTTCTGCTCCATAAAATTCACGCGGCCTTTCCCGGCACGGCCCATTTCCTGACCGATGCGGCCGCCATTGCCCACACGGCCGCGCCGGAGTCGCTGCGGGCGCTGCTACGGCAGCGGGTGCGCTGGGCCAGCAAGTGGCGGCACTACCAAAGCGCGGCCTCGCGCAACCTGGCCCTGCTGGTGCTGGGGGCTAATGTGGCCCTGGCCGCCGGGGCTGTGGCGTTGCTGCAATGGCCCGGCCTCTGGCCCTGGGTGCTGGCAGCGTGGCTACTCAAGCTGGGCGGCGACGCGTGGCTGCTGAGCCCGGTGCTGCGGTTTTTCGGGCGGCGCAAGTGGCTGTGGGGGCTGCTGCCGCTGCAGCTGCTGTACGCGCCGTATGCGCTGGCGGTGGGGGCGGCCGGCTGGCGCGGCGGGTATGAGTGGAAAGGGCGGGCCGTGCGGTAGGGCGGGCGGTGTGGGACCTGAAAATCAAGGCCGAAAAATACTATCTCGCAGGCTTGGAAGGTAAATTTGCCGCACATATATTCCACCTAAGCCCAACGTGTTATGCGGTTCAATTCGGTTGGTTTTGCCCTTTCAGTCGGCATGCTGTTGATAGTCGTGCTCATTGGTTTCACCCTGTTGAGCGCCGCCGGGCTGGTGGGCTTCGCGGCTGAAAAGTCTTTTGCCGCGACAAGCGAAGCGGCAGGTGATTCTCTGAGCTTCAGCTGCGGCGTCGTAGACCAGCCGAGAGCAGATGTGGAGCTTCGGCTTTCTGATTTGCCACCGGCTGAGGCGAAAATCATTGCTGCCGGGGATGCGCTGTTCAAAGGCAACTGCGCCCAGTGCCACGCCGTGAACGAGATAATTGTAGGCCCCGCCCTCGCTGGCATCACCAGGCGGCGGCCCATCTCCTGGATTTTGCCGTGGGTGAAGAATTCCAGTAAAGTGGTGGCCAGCGGCGATGAGTACGCGGTGGCGCTGTTCAACAAGTTCACTAAGCAGCAAATGCCTTCTTTCAGCCTGTCGGATAAGGAGATTGCCTCAATTATCGCCTATATCAATGTGCAGGAATCAGCAGTTCCGGCAGTGGCTATGGTATCAAAGCAGTAGCTCCAACATTACTCAGCCGGGAGAACCCCCGCTGATAGGAGGAGGCTAACGGCCGTATCTGGCCCGCAGGTCCTTGGCCAGATTGTCAAACACATAGTCGTGCTCCTGCCGGATGCCCAGCTTCTCCAGCGGCTCCCAATACTGGCGCGGCTGCAGGACGGACGTGTATGTCGTCAGGCGCGTTATTTTACAGCTGTCTGCGCCGACTTTTTCAAATACGTAGGTAGCTTCTTTGAAGCCCAGCCATTTGCGGCCTACCAGGTTGTAGGATACCACGTCCATTTTCAGGAGCTTGCCCCGTTCCAGCGCGGTGATTCTTTCTACAATGGTGCCACCGCCAAAGTCCGCGTTGCTGAGCCGGCCGCCCTTGAAATAGCAGGTGCGCAGGCCGCCCACGGCCTCTTTTTCCAGCACGCACTTGATGGGAATGGGCAAGTCGAAATTCATTAGAAAAGGCTTCGGCGCATCCAGCGTATCGACCGATTTGATGGCATCGTACACCTGCTCGGGTGAGTAGGGGTACACGCGCTCGGTGCTGACGGTAGTGACGGCCTGCTGGTCCTGGGTGGCATATTTCTCAGCCGGCGCGCCCACCACAAACAGCAGGAGCGGAGCCAGCAGCACGGGCACCCGGTTGGAGGCGCTGAGCTGACGGTAGCGCCTCGCGAGGTGCGAAATCACGTAGCCCAGAAAAATCAGGGGCACGATTATCGGCAGCGTCATCACAATGCACAGCAGCCCCGACAGCCCCGGAATGAACAAGCCCAGCAGCACCAGCGCCGCGGCCAGCAAGGCCCCCTGCAAGGTGTATTTCTTGTTCGGCATGGCCCCAATCGAAATGCCCAACACAATGGGCAGCAGGATGAATAGCATCCAGCCGTAGCTGGCGAGCCCAAGCAGCAGAAAGACGATGCCCGTGCCGAAAAACAGCAGGGTGAGCCCGATGGCGAGTTGGAAGCTGCGGTCGGCGAGGAGCTTGCGCATGGTAGGAGGGGTGAAGCAGAAGGGGAGGACCGGAGCCGGAATATTAACCCGGCACCGTTTGCGCCGTTGGTTATAATAAAGATACCGGCGGGCCGCCCGGCCGCAAGCCCCCGCCGGACTTACATTTGCCCAAATCCCAGCCCGCCGTTTCTCCCCGTGACTGACCCCGAATTCGACCTGCTCGACGAACTGTACTTCGTCACCCCGTTCCGCACGCTGCTCCAGAAAACCGGCCTGCCCGCCGCCGAGCTCGAAGACCAGCTCCGCACTTTGCTGGAGCAGGGCCTCATCCGCAGCTACTGGCCCGACCCTGATACCGAGCTGGCCTACGAAACCACCTCCTTCGGCGCCATTGCCCGCGACGCGGCCTACCTGGCCTCGAAGGAAGGCCTGCTGCAACACAACACCCGCTAGCGGTGGCGACGGCAGTTAAGGCAGTGCCTCCCGCCACCACTGCGGCCGCCGCCCGGCCGCCCGGCTACTACGTGCGCCAGCGCCTGTGGCAAAACCGCCCCGCCGTGGCCGGGCTGGCCTTTATTGCCCTCTGCACGCTGGTGGCCCTGCTGGGCTACTGGGTGCTGCCCGACAACTCGCCCAACGCCAACCACGGCTTCGTGCAGATTCAGAAGGAGCGGCCCGGCCTGCGCGTGCTGCTGCTGCGCCAGCCGCTGCCCGATTCGGCCCGCACCGGCCTGGCCCCGGCTAACATCTTCAGCACCTGGCTGCGCGGCCGCGAGCCCGAAGTGCAGGAAACGCCCATCGGCGGCTACCAGTTTTCCGGCGACTCCATCATCCTGAAACCCCTGGGTCAGCACTCGGCCGAAGCGGGCCGACGGCGCCGACTGGCGCTGGCTACCGTGGTGGGACACCCCGGCTCCCCGGCCGACTTGCAGCGCGAAGTCAAAGCCAGCCACCTCATCACCCGCACCTACGCGCTGGGCACCGATAAAGCCGGGCGCGACGAGCTGAGCCGGCTGCTGCTGGGCACGCGCATTTCGCTGGGTATTGGCTTGGTAGCGGTGCTGATTTCGGTGGTGTTGGGCATGGCCGTGGGCGCGGTGGCCGGCTATTTTGGCGGCTGGGTCGATTCCGTTTTGCTGGGCGTGATGACCGTGGTGTGGAGCATTCCGGGCATCATGCTGGTCATTGCCATTTCGCTGGCGCTGGACAGCAAGGGCGTGTGGGTCAGCTTCGTGGCCGTGGGCCTGACCATGTGGGTGGACGTGGCCCGGGTGGTGCGCGGCCAGATGCTGAGCCTGCGCTCGGCCACCTTCGTGGAGGCCGGGCGGGTACTGGGCCTGCCCACGTCGCGCCTCATTGCGCGGCACCTGCTGCCCAATATGCGCGGGCCGCTCATCGTACTGGCTACCAGTAATTTTGCCTCAGCTATTCTGCTTGAAGCGGGCCTGAGTTTCCTGGGCTTGGGCGTGCAGCCGCCCGCGCCCAGCTGGGGCCTCATGGTGAAGGAAGGCTACGATTTGCTCGGCACCGAGGCGGGCTTGTGGCTCACGCTGCTGCCCGGGGCGGCCATTTCGCTGCTCGTGCTCAGCTTCAACCTGCTCGGCAACGGCTTGCGCGATGCTTATGACCCCAAAACGCCCGTAGCGGTGTAAGTTTGTGGTCCCGCGCCTGGGTTTCCGGCGTATTGCTTACCTTGCTGCATGCCTGCTGTCGCTCCCAATTCTCCCACCGAACCACTGGCTGATTCCGCCGCCCAGCTCGCCGCGCGCGATGAGCAACTCAAGCAGCTCCGTCGGCAGCTGCAGCTCAAGCAGTTCGAGCTGGATACGGTGCTGGGCGTGGCCCACGACATGACGGCCCGCGACCACTCCGTGGATGAGCTGTACCACATGCTGCGCCTCACCCTGCAGGGCCAGCGCAACGTGGTGCAGCTGGTGCTGTTTGCCCGCGAGGACAACCATTTTCGCGCCCGCCTCGCGCTGGGCACCGACCTGGCCACGGTCGAAAAACTTACCCTTTCGCCCGCCTTACTCGATGGCGAAGTGAAAGAGCCGCAAGCCGTGGAAGACTTGGTGCTTGGGTCGGCCTGGGACAAATACGAGCTGGTGCTGCCTATTCTGCGCCAGCGCCAGGTGGTGGCCTACGTTTTCGTGGGCGGCGTGCGCTCCGATTTCGACCGCCAGCAGCTCATTCCCTTCCTCACCTCGCTGGCCAACACGCTGATGGGGGCCGTGGAAAACCGCCGCCTCCAGGCCCAGCGCGTGGCCGATGCCGCCGTGCGTAAGGAAATCGAAATTGCCCAGGAAGTGCAGGCCATGCTCTTCCCCCGCAAGCTGCCCAACGATGCTGACCTCGCCATCGAGCGCAGCTACGTGCCGCACACCGAAATCGGGGGCGACTACTACGACGTGGTCGACATCGACAACGACCGCCTGCTGCTGTGCGTGGCCGACGTGAGCGGCAAGGGCGTGCCGGCTTCGTTGCTCATGTCGAACTTCCAGGCCGGATTGCGCACGCTGCTGCGCCAGGGCGTGCCGCTGGCCACCATCGTGCCCGAGCTCAACCACTTGCTGTTCCGCAACTCGGGCGGCGAGAAGTTCATCACGGCCTTTCTGGGCATCTATGACCGCCGCACGCGCCGCCTGCAATACGTGAACGCCGGCCACAACGACCCGCTGCTGATAACCGATAACGGCACCGTGACCACGCTGAAAGACGGCACCGTGATGCTCGGCATCATGGAAGAATTGCCGCTGCTGCGGGTGGGCGAAATCGCAATTCCGCGTCAGTCGCTGCTGCTACTCTACACCGACGGCCTTACCGAAGTATTCGACGCCGACAATAATGAGTTTGGGGAAGAGGGCGTGCTGGCCGTGCTGCACCGCAGCCGCTACCTGCCGCTGCCCAAGCTGCACCAGGAATTGTTGCGCAGCATCAACGCCTTCAGCGCCCACAACGCGCAGTTTGCCGATGACGTAACGATTCTTAGCTGTCGGTTCAAGTAGAGCGCTGCCTGTCATTGAGAGTGGGGCGTGACGCGATATCGATTGTCATTGCGAGGCCGCAGGCTGTGGCAACCGAAGGTCAGCGTAGCTAATCCGTCCTGTAAATGCCAGACACCTAATAATGTGAAAAGCCCCAACTCTAATCCAGAGTTGGGGCTTTCCTGCAATCAAGTCAGGCTTTATCACATCTCAAGGCTTTGCGCTTCGACAGGAAGGACTGCCGCGTTTCGCTCCGCTTCACTCGCAATGACAGCTGATTGATTCTCCGCACCCACCTCCAGCCAGGACTGCGCCCGCACCAGCAGGGCCAGGCAGATGAAGAATATCGGCCCAATCTTATCCACTTCAATCAACTCATTCAGCGTGAGATGAAAGATGATGACCACCAGCGACATCGAAGCGGCCAGCACTACGCGGCGCACCTCTGGGTGCGCGCGGGAGCGGTGGTAGAGGTTTTCGGCGAATAGCAGCGACGTGGCTATTAATATGACGAACAGCAGAAAGCCCGGAATTCCCTGCTCGGCCAGCTGGAGCAGGAAGTAGTTGTGAGTCGTGGATTTTTCGGGGTTGTCGCTCACGTAGGTGCGGAAGCTCTTCACCGTGTAGCGCTTGTATTCGGGGTAGAAGGTGGCCGCGCCGCTGCCGGTGATGGGCTTGTCGCCAATCATGCGGGCGGCTGCCACCCAGCGGTACACCCGCTCCATGCCCGACACATCCTGCAATTTGTAGGTGGCTTCGAGGTGCTTCTCGAAGTTCTGACCGTTGAACACCGTGCGCTCGTAGTTGGGCGCGAATTCCATGTACCGGTCACCGGTCACCACGTAGGTCACGCCCAGCGTCACGGCCACGGCCACGGCCAGCAGCACCAGCTTCGTGAGGCGCAGGCGCATCGCGAGGTAAAACAGCCCCGCGATGGGTAGCGACAGGATGGAAGCCCGGGTATAAGACGTGAGCAGGCCGAACAGCACGATGCCCAGCCCCACACGCCACGCCAGCCGCACGCCGCTCCGGCTCGTGGCCTGAATGGCAAACCAAGCAAACGGCACCAGCAGCGCCAGCATGGCCGCATAAATAACGTGGTTGCGAAAAAACGGGTGCAGCGCCCAGTTGATTTCGGCGAAGCTGAAGCCCTTGGTGGCGTGGCGGCTGGCCACGTACAGCACGCTCAGGGCGGCCCCGGCTACGTACACGGCCGCAAAGCGCCAGGTGTCATTCGGCCGCCGCACAATCAGCAGCGTGCCCAGCAGGAAGGGCACGATGTACCACACCTTGGCCAGCAAATACTTAAAGGACTTTAGCGCAGCAACCGAAAACATAAGGTCGACGGCCGTCCACAGCAGCATCAGCCCCAGGATTACCAGCAACGGATTTACCAGCTCGCGGCGTGGGATGTGGCCCACGCCCAGCATCATAGCCCCCAGTACACAGGCCGTGAGCACCAGCATCAGCGGCTCGGAGGGCACGTCCATGCTCAGCCCGCCAAACAGGCCGATTTCCTGCGAAAAAGGCAGCACGAAAAACAGCAGGTAGTAGAGCCAGCGCCATTCGACGAGGGCCACCAGCACGCCGATGGCCAGCAGCGCCGGCAGGAACAGCGCTGGCAGCTGGGCCAGGGCCGCCGCCGCGCCACCGGCCAGCAGCAGCCCCACAAACCCCATAAAGAGGAGCTGGGG
This sequence comes from Hymenobacter sp., assembly GCA_028288445.1. Classification (GTDB taxonomy): domain Bacteria; phylum Bacteroidota; class Bacteroidia; order Cytophagales; family Hymenobacteraceae; genus Hymenobacter. The sequence goes on along the minus strand of JAQBNT010000062.1, from coordinate 18,244 downwards.
CGTATCGAAAGACCGCCAGAGCTGGCCCAGCCGCTCGTTCACGGACGGGTTCACGCCGGGCGCACGGCCCCGGGCCGGTTGTAGCGGTACAGTTCCAGCAGCGCGATGAACACCACCGACAGCGCGAAGGTGAGCAGCATGGAACCCAGCACGATGAGCGAGCGCACGGGCTTGAATTTCTTGGTGGCCGGGTAGGCCTTCTGCACCAGGTACACGCTCGAAATCCGGCCCTTGATGCTCAATTCCGCCGTTTCGTAAGCCGAACGGGCCCCGATGAGGCGGCCCTGCAAGTCGGCCACGCGGGTCGTGAACATGGCCAGCGAATCGGTGCCCGCCACGTAGCTTTCCAGGTTGATGAGGTTGCCGCCGTCGGCACGGGTCAGGCCGCGCAGCACCCGCTTGAGGCCGGCCACGTCGCCGCCACTGGCTTCGGCCTTGCGCAGGGCGGCTTCGGTTTCAATTAGTTGCTTCACCATGTAGCGGCCCTGCATTTCGAGGCCGAAGATGCCGTAGCGGTGGCGGGCCCCCACCAGCTCGCGGCGGCTGCGCTCGTAGCTGGTGCTCAGGTACTGGTAGCGCTGGCGGTATAGCCCAAGCACCTGCCGGCGGTTTTCCAGCGTCAGCTGCTGGTTAACCGAGTCGATGACCTGTACCAAGGTGTTGGCGATGCGGGCGGCCAGGTTTTTATCCTTATCGACGAAGTTGAGCTCGATGGCGTCGCGCTCGTTGTGCACGATGTCGAGGTTGCTGGTAAACTCGCTCAGCGCCGAGTTGTCGGCCGCATCGTCGCCGGGCGTGCCGGCCTTGTAGTGCCGGTGCAGCTTGAATTTTTTGATGACCAGTTCGGCCACCGGCTGCGACTCGCCGATGGTAATGGCACGGTCCAAATCTTCGGCCCGGCCGCTGAGCTCCAGCTTGCCGCCGTCCACCAGGCGGTCAGGGTCAGTGGTTTGCGGGTTGGTGGGGATGAAGATGGCCGTGGAGCGGTACAGGTTGGGCAGCAGCAGGGCCACCACGATGCTCACAACGGCTGCCAGCGCCACGGCGCCAGCTACGAAATATTTCCAGCGGTTGATAATGGGACCCAGGCCCACCAGCGAGAAAGAAGGTGCAGACATAAAGAAAGGAAAACCGTTGGCTCCGCCTGCAAAAATTAGTTGGGCAGGGAGCAACAAAGCGGCCGGCAAAGATAACCGGAAAATACCCCTTCACACCTAATAGCACGGCTGCCCCGGCGCGGTGCGTAGCTTTGCGGGCTAAGCGCCCCGCCCCGGGGCGCATTTTTGCAATCTAGCTCTCTCCTCAGCATCAAACGGTTTTTCGGCAATATCAGCTTCGTCGTCCTGCTCAACCTGCTGGTGAAACCCGGCTGGGTGGTGGTCGAAAACCTGGTGCAGGACCGGCTCGGGCACGCCACGTTTGGCCTCATCACGGCGCTCTCGGCCCTCACGCTGGTGGTGGCCGCGCTCTCCGATTTGGGCCTGACTCCCTACGCGGTACAGCGCGTAGCGGCCGAGCCGAGCTTTATGGCCGAAACCTTTCCCACGCTGCTGCCCCTGCGCGGCGCGCTCAACTTCGTGGCCCTGGCCGCCATGCTGGTGGTGGGCTGGGGGCTGGGCTACCGCGGCCCCGAGCTGGGCCTGCTGGCGGCCGTGGGCGCGGCCCTGTTGCTGGCCCAGTACGGGCAGTTTTTGCGCGGCACGCTCCAGGCCCACCAAAAATTCAACACCGACGCCGTGCTTTCGGTGGTCGAAAAATTCCTGCTGCTCGGGGCCGTGCTGGTGCTCATTCCGGTGGGCCTCACGCTGCCGCGCTACGTAGGCGCACGCCTGGGCGCGGCCGCCTTCACCACGGTAATCCTGTACGGGCTGATGACGCGGTTTTTCGGCCGGGTGAAGTACCGCTGGAAAGGCCCCGTGGCCCGCACCGCCCTGCGCGCCAGCCTGCCCTTCGCCCTCATGACGCTCCTTTATGGCGTGAACGAGCGCATCGACATGGTGATGCTCGAACGCCTAGCCTCGCCCACCGAGGCCGGCTATTACGCCGGGGCCTACCGCTGGGTCGATGCCGTGATGATGTACGCCTGGACGGTGCTGCCGCTGTTTTTTGCCAAATTCGCCAGCGTGCCGAAGGATGCCGGCGCGCAGCGCGAGCTGCTGCGCTTCGGGCAGCGCATCGTTACGCTGCCGCTGCTGTTCGTGGTGGCGTTCATCTTTTTCCGGGGTGAAGTCGTGTTCTGGCAGTTCAAGCACAGCAGCCCGGCCGAAGTGGCCCGCATGACGCTCTGTTTAAAGATATTATTTGTCAACGTGCTGGTCCACGGCTTCTTCGCTATTTACAGCACCCTGCTCACCAGCACCACCCACGAGCGGGCTGTGAGCTGGCTGGTGGCCCTCAGCATTGCCTTGAATATCGGCCTGAACCTGGTGTTCCTGCCCAAATTTGGGGCCGTCGCGGCCTCGGTTGATACCTTGGTTTGCGCCGCCGCCGTGTCGGTGGGCTACTTAGTTCTGGTGGCGCGGCGCACCGGCGTGGGCGTGCCCGGCCGCCTGCTGGCCCGGCTGCTGCTGGCCTTTGGGCTGCTGTGCGGAGCCTGGGCGGGCCTGCAATACGGCCTGTACCTGAGTTGGTGGCTGGAAGCCGGCGTCATGGCCCTAGTGTTTGGGCTGATTGTGCTGGGCACCGGCCTGGTGCGCCGCAGCGAAATCAACCAGCTTATTCCTCGTAAAGGGAAGTAATTGACAAAAGGGCCGTCACGTTCATATCACTTGGTATGACATTCCGCCACGACCATAATTTCCTAATGCACATCGCCGTAAACACCCGTTTCCTGCTGCCCGGCGACCACCTCGAAGGCATCGGCCGCTTCACTTATGAAACGCTGGTACGCCTCGTGGGCCAGCACCCGGAAGTAACGTTTCACTTCCTGTTCGACCGCGCCTACGATTCCCGTTACCTGTTCGGTCCCAACGTGGTACCGCACGTATTGCAGCCGCCGGCACGGCACCCGTTCCTGTTCGTGGCGTGGTTTGAAGGCGCGGTAGCGGCGTGGCTGGCCCGGCACCGGCCGGCCGCTTTCCTCAGCCCCGATGGCTTCACGACGCTGAACACGCGCGTGCCCCGCGTCACGGTCATCCACGACCTGGCCTTCGAGCATTTTCCGCTCGATGTGGGCCTGCTGCAACGCAAATACTACCATTTTTTCTCGCCGCGTTTCGCCCGCGCCTCGGCGCAGCTGGTAGCAGTGTCGGAAGCCACGAAGGCCGACATCGTGCAGACCTACGGCACCGCACCCGAAAAAATCAGCGTGGCCTACAACGCGCCCGCCGATTTATTTCAGCCCCAATCTGAGCAGAGCCAGCGGGAAATTCGCCGGAAATTCAGCCACGGGCAGCCGTATTTTCTGTTCGTCGGGGCCTTGCAGCCGCGCAAAAACCTGGGCAACCTGCTCCGGGCCTTCGACCAGTTTAAAGTCACTGGCGGCGCGGCGACGGCCGATGCGCAGCTGCTTATTGTGGGCCGCAAGGCCTGGAAAGCCGGGCCCATCCTCGCCGCCTACCAGCAGATGCGCCACCAAAACGCCGTGCATTTCACCGGCCGCGTGGCCGATGCCGAGCTGGCCGGCCTTTATGCAGCAGCCCGAACCACCGTCTACGTGCCTTATTTCGAGGGCTTTGGAATCCCGATTGTGGAGGCGCAGGCCAGCGGCTGCCCGGTGCTCACGTCGGGCGTCAGCTCCATGCCGGAGGTGGCGGGGGAGGGTGGCGCGCTGCTGGTCGACCCGCGCGATGTGGCCGATATTGCCGCCGGCCTGGCCCGTTTGTGGACCGATGCCGCCCTGCGCCAGCAGCTGGTCGGCCAGGGCCACGAGAACCTAAGCCGGTTTTCGTGGGCGCAAAGTGCCGAAGTGCTGTGGCAGGCGATAGAAAAGGCCATCAGCAAGCAGTAGCATTTAGCGCGGCGAAAGGTGCCGCAAGAAGCGCCGCAAGACCGTACTTTTGCACCTAGTTATGGCCCGTTTGCACCCCTACAATTTCGCCCACGTTCTGCTGCCGCAATTGGCGTGGCGTCGTCCCTCATCGGTGCGCCGCGAGCTCAGCGACCCGTATCTGGCCAAGGAACTGCTGCATTACGTGTGGGACAAAGCGGCCGAACACGTAGCCCCCGTCGACCGCGTGCCGCCCAAGGGCCTGCGCCTGAGCTGGCACGAAGTAGCCGGCCGCGTCACGGCCCTGTTCCACCTGCCCGCGCCCCAGGCCACCATGGAGGCCCATTTTTCGGCCCTCGTGTATGAGGAAGACGACGAGCCCGCCGAAACCGAAGCCGAAGAAACGCGCCCCCGCTACTTCACCCTCGAAGCCACGCTGGGCCTGAGCGGCCCCGCCGGCACGCCCACCGTGGTGGGCGAGTGGGCCGGCGATGTGCACCGCCACTTGTGCCGCGGCCCCGCCGGCGGCCGGCCCAACACCGCCGATGCCTTCCTCGAAGCCCTGGCCGCCGTGCTCGGCCCGCTGCCCGATTCCAGCGTGCCCGTTATGCGCATCGTCCGCTCCTGATGGCCGGGGTGTCTGCCTGGCTCGAAGCGGCCGTGCTCACGCGCCCGCCCCGGCTGCTGCACGCCCTGCTGCCCGGCTGCGAGTGGACCGGTCCGGCCGCCACACCCGCCGGCGCGCCTGTCGTTTACCTGACTTTTGATGACGGCCCCATTCCCGAAGAAACGCCCTGGGTGCTGGAGCAGCTGGCGTTATTCAACGCCAAAGCCACCTTCTTCTGCGTGGGCGAAAACCTGGTGCGCTACCCCGAAATTGCCCGCGCCGCCCTGGCCGCCGGCCACCGCCTCGGCAACCATACCCACCAGCACCGCAGTGCCTGGGCCACCGCCCGGCCCGCTTACCTGGCGGATGCAACCGCCTGCCAGGTTGAAATCGATAAATTATTGAACGAGGCCGGACACACGGCCCCGGCGCTTTTCCGCCCGCCGTACGGTCGACTCACTTGGCCGCTGCTGCCCGCGTTGCGTCGTGATTTTCGCGTCATCATGTGGTCGGTGCTCACGCGGGACTACGACCCCGGCCTGAGTCCGGAAACCTGCCTGCGGTTTGCCCTGGAAGCCATTCGGGCCGGCGATGTGGTGGTGTTTCACGACAGCCGCAAGGCCAGCGCCCGGCTGCGCTTCGTGCTGCCCCGCGTGCTGGCCCACCTGGCCGGTCAGGGCTTTCAATTCGCCACGCTGTGAGTGGGCTGCTGCTGAAATTTCTGTTGATTTGCCTGGAGCTGTGGCTGTTGGGTATGGCATTCACGGCGTGGCGTTTCGCCAGCCGTCGCGGGACCAAAGCGGCCGAAAGCCTGCCCGCGCCGCTGCCCCGAGTCAGTATCCTAATAGCAGCCCGCGACGAAGAAGCGGCCCTGCCGCGCTGCCTGGCCAGCCTGCGGGCCTTGATCTACCCGGCCGAATTGCTGGAAATCCTCGTCGGCGATGATGGCAGCACCGACCGCACCGCCGCCGTGGCTGCCGCCGCCATGCAGGGCTTCGCGGGGAAGTTTCAGCTAATCCCCATCACCGAAAACCTGGGCCAGGCGCGGGGCAAGGCCAATGCGCTGGCTCACCTCACCCGACTGGCCACCACCGATTTCTTCTTCATTACGGATGCTGACATTAGCCTGCCCAAAACCTGGATAGCCGGCCTGCTGGCTCACGCCGCGCCGGGTGTGGGTACGGTCACGGGCATCACGGCCGTGCGCGGGCCGCGCCTGTTCGCCCAATTACAGGGCATCGACTGGCTGTTCTCATTGAGCATGGTGCAGGTGGTGAGCGACTTGGGCCGCCCCGTGACGGCCATGGGCAACAACATGCTCGTGACCCGCGCCGCCTACGAGGCCACGGGCGGCTACGAAGCACTGCCCTTCTCCGTGACCGAGGATTTTGCCCTGTTTCAGGCCGTGCTGGCGGCGGGCTTTGGCTTCCGGCAGGTATTCCAGGACGATATCCGGGCCGATTCGCTGCCCATGCCCACCTGGGCAGCGCTGCTGCGGCAGCGCAAGCGCTGGCTGCGCGGGGTATCCGGGCTGCCGCTGCGCCTGCGGCTGGAGTTGCTGATTTTTAGCGGTTTTTGGCCAGCACTGGCGGGCGTGTCGGTGTTGGCCGGGCCGGCCGTGGCGCTTGGCTTGTGGGGTGCTAAAGTGCTGGTGCAGGGCGCGCTGGCGGCGGCGGCGCACCGCCGGGCCGGGCTGCGGCTACGTTGGTGGCTGCTGCCGCTATTCGAGGTGTACACGCTGGGCCTGACGGCAGCTATTCTGGTGTTCCAGCTAGGCGGCGGCAAGGTGGTGTGGAAGGGGAGGAGCTATGAGTAGCCACCAGTTTAAGAACGATGTAGAGAAGCATATTTGCGTCTCGCCGTTAGGCGGGTCCGTTCAACGACGAGACGCAAGCATGCGTTCCTACACTATTGGGTTGGCCGGAAAACGGGTTCGAACAGCCATTAAGCGAATTCCTCCGGTCCGTCTGCTTTGGGGAAGCCGGCAAGCCGGGGGAAAGGCAGTCGATTGGTGAAGCTATTATTTGGCTTTCTCAACCACCACCCGCGCGATATTCACTAAGTCGGTGGGCTGGCTGGGGCGCATTTCGGGCGCGGGGTTGATGCCCACTTTATTCGGGTCGAACTGGGCCCGCAGGCGTTGCGTTTCCATCAGCTTGGCCCGAAGGGAAACGCCGGCACATTGGCTTCGTGCAGATGCACAATGGCGAAGGTGCCCGAATCAGTTTGCGGATTTTGCCGCGCCAGCCGTCGCAGCGCCCGCACGTTGCGCACAGCCGCCAGCAGCTTGTAGAGCGCGCCTAATGCGTAGATAGTTGGACCCCGATTAACAGCCGCGCCAGCCAATCTGGCCCGCTGGCCGTAGGCATTGCCGCCGCGTAGGCCAGCGGTGTGTTCAACTGCCAGTTGAGGCGGAGTGGAAGCCGGGCCGCAGCCGGCGCGGCGGCTGGGTTGGCCAGCCAGGCCGCCAGCCTTGGGAAGGCTAGCAGCGGAAGCGCCATGCTTGCAGCCAGTGCGCCCAGCAGGTAGGCCCGGTTCCAGGCGAAGTAGGTGAGGGCGAATATTGCCAGACAGAAGCTGGCCTCGGCCAAGTATAGCAAGAGGTTAGCGAGCATCGCCATCGGGTTTAGGGCCGTTTTCCGAATCGTGGAGCAGGTCGAGCAGCTGCTGCTTTTCGCGTTGGCTCAGGGTTTCCTCCACCATGAAGGACACCAGCGCCGTGGGCGAATTATCGAAATACTGCGCCAGCATCCGCTTGAGGCTGGCCGCCCGGTACTCCATTTTGCTGATGAGCGGGAAGTACTCATACGTCTTGCCATAGGCCTTGAAACCCACATAGCCCTTGCGCTCCAGAGTGCGCACCACCGACGAAATAGTATTGTAGGGCGGCTTCGGGTCGTCGGGCAAATGGTCGATAACGTCCTTGATGAAAGCCTTCTTCAGCTTCCACAGCGCCTGCATGATGCGCTCCTCGGTTTTGGTCAATTCTTCCATGCCTTAAATGTATAACGGATAAATCAGTTTCAAAACTGAATAATAAGTTTTGAAACTGATTTATCCGTTGAAAGCCAATTTTGAGCCTAATGGCGACTTTTTGATTCAGAAAATAGTTGCCGGCCCGCGCCTGCGCCCGACCTTTGCCCCCTATGCACATCACCGATTCGCACGCTCACCTCTACTCCGAACAGTTCCGGCCCGACCGCCTTGAGGCCCTGCGCCGCGCTCAGGAAGCCGGCGTGCGCACCATCGTCATGCCCAACGTCGACCACAGCACCATCGACGCCATGCTGGAGCTGGAGGCCGAAGCCCCGGAAACCTGCTTCGCTATGATGGGCCTGCACCCGTGCTCGGTCACGCGCAATTTTGAGCAGCAGCTGTACGAGGTGGAAACGTGGCTGGGTCGGCGGCCCTTTGCCGCCGTGGGCGAAGCCGGCCTCGATTTGCACTGGGACAAAACCCTGCTGGCCGAGCAGCAGCAGGCCCTGAAAATTCAACTCGACTTGGCCAAAAAGCATAGCCTGCCCATCGTGCTGCACACCCGCGAGGCCTTCGCCGAAACCGTGGCGCTGGTGGAAGCCGCGCAGGACGGCACGCTGCGCGGCGTGTTCCACTGCTTCTCCGGCACGCCCGAGGAGGCGGAGCAGGTCATCGAGCTGGGGTTTAAGCTGGGCATTGGTGGCGTGGCCACGTTCAAGAACGGCGGGGCTGACAAGGTGCTGCCCGGCATCGGCCTGGAGCATTTGCTGCTCGAAACCGACTGCCCGTACCTCGCACCCGTGCCACACCGGGGCAAGCGCAACGAGCCGGCCTATCTGCCGCTGGTGCTGCGTCGCGTGGCCTCATTGCTGGGCCTGCCCGAAGCGGAGGTGGCCGAAGCCACCACGCGCAACGCGGCGGCGCTGTTTAACTTGTAATAAGTATTTAGGAGAGGAAGCCAAAGCAAAAGGGCCGTCATGCTTCGACTGCGCTCAGCATGACGGCCCTTTTTTACTGTTCTGAAACCACCGCTACGCGGCGCGTTCCAGGCTGGTGAGCAGGGTTTCAATCTGGTCGGAGAAGGCGTTGACCTGGTCGAGGCCGGCGCGGGCTTCTTCGAGGTGGCCGCGCTGGTAGCGGGTGGCCAAATCCTGGCCGGTGCTGAGCATGCGTTGGAGGACGTGCTCCAGCTCGCGCACGGCGGGCTGGCCGCCAGCCTGGGGCTTGAGCACGGTTTGAATCCACTGGCCCAGCGGGTTCTCGGTGAGGGAAAACAGGGCTGGCTCGGCTTCGCGCACGCCGTAGAGCACCGAGCGCAGCCGCGACTTAAACAGCACCTGCTTCACGCGGGCTTGCTGAAAGTCGAAAGAAGAGAGTGGCATGCTGGGGGCTTAAAAAAGTCGAGCAGAACTGACCGCAAAGATACGCCGGTTTTAGCCGGCTGTGACAGTGCCGAGGGCATCGGCGGCGGCGTCGCGCACCTGTTCCAGGGCTTTGCGGGCCTTCACCAGGTCGGTTACTTCAAAAGCGAAGACCATGATGCCGGCCGGCTGGCCGTTTTCGCGGAACTGCTGGTAGATGAAGTTCAAATACGTGTCTTTCAGCGTGCCGCTGGCATCGCGCTCCAACTGCATCAGCAGCTCGTTGCCGTAGAAGGTTTCGCCGGTGCGGTACACCTTATCCAAGATGTCGATGATGCCCTGGTCTTTGACTTCGGGCACGGTTTCGGGCACGGTGCGGCCCACCAGCTGGCGGTGCGGGAAGAGCTGCTGGTAGGCCGGGTTCACGAATTCGTAGCGGTGCTCGGCCCCGCGCAGAATGCAAATCATGGCCGGGGCCTGCGTGAACAGGCTTTCGTAGGTTTCGCGCTGGCCTTCGGCCTTCTGGTACATCTGGTAGGCCTGCTCGGAGAGGGTGGCCTGGTGCTCGTTGGCGGTGAGGAGCTCCTGCACCATCTGGCGCTGCTCGTGGATGTCGGTGGCCCCGCCCACCCACATGGTGATGTGGCCGTCGGCGGCGCGGCGGGGCACGGCGCGCACCAGAATCCAGCGGTACTGGCCGTCGTGGCGGCGCAGGCGGTATTCCACCTGGTACATGTCGCCGGTTTCGGTGGAGTGCTTCCAGGATTCGAGCACGCGGGCGCGGTCTTCCTCGTGCAGGCTGTCGGCCCATTGCAGGCCGGTTTGCTCTTCCAATGGCTTGCCGGTGAAGCTGAGCCAGCGGGAGTTGAAGTAGTCGCGGTGGCCGTCGGCGGTGGCCGTCCAGATGAGGACGGGCAGGTTTTCGAGGATGAAGCGGGTGCGGTCCTGGGCTTCGTCGAGGTCGCGCTGCACCTGGGCGGCGCGCAGGGCGGCGCGGTGCGCCTCGGTCACGTTCTGGGTGCGTTGCAGGATGTACTCCAGCTCGCCCTGCTCGTTCAGGATGGGGTAGTGGGTGGCCTGCCAGTACATTTCCTCGAAGCCGCCGCCCTGCTCGGCCGGCACGGCCAGGTCGTAGCGAATGAGGGGCATGGTGTGCGGCGCGTGGTGCTGGCGCACATGCTCGTGCGACTGGAAAATGACGTCGCCCTCGTTCTGGTCTACCGACGGGAAGGCTTCGAACAGCGTTTTGCCCACCACCTCGGCCCGGGGCTTGAGGGATGCTTCCACGTGGCCGTCGGTGTTGTCGACGATGGTGGCATCGGGCATCATCAGCAGCAGGTTTTCGGGCAGGGAGCGAAACAGGCGCTGATAATCGGGGGTGGCAACGAAAGCAGTCATGTTGTCAAACGGGGAAACGAAACGCAATACAATACAAGCAGAAAGGGCCGGCAGCCCGGCACCGGGGCCTTGGGGGCCTTAAAAGTACGGCCGGCTCCGCATTGCGCAAAGCCGGCCGGTAGGCGAGTTTAGGCCACGGCCAGGCCGCGTTCCAGCGAAAGGAGCAGGTTTTCGATGCGGTCGGCAAAGGAGTTGATTTGGTCGAGGCCGGTGCGGGCTTCCTCGATGTGGCCGCGCTGGTAGCGGGTGGCCAGGTCCTGGCCGGTGCGCAGCATCTGCTGCACGGTGCGGTCGAGCTCGCGCACCTCGGGGTGGGTGCCGTGCTGGGGCTGGAGCACCGTTTGCAGCCACTGGCCCAGCGGGTTTTCCTGGGGCGAAAAGAGGCTGGCTTCGGCCTCTCGCACGCCGTAGAGCACGGAGCGCAGCCGCGACTTAAAGAGCACCTGCTTCACGCGGGCCTGCTGAAAGTCGAACGAAGTAAGAGGCATATAGGAGGGTATAGAACGAATAGAAGGGTGGCCACAGGGCCGGGGAGTGGCGAATGAGGAGCCGCCAACCGCTACAATGGTTGCGGGCGGCCTACCACAAATCAGGCCAATGGGGCATCGGGGCCGGCATCGCGGAGCTTTTCCAGCACCTGGCGGGCACGCACGAGGTCAGAAACCTCGTAGGCAAAGACCATGATGCCGGCGGGCTGGCCGTTTTCGCGGAACTGCTGGTAGGTGAAGTTGAAGTAATCGGTGCGCAGCTCGCCGCTGGCGTCGCGCACGAGCTGCAGGGGCAACTCGTGCGCTTCGAAGGTTTCGCCGGTCTGGTACACGTTATCCAGGAGCGGAATAATGCCCTGGTCTTTGAGTTCGGGCAGGGCGTCGGCCACGGGGAGGCCCACCAGTTGGCGGTGCGGGAACAGCTGCTGGTAGCGCGGGTTCACGAACTCGTATTGGTGCGCCGGCCCGCGCAGGATGCAGATGAGGGCCGGAGCCTGGGCAAACAGGTTTTCGTAGGTTTCGCGCTGACTTTCGGCCTTCTGGTACTGCTGGTAGGCCTGCTCGGAGAGGGCGGCCTGGTGCTCGTTGGCGTGCAGCAGCTCCTGCACCATCTGGCGCTGCTCGTGGATGTCGTTGGCCGCGCCTACCCACATGGTGATGTGGCCGGCGGCGTCGCGCCGGGGCGAGTTGCGGATGAGCAGCCAGCGGTATTGGCCGTCGTGGCGGCGCAGGCGGTATTCGTACTGGAAGGGGGCACCGTCAGCCAGGGCCGTGGCCCAGCCCGCCAGCAGGCCGGGCCGGTCGTCGGGGTGGGTGATTTCGGTCCAGTCGATGGCCTGCATCTCCTGCTGGGTTTTGCCCGTGAACTCCAGCCAGCGGTTGTTGAAGTAGTCGGGGGTGCCGTCGGGGCGGTTGGTCCAGACCAGCACGGGCAGGCTTTCGAGAATAAACGCAGTGCGCTGCTGCGATTCGTCGAGGGCCTGCTGGGCTTCGGCGGCGGCGCGGTTGGCGCGGTGGGCGGCGGTCACATCCTGCGGCATTTGCAGGATGTACTGCAGCTGGCCCCGGGCATCGAGCAGGGGAAAGTGGGTGACTTGCCAGTACCGCTCCTCGATGCCGCCGCCTTGCTCGGCGGGACGTTCCAGGTCGTAGCGCAGCAGGGGCATAATGTCGGGGCGCAACGTGCGGCGCACCTGCTCGTGCGAGGCGGCCAGGTCGCGCTGGCTTTCGGGAGCCGAAGGGTAGGCGTCGAAAATATTGCGGCCCACGGCCTGCTCCCGGGTGCGGAGCGACACGCCCACGTGCTGGTCGGAGTTATCGAGCACGGTGCCATCGGGGGCCAGCAGCAGGTAGGAGCCGGGGAGGGCCTGGAACAGGGCCTGGTAATCGATGGGCAGAGAGGTATCAGCCATAAAGCGTGCTAAATGGATAGGGGCCGCAAACGTCGGCCGGCAGGGGTGAGGATGGCGTGAAGGCGGGGAAGGGCGGTTTAGGCCGTTAGTCAGGGGCAAGCGCCGCTTAAAGCCCTGGGCAATTGGTGCCAACTGAGGAGCTTCTATTAAGGATACGAACTGCGGGTCGATACGGTTGGAATTATCCAATTTTTGAGGCTGGATTGTCAGAAATTCTCGGTCAATCCATCGCCCGGCTCGACGGTTCATCCACGCCATCCGACGGTTCGGCAACGGGAAGTTGAACGCGGGGGAGGTCTGCGGGCACCTTTGAGCCATCAAACCGCCCACCGCCATGAAACACTCGCTACTCCCGCTGCTCCTGCTGCTGAGCGCCGCCCCCGCCGCCCTGGCCCAATCCGCCACTCCCCCCACCCACCAACCCAGCACCGCCCCAACCCGCCTGCGCGGCACCGTGCGCGATGCCGCCGGCCAGCCCCTGCCGGGGGTGAACGTGTTCCTGAAAACCACCTTCGACGGGGCCAGCACCGACTCGCTCGGCCGCTTCGATTTCCGCACCGACCGCGCCGCCGGGTCGGCTGTGCTCGTGGTGAGCTTCATCGGCTACGTGCCGCAGGAGCTGCTGGTGAAGCTGGGCGAAGGCCCGATTTCGCTGCCCAACATCCGGCTGAAACTGAACCCCGCCGCCCTCGGCGACGTGGTGGTGACGGCCGGGGCTTTCGAAGCCAGCGATACCAAGCGCGGCACCCTGCTCAAGCCCCTCGACATCGTGACCACGGCCGGCGCGCTCGGCGACGTGGCCGGGGCCCTCAACGCCCTGCCCGGCACCACGCGGGTGGGGGAGGACGGCAAGCTGTTCGTGCGCGGCGGGGCGGCTTCGGAAACCAAATACTACGTCGACGGCCTGCCGGTGCAGACGCCCTACGCCGGCGCGGTGCCGAATGTGGCGGCGCGGGGCCGATTTTCGCCCTTCCTATTCAAAGGGCTGGTGTTTAGCACGGGCGGCTACTCGGCCGAGTACGGGCAGGCCCTGAGCGCCGTGGTGGTGCAGAACTCGACGGATTTGGCTCCTGAGACGCAGTCGAGCGTGTGGGTGATGTCGGTGGGCGGCAGCCTGGGCCGCACCCGGCGCTGGGACCGCACCTCGGTGGCCGTGAGCGCCGACTACACCAACCTCGCGCCCTACTACAACCTCGTGCCCCAGAACCTGGGCTGGGACAAGGCCCCGCTGGCCCTGGGCGGCTCGCTGAAAGTGGCCCACAAGGTAGGGGAGGCCGGAATGCTGAAAATATACAGCACCTACAGCCGCCAGCGCCTGGCCCTGCGCCAGCCCGACCCCAGCCCCGCCTACGCCACCAACGGCCACCCCGTCACGCTCGGCAACGACAATGCCTACCTCAACGCCACCTACCGGGCCCCGCTGCGGCACGGCTGGAGCCTGAACACCGGCCTGGCCCTGACCGTGGACGACAACCTGATTCGGCCCGACGTGCAATCGGTGCGCGACCTCGACCAGTCGGCCGTGGCCCGGCTGGTGCTCACCAACGACTCGGCCAGCACCTGGTTCAACCTCAAAATGGGCCTCGAAGGCTACGCCCAGCGCTACCGCCAGCAGTACCAGGTTTCGGCCGAAGCCCCTACGCTGGCCCTGGCCGTGGACGAGCAGCGCGGCGCGGGCTTCGCGGAAAGTGAGCTGGTGCTGAGCCACCGCCTGGCCGCCCGCGTGGGGGCGCGGGCCGAGTATTCGGCGCTGCTGCAGCAGTTCAACGCCGCGCCGCGCCTGGGCCTGGCCTACAAAACCGGTGAGCACAGCCAGCTTTCGGCCGCCTGGGGCTACTTCTACCAAACGCCCACCACCGACCTGCTCCGCGTCAGCCACGCCCTCAACTTCGAGCGGGCCGAGCACTACAGCCTGCTGTACGAGCGCACCGTGAACGACCGCACCCTGCGCGCCGAGCTGTACCAGAAAAACTACCGCCAGCTCGTGACCTACGACCGCGCCAACATCTTCAACCCGGCCGGCTACCAGAACGCCGGCAGTGGCTACGCCCGGGGCCTCGACGTGCTGTTCCGGGACCGCAGCACCTTCAAAATGGCCGATTACTGGGTGAGCTACGGCTTCCTCGACACCCGCCGCCAGTACCGGGCCGACCCCGTGGCCGCCATTCCCACCTTTGCCGCCCGGCACAACCTGAGCGTGGTGGGCAAGTACTACGTGGCCCGCATGCACACCCAGTTCGGCTTCACCTACAGCTACGGCAGCGGCCGCCGCTACTACGACCCCAACCAGCCCGGCTACAACCAGGCCACCCTGCCCGCCTACCAGGACCTGAGCCTGAACGTGAGCTACCTCACGCACCTGTTTAAGCAGTTCACCATCGTCTACGTCTCGGCCAGCAACGTGCTCAACCGTCAGAACATCTACGGCTACACCTTCGCCGGCGCGGCCGATGCCGGCGGGCAGTTCCGCAGCGCGGCGGTGCTGCCGCCCGCACCGAGGATGCTGTTCGTGGGCGTGTTCATCTCCATTAATAAGACGAAAGTGGACTTGAATGTGCGGCCGGATTGAGCCGTTGCGCCGTACAGCAGGTAGGGTATTATTGACTTCTCAACAAATAGCCTACCTGCTGTACGGCCTGGCTGCTCACCCCAGAAAATCGAAGCCGACTGCCACAGGTACGTCCCGCGCAATGGCGTCCAGCACCGCATCAAGCCGCGCCCGCAGGCGCTTGGCGGCAAGGTCTAACTCCACGATTCCGGCCGCTGCCGTGAAAGCGGCATCGGCTGCGGCAAAGGAGACTAGGTTGAGGGCCGCCGGGGTGGCGTAGGCCACGCCGGGCGTGTGGTAAAGGGCCGCAATGGCTTCCTGAACGGCTTCGGGGAAGAGGGGGGTTTCTATGAGGTAGAAGTATGAAGGGGCGCAGTGCCCGCCCGACCCGCCTACTCCGATGTAATCAATCATTCCCAACGAGCGCCAGTAGCTGAGGAAGCACCGAATGAAAATGCTTTCTGTCAGGCTAGCCTCGGGCTTGTAAATGCGGATGCCGTGGTAATTGGTGGCAATGTTGTCCACGTCCTCACACACCACTAGGCAGCGCCCCTTCCCAAAGCCTTCGCCACCAAAGATGATGTCGCCCCGCCGAATGGTTTTCAGTTTGGTGGGAGTGCCGATATAGGCACTGCGGTCTTCGGTGCCATAGTCGGAGATGTTAGCGGGTATCAATAATTGGTAATAACCGGGGAGTGGCACGTCACTGTCCATGCGAGTGCCGAGGGCTTTTATTTCCAAGCTTGTGCCCCGTGCGGCCTGAAAGCCCAGGTCGGGCAGGCTTTTATGTCCGTGCCGGTAGTTGAGGACCGAAAAATTGTGTTGCTTGAAAACTTGGGTGTACAAACCTGTATCGAAGCGGCCAATTCGTAATACTTCCTCAACTGTAGGCTCATTGTAAGCGAACGTATTAGGCTTTTGATTATCGGCTAGCTCATGTCTGATACCGTCAAGAATCTGCCGGTGTCGGCTACGGATTTCGTCCTCTTTAGCAGTAGCGGCCCTGACCAACAAGCCCACGTATTCCAGTACGTCATCTTGCTTGGGTAGTGGGACTAGGATGTTACGGGTAGCATTGTCGTCTAGCCGGGGGTAAACGCCTCTGGTTTCAAAAGCCAATACCTGCTCAATAAACAAGTCGCTTCGTAAAAACGCGAACAAGTATTCCATCGTCAGGTCGGGAGCGGCTGCCCGTACAATCAGAATAGCAGGCGAACAAACTTGGTCGGCCATTCGCTCGGTTACCATACCAATGCCCCGGCGGTAGGTTCGCACCGTGGAAATCAAAATATCCCCTGGCTGAATGCCTTGCGGTGATTCAGCTGGAACTTCGCCGCCCTGGTAAATAGCCGATTCAACCGCACCAGAGTTCGGATTCAAATCACCAATTTCAACATAATGATAGAAGTCCAGTCTGCTTAAATCTACTCGGTCATTTACGAATTTTCCGGCTTGGTCAAGGGGGAGGTAGCGAGTAGTCGGGTTGGGGACAAAGTAGGGATATTTTGATGGAGCCAGCGAATGTTGATTATCGACTAATTCTTCCCAGGTAACTTCGGTAGGGACGGTGGTGTAACGCATAGAAGGCGGCTATTTTACTTTGATAAAACCTGTCTGGAGAGCTTCTTCCTGACCCAAACACCAAGTTTGGAACGCTTCGACGGTTTGCGAAAATTCTTCGTCCAGCATCGGGTTACCTTGTGCATCAACCACCACAGCCAATGTATGCGGGTCGGTGCTGTATTGTTTGACGAAAGTTTTCACGCGCTTACTGGTGCGTACCTCGTACCCCACACGCTTGATGTCGCGCATAAAAATTCGGTATTTGTTTGCCTTGAGCTGGGCCAAGTCCTCGGCCGTGTGCGGCTTATAGGCCACGATGACGGTGGTATTCACGCCAGTTTCGGCAAACACATTGGCCGGCAGGTCGAAAATAGCCACCAAGCGCACCTGAGTCAGCAGCCACTTGCGGGCCTGCTCCCAGCGGTCGATGCTGGCAATAGAGTTGGAGAGCACGATGCCGAGCCGGCCGCCGGGCTTGAGGATGCGCACAGCGTTTTCGAGGAAAATCACGCCCTTATCAATCTTGTCGCCGGTGCGGGCCACGTTCCACAGCTCATAGCATTCAGCCAACGGCAATTCGGCGGCAGTGGGGCGCCAGGCCCGGTCTTCGCCAAAGGGAGGGTTGGTGAGCACCACGTCGAATTTTTTGAGGCGCTTATCATCTGGGCGCTCATCCCACTCCCCATTCCGGTTGTGGGCGGGCAGCAGGTCGAGCAGTTGGCCAGTGTGGTCGAACTTGGTCAGTATCGAGCCCTGGCCGGGGCGAGCTTCGAGGGTGGCATTGCCGTCGCCGTTGAGCAGCATGTTAAGCGTGGCCAGCATCACCATTTGCTCGTCGATGTCGAAGCCGAAGATGTTGCCATCATCCAGCTTGCTGTTGGAGTTGACGTAAGACACCGATAGGAAGTCGGCGATGCCCACGGTGGGGTCAATCACGGTTTCGCCGTTGCGCGGGTTCACGACGCGCACCAGGAAATCAATCAGCGGCAGTGGCGTCACAAACTGGGCATTGGCGTCTTTGGCAAACTGCGTAGCGA
The DNA here is from genome assembly GCA_028288445.1 of Hymenobacter sp. GTDB lineage: Bacteria > Bacteroidota > Bacteroidia > Cytophagales > Hymenobacteraceae > Hymenobacter. The sequence continues at coordinate 926 of JAQBNT010000062.1, read as the reverse complement.
AGCGGTGAAAAACGAGTTGGTAGAGGTCTGTTTTATAGGAGCGCACAAACGAAAAATCCTGAAACTGGCGCACCACTTCCACCAGCACGGCCACGTGGCTGGCGTTTTTGGGATTAAGCGGGTTGTCGGCCAGAATGCGGGTGTACTCGCTGCTGGCGTCATGGCGCAGGCCGGCCAAGCGATTGAGCAGGGGCGTAATGCGCTTGTCCAAGAGACTTTCGTACTGGCGCTCGATGTCGGTGAGGTAAAAGTCTAGGAAGCGGCCGGGCGTTTTCTCATTGCGCTTCTCGTCAAAGATTTTCAGGGCCAGAATCTGCACTAAGATTTCGTAGCCTTTCTGATTCACAAGGCCCTTTTCGTCCATCGTGCGCAGAATGGCCGACATGGAGGTGTTGACCTGAGCCGATTGCAGGCCCGAAATCACGTCTAGGTCCTGAATGGTGCGCCGGGAGCGGTCTATGTTGGCGGGTCGGTCCCAGGTCAGCAGCTTTTCAAAGGGCAGCAGGTTGAGGTAGGGGTCGGGCAGGTGCAGGCTCAGGTCTTTGGTGCCGCTGTCCTGGCCTTTTGTGTTGTACTCGTCAGAGAAGCGCACGTACTTGCCTAGATGCTTGCGAAACAGCCATAGGCGGTCTTTGTCGTAGAGGCCACCGAGGCAAAAGTCCCGCTCGCTTTCGCGCAGGTACGCCTTTAGCTGCTGATTCCACACGGTTTCAGTGTCTTTGCCGTCCTCGTTTTTTATCTCGATAACGCCTATCAAGTGCTTACGCAGCCAGTCTAGCACATCCTGGTTTTTGTTTTTGGTCGTGGCTGTTGCAGAAGTCCTGTTCTGCGAAGGTTCGCGGCTCGTAGAGAGAAGATGCAAGGCAAGAAGCCGTTTCTCGACAAAGAGGTGACCCGGTTCAGGCTCTCCGGACGGGTGCCACCCC
>JAQBNT010000061.1 GCA_028288445.1 Hymenobacter sp. | reverse complement strand
CTGCGGTAAAGATGCTTCGCTGCGCTCTGCATGACCGGCATTTTTGCCGCCTGTTGCCGCCTTTCTACCGGTTATTCATCACCCGAAACTGCTCGTTCAACTCAGCCCGCGAGGCCAGGCGCGACTTCTCGGAGCTGCCGTAGCCCACTTCCTGCTCGCCAGCCGTTAGACGCGCCACCACTGAATCGGCAAACTCGTCCACGTTCACGCCGAAGGTGTGCAGGCCCGGTCCGCCGAGGTCGGTATCCACGGCCGGGGGCACGATTTCGAGCACCGAAATGCCCGTGGGAGCCAGCTGGTGGCGTAGCGAGAGCGTGAACGAGTGCAGCGCCGCCTTGGTGGCACTGTAAATCGGCACGAACGCGGCCGGCGCGAACGACAGCCCCGAGGTGACGTTGATAATGGCCGCGCCCGGTTGTTGGCGCAGGTGCGGCACCAGCAGAGTGGCCAGGTGAATGGGGGCTTCCACGTTGATAACCAGTTCTTCACGACGCTGTTCCCAGTCAGTGGCGGCATCGTCGGCCAATTGGATGCGGTTCTGGATGCCAGCGTTGTTCACCAGCACGTTGAGAGACGGGTACTCAGTGGTGGCCCAGCGCACCAGCTCGATGCGCTCGGCGACGTCGGCGATGTTGGCCTGGCACGTGATGAGGCCGGGGTAGCGCTGTTGGGCTTCGGCCAGCTTATCTGCCCGCCGGCCTACGATGATGACGGTGCTGCCGGCCCGCAAAAAACGTACGGCCAGCGCCAAGCCGATGCCCGAAGCGCCGCCGGTGAGCAGGATGGTGTTGGTGGCTAAGTTCATGGAGCAAAATAGAGGATTTGAGGAACAGGCCGCTAACAAGCCAGCCGCCGGATTGGTTAGCAAGGCAGCCCCACGGAGCGTTATCTTGCGGGCTTATTGCCGGGCTTATTAAGCTGGCCCCTCCCCTTTGTTATATGATTAAACTGGAACCCTTCACCTCCGACGATTTCACCCAGCTCATGGAATGGGTCGACGACGAGCGGCTGATGAAAGAGTGGAGCGGCTCGATGTTTTCCTTCCCCCTCACCGAGGCCGGCCTGAGTTGGTACGTCGAGGGCTCCAATGACGTAAGCGACCCCAGTGTCTTCATTTACAAGGCAGTGGATTCCAAAACCGGCGTCACCGTCGGGCACATTTCACTGGGCGGCATCAGTGAGCGCGACCGGGCCGGGCGCATCACCCGCGTGCTGGTGGGCAACAGCACCGAGCGCCGCCGGGGCATCTGCCAGGGCATGGTGAAGGCGCTGTTACGCATCGGGTTCGAGGACCTGAAATTGCACCGCATCAGCCTGGGCGTCTACGATTTCAACCACGCGGCCATCAACTGCTACCTCAAGTGCGGCTTCCAGCAGGAAGGCGTGATGCGCGACGTGGTGCGCCACGGCGACGGCTACTGGACGCTCATCGAAATGGGCATTCTGGAAGACGAGTGGCGGGCGCTGCACCCCGCGCATTAGCAGGGTTTTGTCCTTCCGACGAAGGAGGAATCTGGTAAAGCCGTTCAAATAATTTTCCTCAGACTCCTCCTTCGTCGGAATGACAGCTTGCCCATTCCCACAGCTTAATCCAGAAACTGCGCGCCCGTCAGCACCTCGCTCAGCGCCCAGAGCCGCGCAGCATTTTCGGGCGTGTTGAAGGAATGCTTCACGGGCTCGGCCTTTTTCTCATCGAAATAGCCGCCGCTGATGTTCGCCACCTCGGGCGCAGAGGCCAGGAAAAGGCTGGTTTCGGCTCCTTTCGCCACCGAAATCATGAAGGGGCGGCCCAGCTGCGTGAGAAAGCCCATCAATCCCCCCGAGCCGTTGCCGAAGCCACTGGCTACTACGCCGGGATGCAGCACGTTGGTGGTCACGTTACTGATGCCGTGGGTGCGCAGGCGGCGGGCCAACTCCTGCGTGAACATGATGTTGTAGAGCTTGGTGTTGGCGTACACGCGCAAGCCGCCGTAGCCCCGGGCCGACTGAAAATCAGCCAAATCGGGCCGGGCAATGCGGTACACTTTCGAGGCCACGTTGACCACCCGGGCGGCGGGGCAGGCTCGGAGCTTATCGAAAAGCAGGGCTGTGAGCAGGAACGGGCCGAGGTGGTTGGTAGCCAGGCCCAGCTCATTACCATCGGGCGAAAGCTGGCGCTCGGACCCGAAAATCAGCCCGGCATTGTTCACCAGCACGTCGAGGCGCGGGTAGCGGGCGTTGAACTCGGCGGCGGCGCGGCGCACCTGGCCCAGGTCGGCGAGGTCGGCCAGTAGCACGTCCACGTGGTCGTGGCCGGCGGCGGCTTTGATTTCCTGCTGGGCATCGGCTGCCTTTTCGGCGCTGCGGGCTAGGATGACGACGTGGGCACCCAATTTGGCCAACTCGGTGGCCGTTACTTTGCCAATGCCGGACGTGGCTCCGGTGACGAGAATTATCTGGTTTTGAAGGTCGGGCATGGGAAGTAGGCGTAGCGTTGTTTTCGGGTAAACGTAACTGCAGGACGAATGCTTGGTTTATTTCTAAATACCAGCAAATAGAACGTCATGCTTCGCTACGCGCTACATTACGTTCTTTGGTGCTCTTTCAATACTCCCTCAGCCCACCTCCCTCCTGCCCATGAAAGCCCTCCTGCTCATTGATGTTCAAAACGATTTCCTGCCCGGCGGGCGGCTGGCCGTGCCCGAGGGCGACGCCATCATTCCGCTGGTGAATGCGTTACAGCCGCATTTCGACCTGGTGGTGGCGACCCAGGACTGGCATCCGGCGGGCCACGAGAGCTTCGCCAGCAGCCACGCCGGTCGCAGTCAGTTCGAGCAGATTGACCTGCACGGCCTGCCCCAGGTGCTCTGGCCCGACCACTGCACCCAGACCAGTAGCGGGGCCGAACTCGCCCCCGCCCTACGCACGGAGCGCATTGAGGCCATCTTCCGCAAGGGCATGAACCCCGAAATCGATAGCTACAGCGCGTTTTTCGACAACGGCCACCGCAAAAGCACTGGCCTGGCCGACTACCTGCGCGGCCGGGGCGTAACCGAAGTTTTCGTGGCCGGCCTGGCCGCCGACTACTGCGTGTACTATTCCGCTCTCGATGCGCTGGCCGGCGGCTTTACCACCGCCGTCATCACCGATGCCACCCGCGCCATCTCGGCCGAGGGCTGGGCGGCGGCGCAGGCCGATTTGCGCCAGCGCGGCGCGCAGCTGCGGAGCAGCGCGGAGGTAATTTGAATCAACCGGAATTACTTCCCACAAAAAAGGCCCGGCAATGCGCCGGGCCTTTTTTGCAATGTGGTTGGGTGGCTCAGATGTTGAGCTTCACCAGCTTCATGCCGAGCTGGTTTTTCTTTTTGAAATAGTCGGCAATCATCACGTAGCCGGGTTTCGCGGGGTACAGGTAGGAGTACGTGGGGCCGCTGGGCATCTCGATTTTATCGACGGCGTACTTGCCGTTGTCGCCGAAGGCAATGTTGCCGATGTAGGTCTGCGCCTTCTCGCCTTTCTCCTTGTCGAAGTTGACGTACACGACGTTGAACTGCGTATTGTCGTCGTTTTTCTGCATGAACTGGTAGTCAAAGTCGCCCTGCGACTTCATGATTTGTCCGAGCAGGCCGGCACCCATGAACCCGGTGCCGGGCGGCAGCTCCGCATTCGTCACGGTCTTGGGATAGAATTTTACGCTGGTCAGCGTGGCCTGCGGGTCGATTTCAAAGACCAGCATGTTGGCCACCTTGCCTTTGGAAACACTGGCACTGCCCCCGCCCCCGTTCAGAATGCTGGCCGCGATGCCGAGGCCATCGCCCACGATTTTGAACTGTTCGGCCACGATGTACATCCGGCCGTTGGCCCCCTTCACCACGGCGTGGTTGTAGTTCACGTAGTTGTCTTCCAGGCTGGCTTTGGCTTCGGCGGGCATCAGGGCGGCTATTTCGTTGTGCCAGCCGTAGTTTTTGGTGCTCACCGGCTTGCCATTTTCGCCGAAGCGCTTCACGTAGAGGCCCTGGCTTTTATTCACGAAAGGCTTGTCATCCAGCTTGTAGTATTCGCCCACGGCCACAAACTCGCGCTTGTCGGCATCGAAGGTGAACGAGCTGAGCGACAGCTGCTCGGTGGCGCTGGTTTCTACCGGCAAATCGAGCAGCTTCTTGCCCGTTTTGGCATCCAGCGCCACCATGTAGGACGTGGTTTTGCGGGACAGCAGGCCATCGCGCCGCACCATAATGCCCAGCAGGTACTTGTCGGCGGCTTCCGTAATGCTTAGCGACTCATACTGTTTCGCATTTTCATCGGACGTGATGCGCCAGTGCATACCCAGCTTGTTGTCGTAGATGGCCAGGGTGTAGCCCTTGGCCATGCCGCCGGTGTAGCCGTTGCGCACAAAGCCCAGGCCGGGCACCGGGAATAGGTTGAGCCCCAGCATCATGCCGCCGGCCGTGGGGTCGACGGCCCGCTGCTGGCCGTCCAGCACGCGCAGGTCGCCCTTCGTTAGCTCGCCGATGGCCTTGGAGCCCAGCTTTTTCAGGCTGGTGTCGTAGGTTTCCATTTCCAGCGTTTTGTCCTTGCTGTTGAAGAAGTAAAACGCGAAAGCCGAGCCGTTGAACGTGTTTTTGAGCAGCGTGTAGCGGCCGGCGGGCTTCTGAATGGTGATGGTCGAAATCTTGGCCAGGTTCTGGTCGTAGAGGTCGAGCAGGTAGTTGTCGTTTTTGCGGTCGGCTTTGTCGCCGCGGGCAAACATCACGTAGCCCTTCACCTCGTTGCCATCATAGATGGGCGAGAGGGCCGAACGGCGCATGTTTTGGATGCCGTTCAGCGTATTGGTCTGGGCAAAAGCCGCCGGTGCAGCCAGCATCAGCAGGGCGACCAGCGCCGTGCGGGGGGTAAATTTCATCGTGGAAAGTGGGGTAAGAGTGGGCAATAGGATTGGGAATGAGTTGAGAAAAGGAGTGTTAGCGGTGCTTGCCCGGGGCTTTGGGCGGCGGGGCCGGAAACAGAAGCTTGGCAAACCGCCCGGCGGCGTACTGCTGCTCAAACTGGGTTTTGAGGGCGGCCGTGGCGGGCGCGGCGGCATCGGCAGCCAGGGCGCTGGCGGCGTAGCGGGCGGCCAGGGCATACTCGTCGGCGGCATCTTCGGGGCCGGTGGCCTGGGCGAAACAGGCGCTCAGGCCCTTGAAATCGTCGTAGCGCAGGTCGTGCAGCGTGGTGACCAGGGCATTAAATGTGGCCGGATTGTGCGCCGAGAGGTTGGACACTACGGAGAAGTAGGTGTGGTCCTGCAAGTGCTGGCGCAGCTCGAACAGGCTCAGCTGCACCACGGCCTGCAGGTAGCCGTTGTGGGGCTGCTGGGGCAGCAGCTGCAAGGCCTCAAACAGGGCATGGTCGTAGCAGTCGTAATCGAACCAGCTCTGGATGATTTCCAGCCGGCTGGCGGCGCGGATGCGGGCAAAATCGGGCGGGCTGGCCGGCTGCGGGCCGTCGGCTATCTGGCCTTTGGCCAGGGCCTGCACGTAGCGCATCCGCTTGCCACAGTCGGGGTGCGATTTCAGCGTATCAGAGGTTTCGAGGGCCGTCACTTCCTTCTGCACCGTGAAGATTGACGCGGGCTTAGCCGGCGCAACCCCGAACTTTTTGGGGAAATCCGTGCAGCTGAAATACGTGGGCAGGGCCACGGGCGCGGGGTTTTCGGGCTCGTCGATGGTATCGAGCAGCTGCAGCACGCGGTAGGCCTGCGGGGCTTCGTAGTGAGTGCGGGCCAGCAGCGCATAGCCCAGCGAGTCGGCCTGCGTCTCAAACTGGCGGTGGTGGTAGTTGGCGTTCAGCGAAAAGCCCAGCGCCAGCGCCTTCACCTGCGAGCCGATGTTGTACTCGGCGTTGACGATGCGCCGGAACTCGCGCTGCATCTCCTTGCTGTGCAGGGCCAGCAGGCGCTGCTGCATGCCGTTTTCCATGTGCCGGCAGGCTACGTGGGCCAGCTCGTGGCAGAGGATGAAGGCGAGCTGGCTTTCGTTTTCGAGGCGGGGCAGCAGGCCGATATTGAGCATCACCGTGCCGTTGCCCACGGCGTGGGCGTTGGGCTCGGGGTTGCGCGTGAGCACCAGCCGGGCCGTGGCCGGCAGCTGGGGGTTGGCCTTGAGAATCTGGGCAAAAACCCGCTGCACGAAGGGCTCCACCACGGGGTCGAGAAGGGCCGAGTAGCGGATGGAATTGAACACGTCGTCCGACGTTTCCTGCACCACTTTGCGGTAGTGGTCGCGGTAGTCGCTGGTGCCGGTTTTGGGCAGCACGAAATGCGCTTTCACGGCATTGCGCTGCGCCACGGCCAGCTGGTAGAGCCGGGTGGTATCGGAGGAATAATACGGGCGGTAGGCTGCGTCCTGCGCGGCAACCCGGTACGGGCCTAGCGCGGTGAGGAACAGCAGGCAAAGAAGCCGGAGCGCAGTGGAAATGCGCGGGTTCGGGGTAGAGCGCAACATGGGAATATAATTGCCTCAAAGCTACCCGAACCACCCAGACAATTCCTATTTCCTGAAATATTTTTTATTCCCATTGCCCTATTTAGTTCTGAGTCTTTTTTCGATTCGCTGGCCCCCAACCAACAGCGGGTGCTGGCGCGCGTCTGCGACGTGCGCCAGCACGGTCATCCAAAAAAACAGCGGCTCCCGATTGAGGAGCCGCTGTTGTAACCAATGTCCGCTTTGACTGGCCCAGCTTATGGTTTCAGCAGCTTCACGGTGGCGGTGCCGCTGGCCGTGCTGGCGCGCAGCAGGTAGATGCCTGCCGCACCGGGCAGCGGCACGCTGAGGCGGCTGGTGGCGCTGGCGGCCACGGTTTGCCGCCATACTACAGCGCCCAGCGCGTTGCTCACTTGCAGCGTTACCGACTGGTTTTGGGTACCCTGGATTTCGATTTCGGCCCGGCCGCCGGGCACGGGGTTGCCAAATACCTGAATTTGCAGGCCGGCGCTGGCCGAGGCCGAGCGGGTAGCCGTGATGGCGGGACATTGCGTGGGCACGTCGGTCGACCAGTCGCTGGCGGCCATGTTGGTGAGGGTGCCGGGGTGGGCGTGGCCGCTGGCGTCGGCGGCCGTGAGGGCGGGCGAGTCGTTGCACTTCCAGTAGGCGGCCAGGGCGGTGCTGGTGGTGGGTACGCCGCAGGCATTGGCGGCCACTTCGGCGGCGGTGAGGGCGCGGGTCCAGGCGCGGACTTCGTCGAGGCGGCCGTCGAGGCCGCGCGAGGCGGCGTAGTTGCGGCCCAGCGTGAAGGGCGCGTTGGCGGTCAGGCTGCCGGTGGCGGCCAGCGAGTTATCGAGCACGCCGTTGACGTAGAGTTTCAGGGCGGTGCCGTCGTAGGTGCCCGCCAGGTGGGTCCACTGGCCGGCGGTGAGGCGCGCTACCGAGGACACTTTGCGGGTGCTGCCACCAATCTGGGCCACGAACTGCACCTGGGCGGGGTCGATACCGGCATCGCCGAGGCGCAGCATGAGCGTGTTCACGCCGCCGTCTTCCATGCCCATGAGGCTGGAAATGTAGGGCGAGGTGGCTTTGAAGGAATTGGGCTTCACCCAGCATTCGAGGCTGAAGGCGGAGCCGCTCATATTGATGATGCCGGCGTCGACGTACTTGCTCAGGCCATCGAAGCTGAGGGACGTGTTGGTGCCCGTGGGCGGGGCCGTGAGCACGGTGATGTAGGCCGGGCGGCTGAGCACGTTCTGGCCGGCGGCGCTGCTGGCCGTGAGCGTTACGGCGTAGGTGCCGGCGGTGGCGTAGGTGGCGGTGGCGTGCACGGCGGTGCTGGTGGTAGTTGTCGCGCCGGGCAGCGCCCAGGCGTAGCTGGTGGCGTTGGTGGACGAGTTGGCGAAGGTGACGGGCTGGCCGGTGAGCACAGTGGTGGCGGTGGCTGCGAAATTGGCTACGGGGGCCACGGCAGCGGCGGTGCCGTTGTACAGCTTCAGCTTGCCCAGGTTGAAGCGGTAGGCCGTGAGGGCCGTGGCCGAGGTGGCCTGCACGCCGATGATGGCCAGCTCGCGGGTGGCGTAGGCGGCCAGGGAAACGGTGGTGGTGGCCCAGAGCGTATCGGCCAGGGCGGGCACGCTGAGGTATTCGGGCGTGGTGAGGTTATCGCTGAAATACAGGGCCAGGCGGGTGCTGCTGGCCCCGGCGGCCAGGCCTTTGTAGGTGAGGTCGAGGCTGGTGGTGGCGGTGATGGGCAGCTTGGTTTGGTAAAGCTTGACGGTGGTGCTGGCCCCGGCGGCGAGGCTGCCGGCCAGCCGCACGCTGGTGCCGCCGTACCAGGCGCGGCTAAAGTCGAACCCCGCGCTGACGGTGGCCGCGCCGGTGCGCGCCCACTGCCACGAGGGCAGCACGGCCTGCTTGGCCATGTCGGTCCAGCCCTTCACGGCCACCGCGCCGTTGTTGGCGAAAATCTTGCCCTGGCCCACGCAGAAGTTGGTTTCAAACGGCAGGCTGGTGATGGCGCAGCGCACCGGCTGGTAGTAGCCGAAGCCCTGCCAGCCGCTGGCGTCGGCGGTGGTGATGTCGAGGTCATCGCCGGAGAAAAGGCGCACTTCGGTGTTGTAGAAGTTCTGGTAGTCGGCCGGGTTGCTGTTGAAGTTGTTCAGGCCGCCGTTGAAGGTGAGGTTGGGGGCGAACACGGCCAGCGAGGTGCGCGGGGTGGCGGGGTTGTTGCCGGTGTAGTAGTTGCTCAGCCAGGTGGTGCTGTTGAAAAGCTGCTGGGGGTTGCGGCCGGGCCAGATATCGGCCCCGCTGTACACATCAAACGGGCTGCGGCCGATGCTGGCGGCGGTGGTCACGGCGGTGTTGAAGGCCGTGGCGCCCGACCAGAAATAGTTGGTGAACATGGCGTCGCTCACGCGGTCGGCGCCGCTTTGCAGCAGCGGGGCGTTGCTGGTGTTCATCGTGTTCTGGTATGAAACGATGCCGCTGGGCAGCATCGAATCGTACCAGTGAATCTCCATGCCGGCCGGCCGGAGGGCTTGCAGCTGCTTGAGCAGGTTAATTAATTCGGTGGCCTGGGCCGCGCTCAGGCGCGACTCTTCGTTGAAAAACCAGCCGTCGAAGCCGTAGTAATTGGCCACGTCCACCAGCTTTTGCGCGCCGATGTAGTTGCCGGCCGCATCCTTCTGGGTGAGGGCCACGAAGCCCGCCGCATCGGTGAAAATGGTGCCGATGACCTTCACGCCGTTGCGGTGCGCGGCCTCTACCCACGGCCGGCACGGGATGCCGATGGGGCTGGCAAACCACGTCAGCACGTCGATGTACTGCCAGTGGGTGAAGTTGTAGAGGTTGAACTGGGGCTGCTCGTTGAGGTAGCCCACGAAATTGTTCATGCCATCGGGGCACCAGTTTACTTTGGAGCTGAAGCTCTGGTTGGGGTTGAGCTGGGGGGCCAGCGCGTTCTGGCGGGTGGCCAGGGGCACGGTGCTCACGTTGGCCGGCACGGCAGTGGGGCCGGTGCTGGTCCAGGCCATGAGCTGGGCCGGGGTGAGGGTGGTGTACTGGGCGGCCGGCTCAATCTGGGCCTGCGCGGCCAGGGTGGCCGCCAGCAGCGCCAGCAGCAGCAGGGGAAAACGGAAGTAGCAGTGTTTCATGGGGGTGGTGAAGGGGGTGGATGAGGCAAACCGGGGTCAGACAACCCTGCGGCAAGGTAAACCCCAACGACTTACGCCCCTACCCTGCCCCGGAATAAATTATTTCCCGGCGGCCTGGTGGTGCGCTCATGAAAAAGCCCGCCGGGAATAGTCCGGCGGGCCTTTCATGGTTCACAGCGGGCAACAGTGCGGCGGCCCTCCAATCCCTAAAAGCCCCTCCAGACCCTGGAAAGGCCTTTTTGGAATAATAAACAGGATAAAGGCGGGACGAATTAGCACGAAGGCGATGCGAAGCAGCGCACATGCGCCCATGACTTGGATAAAGGCGGGTCGAATTTGCACGAAGGCGGGTCGAAGCAGCGCAAAGGTGACCGTGAGTTGGACGAAGGCGGGTCGAAATAGGATAAAGGCCATTCGAAGCAGCGTAACGGCGAAGTTGAACACGCCAAATGCGACCCTGAACCGGCCAAATGCGACGCTAACCAGCCCCGGCGGCAGCGGCGGAAAGGCTCCCGCCGCACCTACAGCTTTTTGCTCAGCAGCATGCCCGAATAGGCGTAGCCGTTGGCGTTCAGTCCCTGCATGGGCATGAAGGACATGCCGTGGCGGCCGGCCACTTTGTGCAGCTGCGGCACCAGAATGCCCATGGTGGTGCCCACGGTGTAGCCCACGAGGTTGTCGGTGAGGAAGTGCTTGCCGGCCTCGATGCGGAAATAGGCCACGGCGGCCGGTACCACGGCGGCGGCACCCCAAACGAAGGCCTCGCCCTCGTAACCGGGGTTGAAATCGTGGAGGACTTTGGCGGCGAAGAAAGTGGCGGTGGCCGTGTGCGCGGTGTGGCCGGCGAAGAACGAATTGGTGGCGATTTTGCCGGAGCGCCCGCCGCCGCCCTCGGTACCGTAGAGGTAGGGCCGGTAGCGGTAGATGTTGCCCACTGAGGTGGTAAACAGGGCATCAGAGGCCAGCATGGTTTCGACGTAGAGGCCCAAAATCTGGCCGTAGTGGCTGCGCACGTCTTTGTTGAGGGCCAGCAGGCCGGGCGCAATGGCCAGCGTGGGGTAGCAGAGCAGGTCGCTGGCGGTTTGGGCGCTTTCACTGTACCAGCCGGCCGAGAAACGGTCGATTTTCGGCACGTCGTTTTTGTTGAGGGCGGCCAGCTCGGCATCGGTCAGGCCGCTTTTTTGCTGCACGCGGTACAGGCCGAAGGCGCTCACCGCGCCCAGCCCCAGGATGACGGGGCCATCGACGGCGAAGCGGGTGTGGTAGGGCGAGTCCAGTCTTTGGGCCGAGGCCGCAGGAGCCGCAGCCGTCAGCAAGGAGCCGGCGAAGGCGAGAGAGGCAAAAAACTTCATCTAAAGCAAATCTGGTGATGAGGCCCGAAACGGAGAATCAGCGCGCAGGGTTGGTTATGGCTGAGCTTTTAGCTTGATGCGTTTCGCCCCCCCGCTTTCCGTCGTTCAACAGCTATTACAGGTAGGACAGCCACCAGTGCGAATGCCGCTGCTTGTAGCCCTGGTACCAGCGGCACGGCCAGTACAGCAGCAAAACCACCACCGCCCACACCGCATAGGCGCGCAGCAAACTGGGCTGATACGCGGCCGGCTGCGGCACGCCGGGCGGGGCAAACGAGAGGTTGAACGGCTTGCCAAACGCCATCCACGTCCACACCAAAGCGCCGCCGCTGATGAGGCAGAAATGCAGCAGGTAGTAGAACATGGGCACTTTGCCGTAAGTGCTCAGCCACCGGGAGATACGGCCGGGCAGGTCCTCGGTCACCGAAAGCAGCAGCAGCGCCACGCCCAGCGTGAGGCTCAGGAACAGCAGCGACGGCGGGTACTTGGTGATGTTGATAAAGGACAAGGCGGTGTAGAAGGCCCCGCGTGGCTGGACGGCCCAGGGCTGCGGGTCGCCGTACCAGTTGGTGGCCCGCAGCGCAATGAAAAACAGCAGCGCGCCCACCCCGGCCAGCCGCAGCAGGCGCTTGCGGGCCGGCAGCGGCAACTGGAACCACGGCCCGATGCAGTAGCCGGCCGCCAGCACCGCCGCCCAGGGCAGGATGGTGTAGGCCGCCAGCACGGGCAGCTTGGGCGTGAGCTGGTAGAGGAAGGGGCTGTCGTAAATGAGAGCCGGCAGCAGGGTGGCGGCCGTCACGGGCTGGATATTGGGCAGGGCATTGTGGCCCAGAATCACGGCCAGGGCCAGCGCGGCCACCAGCCCGCGCGGCAGCCAGATGAGGCCGGCCAGCGCCACCATGCCCCAGCCGATTACCCAGATGACCTGAAGCAAAATCACGTTGAAAGCGCCCCATTGCAGCAGGAAGTTGATAATCACGACTTCCATAAACACCAGCCACAGGCCCCGCGTGAGCAAAAACCGGCTCACCCGGCCCCGGTCGGCCTGCTTTTGCTGGTACAGGAACACGCTGGTGCCGGCCAGAAACACGAAGGTGGGCGCGCAGAAATGCGTAATCCAGCGCGTGAAAAACAGCGCCGCCGAGGCGTGGGCCACGTCTTCGGGCCGCACGGCGGTGGGCGTCCAGAACTCGCGGATGTGGTCGAGGGCCATGATGACCATGGCCAGGCCGCGCACCACGTCGATGGCCTGCACGCGGGGCGTGGCGGCCCGGCCGGCAGCTGGCGGGGGTGGTAGGGTAGTAGTCAGGTCCATAGGCGGGGATGTTGGGGAAAGACGAGGCCAAGTTAGGACTTTTCCCGAAGCCGGACGGGGCGCGGTCAGCAACGGGCGGGCGGCTTTCCACGTTGCCACAGTTCTGCTTGCCTCGCGCCCGTTTTCATGTCTTTTCGACTTCTGCTTTTCCTGCTGCTCCTGGCGCCGGCCGCGCCGGCCGCCGCCTACTCCGTGCTCACCCACCAGGCCATTGTCGACACGACCTGGGCCGACTGCATTGCCCCGCTGCTGCAACACCACTACCCCGGCGGCACGCCCGACGAGATGAACGAGGCCAAAAGCTACGCCTACGGCGGGGCCATTTTGCAGGACATGGGCTACTACCCGCTGGGCTCCACGCTTTTTACCAACCTCACGCACTACGTTCGGGCCGGCGACTTCGTGCGCAACCTGCTGCGCCAGGCCCGCAACCGCAACGAGTACGCCTTTGCGCTGGGCGCGCTGGCCCACTACGCCGCCGATAACACCGGCCACCCCGAGGGCACCAACCAGATTATTGCCACCGTGTACCCCGATTTGAAGGCGAAATTCGGCCCCGTCATCACCTACGAGCAGGCCACCGTGCGGCACACCGAACTAGAGTTTTCCTTCGACGTGGTGCAGGTAGCGGCCGGCCGCTTCCGCAGCCAGACCTACCACAAAGCCATTGGCTTCCGGGTGAGCAAGCCGGTGATGGAGCGCGCCTTCCGGCAAACCTACGGGCTGGAAATGAAGCAGATTTTTTTCAACGTGGATGCCAGCGTGGCCATGTTTCGCTTTGCGGTGAACCAGTTGCTGCCGGCCGCGGCGCGGGCCGCCTGGCAGCACAAGCACGACGAGATACGGGAGCTGAGCCCCCGCGCCCGCCGGGGCGACTCGCTCTACCACAACAACCCCCGCCAGTACCGCCGCGAGTTCGGGCACGACTACGAGCGGCCGGGCTTCGGGGCGCGCCTGATGGCGGGCGTGCTGAGCGTGCTGCCCAAAGTCGGCCCCCTGAAACCCTACGCCTTCACCCTGCCCGATGTGGCCGGGGCCCTGCAGTTCCACCGCAGCTACCGCGCTTCGATGGCCCGGTTTTGCGCGCTCACCAAAGAGCAGCCCACCGACACCACCCGCACCCTGCCCCTGCCCGATACCAACCTCGATACCGGCCAGCCCACCCGCCCCACCGCCTACGCCCTGGCCGACCAAACCTACGGCGAACTGCTGCGCAAGCTGCGCAAGCGTAAGTTTGAGCACCTCACTCCTCCCCTGCGCCAGGCTTTGCTCAGCTACTTCGCCACGGGTGTGCCCGCCGCCGCCCAGGAACAGGAGCACGACGATGCCAAACAGGAGCGCAAAGCCGACGAAAAACGCAAGGACACGGAAGCGGCTCTGGCGGCACTGCGGGCGCTGCCCCAGCAATGAGTCCGTGGCCCGGGCAGCGGCCAGCGGCTTAGCGGCCCAGCAGTTGCTGCCACGCCGTCACCTCGTCGGCCAGCCGCTCATTGCTGAACATAAAGCTCACACTGCCGCCGTTTTCGGTGCGGATGGTAGTGGTATAGAACGTGCTCCAAAAGGATTTTTCGGCAAGCACGGGGCCAATGGCCGACCACGGAATCAGCAAAGGTGGATGGCCGATGCGGAACATAAACATGGATTTTAGGGACAAGCCGTCGGCTTGGGCCCCAGCTTTAATGGCGTTTTGGTAGCGGATGCCGCCCAGCTTGGCCAGACGCAGCGTGGTGTGCGGCCACTCCAGCGGGCGAGGCACCTGGTATTGGGCCAGCCGCTGCCAGCCGGCCAGCGACAGCATTTTCACAATCAGGCACCAGAAGGCCACGAAGCCGCCGATGCCCAATATCGGCAGCAGCGGTAGCAACAGGGAATAATTGCTCATACGCCCAATTATACGTGGGCTAGCAGTACCCAGCTGGCCCGGCCCGCAGCAGCCCGGCGCTGCGCACCAACCTTTCAGGGCTGCCGGGGGTAAACTTGCTGCACGCAGGCGCGGCCCGGCCCGCCCGCACAACTGGTAATTATGAACGAACCGCTGGCGCATCTTGTCTCGCATTTCCCCGATATTTTCACGGGGCTGGCCGTGCTGCTGGGTGGGCTGGCCGCCGGGCTGGTGGTCCGGTTCGTCATCTTCGCCGGGCTGCGGGCGTATGACCGGCGCGAAGATTCAGCCCTGGCCCGCTCGGTGGTGCAGCACCTGCGCATGGCCAGCGCGTGGTTTTTGCCGGTGCTGGCTATTTCGCTGCTGCTGCCGCTGGTGCCGCTGCCGCCCCGGCCGTTCGAGGTGCTGCGCCGCTTCATCGAGTTCACGCTGATTCTCACCTTTGCCTGGGGCCTGATTAAGACGCTGGATGTGTTTCAGGACCTGGTGCAACTGCGTTACCAGCTCGGTTCGCCCGATAATTTGCGGGTGCGCAAGCTGTTTACGCAGCTCCAGTTTCTGAAGAAGCTGGCGGCTTCGCTGGTGGCCTTTGTGGCGGTGGGGCTGGTTTTGATGAGCTTTGAAACGGTGCGCCGGCTGGGTACGGGCCTGCTCACGTCGGCCGGCATTGCCAGTGTGATTGTGGGCTTCGCGGCGCAGCGGTCCATCAGCAACCTGCTGGCGGGGTTTCAGATAGCGTTTACCCAGCCCATTCGCATCGATGACGTGCTGGTGGTGGAGGGCGAGTGGGGCCGCGTGGAGGAAATTACCTTCACCTACGTCGTGCTCAGCATCTGGGACGAGCGCCGGCTGGTGCTGCCGCTCAATTATTTCATCGAGAAACCCTTCCAGAACTGGACGCGCACCAGCGCCCGCCTCACCGGCGCGGTCTTCCTCCAAACCGACTACACCGTGCCCGTGGATGCCCTGCGCGCCGAGCTGCGCCGCCTGCTGGAAGCCAGCCCGCTCTGGGACGAGCGGGTGTGCGTGCTGCAAGTCACCGATTCCAAAGAGCGCACCCTGGAATTGCGGGCGTTGGTGAGCGCGGCCAACGCCAGCGCCCTCTGGGACCTGCGCTGCGCCGTGCGCGAGGGGCTGGTGGCATTCCTGCAGCGGCAGTACCCGGAGAGTTTGCCGCGCACGCGGGCCGAGGTGGCGGGGCCGCCGGTGGTGGGAGCGGTGGGTTAGGGCGTCATGCAGAGCGCAGCGAAGCATCTTTACCGCTCAACGCAATCTAATCGAATGAATTAGTGATGGAGGGCAAGATGCTGCGCTCAGTATGACGTTCTTTTTAGGCCGTTTTCGCCTCTCTCCTACTTCGCATCTGCCTTGTGCAGCAGGCGCACCACCAGGCCGGTCCAGCCGGTTTGGTGGCTGGCGCCGAGGCCGTGGCCGTCGTCGCCGTGGAAGTATTCGTGGAAGAGCAGGTTGTCCTGGAAGTGCGGGTCGGTCTGGTGGATTTCGGTGGCGCCGTGGGCGGGGCGGCGGCCGTTTTCATCCTTGAGGAACAGGCGGGCGAGGCGGGCTGAGAGAGCATCGGCCACCTGGGCCAGGGTGTGCAGCTGGCCCGAGCCGGTGGGATATTCGATGGTGAAAGCGTCGCCGTAATAGGTATGAAACCTTTGCAGCGACTCAATTATCAGATAATTGACCGGAAACCACACTGGGCCGCGCCAGTTGGAGTTGCCGCCGAACATATCTGAATCAGCCTCGCCGGCCACGTACGCGACGGAGAAACTGTCCTTTTCGCCCATGTGATACGAGTACGGATTATCGAGGTGGTAGCGCGAGAGCGAGCGGATGCCGAATTCGGAGAGGAATTCCGTCTCGTCGAGCATCCGGGTGAGCACGCTCCGGAGGCGGCTGCGGCGCATGAGGCCCATGAGGTGGCGGGTGGCCTGGCCGGGCTCCTGCCAGCGGCTCACCAACTCGGCCAGGCGCGGTCGGCGCTGGATAAGGGCCAGGGCGCGGGCGTGGAATTCGGGCACGGTGGCCAGCAATTCATCGTCAATGACTTCGACGGCGAAGAGCGGGATGAGGCCGACCATGGAGCGGATGCGCAGGCGGGTGCGCGAGTCGTCGGGGGCGTGGAGGACGTCGTAGTAGAACTGGTCTTCCTCGTCCCAGAGGTTGAAATGGCCGCCTCCCCCGCGGGTCATGGCCTCGGCGATGTAGAGGAAGTGCTCGAAGAACTTGGTGGCCATTTCCTGGTAGACGGGCGTGGTTTGGGCCAGTTCCAGGGCCATGCGCATCAGGTTGAGGGAAAACATGGCCATCCAGCTGGTGCCGTCCGATTGCTCGATTTTGCCGCCGGTGGGCAGCGGGGAGCTGCGGTCGAACACGCCGATGTTGTCCATGCCCAGGAAGCCGCCCTCGAAGATGTTGCGCTCGTCGCGGTCCTTGCGGTTCACCCACCAGGTGAAGGTCATGACCAGCTTCTGAAACACGGCTTCGAGGAAGGCGGTGTCGCCCTGGCCATCGTGCAGCTTGCGGTCCATCTGGTACACGCGCCAGGTGGCCCAGGCGTGGACGGGGGCGTTTACGTCGCTGAAATGCCACTCGTAGGCGGGCATCTGGCCGTTGGGGTGCAGGTAGCCGTCCTGGCAGAGCAGGCGGAGCTGCTGCTTGGCGAAGTCGCTGTCGACCATGGCCAGCGGCAGGCAGTGGAAGGCCAGGTCCCAGGCGGCGTACCAGGGGTATTCCCACTTGTCGGGCATCGAAACGATGTCGGCGTTGTGCAGGTGCCGCCAGGTGGCGTTGCGGCCTTCGAGGCGCTGGGCGGGGGGCGTGGGCCGGGCGGGGTCGCCGTCGAGCCACTGGCTCACGTCGTAGTAATAATACTGCTTGCTCCAGAGCATGCCGGCGAAGGCCTGGCGCTGCACGTTGCGGGCGTCGGGGCTGGTCAGGCCCTCCTGGATGCAGTCGTAGAACTCGTCGGCCTCCTGCTTACGCAGGGCAAAAAGCTGGTCGAAATCGGCGAACGGCGCGGCGTGCTCGGGCTGGCTGAGGCGCAGGCGCACGGTTTGGGGCTGGCCGGGCTGCACCGTGAATTGGTAGCGGGCGGCAGCCTTGGTGCCGTGCCGGGCGGGGTTTACGGCCGTGGTCTGGCCTTCGACTACGTACTCATTGATGCCGTCTTTGAAGTAGCGGCCGGCCTTGTTTTTCTTCTTGCGCTTCTTGCCGAAGAGCGTGGGGCTGGTTTCGTTTTCGCAGAACAGCAGCTCGGCGGGCTGGTCGCAGTAGAGCTGGTAGCGGCCCAGGTCGCGGTGCTCGGCGGCCATGGCATCGGGCTGGAGGCGGCGGATTTCGGGGCGGTGGTCGTCGTAGCCCAGCGTCCAGGTGTTGCGGAACCAGAGCTGGGGCAGCACCGTGAGCGGCGCGGCTTCGGGGCCGCGGTTGTGGATGGTGAGCTGGACGAGGATGTCCTGGGGGCCGGCTTTGGCGTATTCGATGAAGACGTCGAAGTAGCGGCTTTCGGCGAAGATGCCGGTGTCGAACAGCTCAAATTCGGGGTCCTGGCGGGTGCGTTGGGCGTTTTCGGTGCGCAGCTCAGCGTAGGGGAAGGCGGCTTGCGGGTACTTGTACAGCATCCGCATGTAGGAGTGCGTGGGGGTGCTGTCGAGGTAGTAGTACTGCTCTTTTACGTCCTCGCCGTGGTTGCCCTCGGGGTTGGTGAGGCCGAAAAGGCGCTCCTTGAGTTGGTTGTCGTGGCCGTTCCAGAGGCCGACGGCGAAGCACATCAGCTGCTGGTCGTCGCTGAGGCCGCCGAGGCCTTCTTCGCCCCAGCGGTAGGCGTAGGCGCGGGCCATGTCGTGGCTGATGTAGTTCCAGGCGTCGCCGTTGGCGCTGTAGTCTTCGCGCACGGTACCCCACTGGCGCTCGGTGAGGTAGGGGCCGAATTGCTTCCAGTTAGCGGTTTTTTCGCGGGCTTCGGCGAGTCGTATTTGTTCTTGCATGATGGTCGGGGCGGGCGGGGCCGGGCGCAAAATAAGGCGGCGCGGGCGCGGCGGGCGGGGTTAGCGGGAAATCGGGCTTACGGGATTGGGCGGGCGGTGGGCTAATTGGCGGTGTTTATCGGCACCGGGCGGCGTTCTGTAGAGACGCATATTTGCGTCTCGTCGTTGAACGGCATCGGCTAACGGGGCGAGCGTATAAGACGCGAAGGTTCGCGTCTCTACATCAAATAATGCCAACCAAACGGCGCGGGCGCTGTAGAGACGCAAATATGCGTTTCTACAGCGCCCGCGTCAGGCGTACGCCGCCGTACGCGTAGCCGTTCACGTTTGCACTCTGCACCGGGCCCAGCGACACACCCGTGCCGTGCAGCCGCTTGTAGAAATGCAGCGCCACCAGGCCCACGGCCGCCCCTACCCCTACGCCCACGGCCGAATCGGTGAAGCGCTGCGGGGGCACGTTGGCGGGGTCGAACACGGTGTCGTTGCGGTGCAGGCGCGGGACCATTACGCCCACGGTGGCCCCTACGGTGTAGCCTACGAGGTTATCGGTGAGGAAGTGCTTGCCGGCGCGGATGCGGAAGTAGGCCACCACGGCGGGCACGGCGGCGGCGGTGCCCCACACGTAGGGCTCGGCTTTGGAGCCGGGGTTGAAATCGTGAAAAACCTGGGCGGCGAAGAAGGTGGCGGTGGCCGTGTGGGCGGTGTGCCCGCCAAAAAACGAGTCGGTGGCGACGGGGCCATGGCGCAGCTCGCCGCCCTCGGGGCCGTAGAGGTAGGGCCGGTAGCGGTACACGGTGCCCACGGTGAGGGTGAAGAGGGCGGCGGTGCTGCTCAGGGTTTCGAGGTAGAGGCCGGCCACCTGGCCGTAGCGGCCGTGCACGTTGGGCTGGAAGGCCAGCAGGGCGGGCACCAGCGCCAGGGTGCCGTAGCAAAAGCCGTCGCTGATAAGCTGGGCGCGGGGGCTGAACCGGCCGGCCGAAAACCGGTCGAGGGCCGGGATATTGGCGGGGTCGAGGGCGGCGAGGTCGGCGTCGGTGGCGGTGCGCTTGTGCTGCACCAGCAGCAGCCCGGTGCCGCTGAGGCCCAGCAGCCCGGCCGTGAGGGGGGCGTCCACGGCGAAGCGGGTGGTGTAGGGCGAGGGGGCCTGCTGGGCGCGGGCGGCGGGGTCGGCGCTCAGCAGCAGGGCCCCGGTGAGCAGGAGCGTAGGACGAAGCTTCATAGCACCGTTAAATAGGCAAAACCGGGTGCGGCTGAAGTACAACAAGTCTAAATCAGTATTATTACAACGACTGATACGGACGATGTCGACAATAAACTAGATGGCAACCTTCACGCAACGGGCGCGGCCGGAGCTTTTTCTTCCTCGTTAGGGATTGACGATGCCCAACGCGGCCTTTTTCATCCAGCCCGTGGTCGTCACTTTTTCCCAGTTCGTGAACGTAACGTACACGGCCTCGCCGCGTGATTCTCCCAGCCGCACCTTGTCGCCGCGCTCGCAGTAGGCTTTGCGGGGGACTGCCAGGTCGGGGGAGTTGTAGAAGTACGACCGGGCCACTTGCACTACTGCCGTCATTGCGCCGCTGGGTGAAGTTACAGCTGGCCTTTGGCGCGGGCCGGGCTGGGGCGGCTCACTGCCATACCCGTCATTAGCGACAGACTGAGCAACCGGAGAGGTGGAACTGCGCCGACCAGACTGCTTGCCTGGGCCTTCCGTGAGCCGGCTGAGCTCCTGCACTTTCAGCCACGCCGTTCCGGCCGAACCGTTCGGCTGCACAAAGCCGGTTTTCACGAAACCGTTGGTTTCTCCTTCCCCGAAAAAGGCATCGCCCCGCCGCAGGTAGCGCCCGTTGGGCGTCGACTGCTCGGGCTTATCGAAAAAATAGGCCGTTTCCACAGCCACGCGGTATTTGCGGCCCGCCCCGGTCAGTGTGCCAACGGGTTCCTCGGTATCAGCTCGTGGGGCCTCTCCCCTGGCCGGTATCTTGGTTCCGGCCGACGCATCGGGCGGGTCGACGCGCATTTCGGAGTTTGGCCCGCGACTGTTGTCGTTGGAGCACGAGGCCAGCAGGCCCGCCCCACCGGCAAGCCACATGGTAGCCAGCAGCAAGACCTTCCGCGTTTTGCCGGCCCGCTGAGGGGAGGTGAAACGCCGGGGGCTGCTGCCCGCCTGGGGTCGGTGCATCCCCGCTTGATGTTGTTCGCTCATCGCCGTTGTACGTTGCCGGCTTGGCCGCCGTTCCTGCTTTACGATGCCGGGTTAACATAGTTTCGGCAGCGTGGAGCAAGCTCATGACCAACTTGGCCTTAGCTTCAACTATGCACCTATGCAGGAACTTGCAACTGACATACACGAAGATTATTTGCTGTACGTGTCCGCGTAAGCAAATGTCAGTGGTTCAAGTGCGGCGCAAGCACCTCGAGTTTCTCAAGAAGCAGCTAGTGGGAAGGAGCGAAAGGAGGGGCCGAGGCTGTAAAAGCTGTTTCTGGCAGGTGCTGGGCAGAAGTTAGGGCTACCGCATTGGGCACAAAAAACGCCAGGCCGCGCGGCCTGGCGTTTTTTATTGTGGCAGTTCCTGGCAGCGGGCTATTTCAGCTGGATGCCTTGCGCGGCCATAGCCTGCTCCGTCTTGGCGTGGTTGGCCAGGTATTCGGCGTGCTGGGCCTCGGTGCGCTTCGTGCCGAGGCTGGCGAAGTGCTCGCGCAGCTTGTCGGCGAGCATATCGGCCCCGTAGGAGGGGGTGCCGGGCTGCTGCCGCCACGACTCGTGCAGGGTGCCGTCGTCCACGGCGTCGAAGCCCAATTCTTCGACCAAGGCGATTACTTTTTGCTTGGCGGCGGCATCGTCGCCGGCCACGGGCAGGGAAATGCGGCCGGGCGTGCCGGCGGGCAGGCCCTTGTTCTGGAGATGGTCGGCGTAGATGTTGTTGAACACCTTCACTACGGGGCGGCCCAGGTGCTGCTGCACCCATTCGCTTTCGGTGAGGTCGCCGGTTTCCAGCTCGGCGATTTTGCCGTCGCGCAGCATGGGGTAGTAGTTGCTCGTGTCGATGACGGGCACCTCGGCGGCCACGTCGGCGAACAGGTCTTTGGGCAGGTCGGGGATGTTTTTCAGCGGGATGGTGACCACGATTATTTCGCCGTGGCGGGCGGCTTCCGGGGCCGTGACGGGGGTAGCGCCAGTTTTCTGGGCCACATCCGTCAGGGTTTCGGGGCCGCGCGAGTTGGCGATTTTAACCGAGTGGCCGAGGCTGGTGAGCCGCACGGCCAAGGCGCTGCCGATATGGCCGGCTCCGATGATTCCAATGTTCATAAGTTGGGAGAGTTTAAACGGTTTGCGCGGTGGCGAATTGCCGCCGCAGGGAGCTAAACAGCGGTAGCGGCGAATTGCTTTTTTCGGCACATAAACAACAGCATTCAGCCCGGCTCTTTAATCCGTTATTTTCTCGCAAACAGATAAACACCTAGAATAATCAACGGAAACATCGACAGAAAAGCTACCGTGTTCCAGGGCGGCGGAATAGGTTCGGCAAAACCTATTCCGCCCAGCAGCCAGCCACAAACTACCAGCACGCTCCCTCCTACTCTTTCCCAATTCTTTTCGCTCACGATAAACTCGGAATCTTCGCCCCGCGCTCGCGGGCCACGTCCTGAGCCAGTTCGTAGCCGGCGTCGGCGTGGCGGAAGATGCCCATGCCGGGGTCGGTAGTGAGGACGCGGCGCAGGCGTTCGGCTTTTTCGGGGGTGCCGGTCGCTACGATTACCATGCCGGAGTGGGTGGAGTTGCCGATGCCCACGCCGCCGCCGTTGTGTAAGCTCACCCAGTCGGCACCGCTGGCGCAGTTGGCCAGGGCGTTGAGCAGGGGCCAGTCGGC
>JAQBNT010000059.1 GCA_028288445.1 Hymenobacter sp. | reverse complement strand
GAGCCGGCCACGCCCAACCACCCCTGCGCCGCCCGCATGGCCGAAAACGCAGTAGACGACCTGGCCCGCTACGGCGCGCCGGCCCGCGCCCTGCACGAGGCCCGCCTGGCCGGCCTGCGCGCCGAAGCGGCTTATCTGGAAACGGTGCTGGGCCCGTCGAAACCGGCGTAGCTGCCAACGCAAAGCCCCGCCACCGGACGAACCGACGGCAGGGCTGCTTGCCTCAAAAGGGAGACTTAAATCACGGCTTGGCCGCATCCACGGCTATGCGGGCCTCGCGGTTGGCCAGGGTCCAGGCGGTGTGAAATACGAGCTGGGTGCGGCGGGCCAGGACCGGGAAATCAATCTTGTCCACGTCGTCGGTGGGCTGGTGGTAGTCGGCGTGCAGGCCGCTGGTGTAGAAGATGGCGGGCACGTTGTGGCGGGCGAAATTGAAGTGGTCGGAGCGGGTGTAGAGGTGCGTGGGGTCTTTGGGGTCGTTGTATTGGTAGTCGAGGGCCAGCGGGTGGTAGTGCTGGTTGGTGGCCTCGCTCAGGGCGCGCAGCTCGGTACTCAGGCGGTCATCGCCGACGACGTACACGTAGTCGCCTTTGCCGGTGTGCAGGCTATCCACGCGGCCCAGCATGTCGATGTTGAGGGCCGCAACGGTGCTTTCGAGCGGCAAAACCGGGTGGTCGGTGTAGTAGCGGGAGCCCAGCAGGCCGATTTCCTCGCCGGTATTGGCCAGGAACAGGATGCTGCGGCGCGGGCCGTGGCCGTCCTTTTTGGCCTGGGCGAAGGCCCGCGCCAGGGCCAGCACGCTCGCCGTGCCCGAGCCGTCGTCGTCGGCCCCGTTGAAGACCACGCCGTTTTGGGTGCCCACGTGGTCGTAGTGGGCCATTAGCACCAGCACTTCGGCCTTCTTGTCGGTGCCTTCGAGGTAGCCCAGCACGTTTTCGGTCTTTAAGGTTTCCTTTAATTCAATTGGCTGCATGGCCACGGGCATAAAAAGCGACGGAACCGGCTTAGCCCCATCCGGCACGGCGTTTCGGTAGTTGGCCAAGCCGCCCACGGTGGTGCCCAGGATGGCCGCGCCCATCTCCGGCGACACGATGAACACGTTCGAGCCCGTGCCCGCCTCGGCCGGCTCGCCGGGGAAGCTGATGCGCTCGTGGTGCTCAAACATGGGCTTATACAGGTCGGGCACCTGCGCGAACACCGCCGCGCTGGGCGCGATGCGAATGGTGGAGCGCGGGGCGAGTGCCCGGATGGCCGGCGAGCGGGCCATCATCTCGGTGAATCCCGCAGTGCCGTAGTCGCTGGCCTGCCCGGCTTTGCCCAGCAGCGGTTGGCCCGCCGGGCTCAGCGGCTCGCCGAGCAGCATCACTAGGTCCTGGCCTTTCAGTGTGGCGTTGGTGGGGGCGAAATCGGCATAGCCCGCCGTGCTGATGCCGTAGCCGATGAAGATGGGGTGCAGCTCGGCGCCCAGCGTGGCGGCATCGCGCAGGAGCAGGTAATAATCCTTGTTCACGAAGAACGTCCGGCTGCCAACCTTAATAGACGCGCCGGGGGCTACGCGGTTCAGGGTAAACTGCTGGAGGTAGGGGCTGGCGGAGTTCGGCACCGGGCCGGTCAGGCCGTCGGCCGTGAAAGCCTGGCGGAGGTAGTCGGCGGCCATTTTCTGGCCTTTCTCGCCCGTTTTGCGGCCCTCGTAGGCATCGGAAGCCAGCACGCTCAAATCCTGCTGCAAGCCGGCGGGCGTGATGCTCGCCGCGTAGGGCAGCGACCAGTCGG
Organism: Hymenobacter sp.; assembly: GCA_028288445.1. Lineage (GTDB taxonomy): Bacteria > Bacteroidota > Bacteroidia > Cytophagales > Hymenobacteraceae > Hymenobacter. The sequence goes on along the minus strand of JAQBNT010000059.1, from coordinate 10,374 downwards.
CGGCTTTCGCAGCAACGGAACTGCCCTTGCCGGGCTTGGTTTTGACCTTGATTTTGCCCGCGCCGGCCGGAGTAGCAGGCTGCGCAGCGACGGCCCCGGCCGCGAGCAGCAGGGCAATAATCGAGAGGGGTTTCAGCATGGAAGGAAGATAGGAAAGGAGCAATAGCAGCTTGAGGAAATCGATAGACGCAAGCTACCGCCCGCAGACGCACAGCGCCCTTATCAAACCCAAAACCCCGCCGCCGGACAAGCCGACGACGGGGTTTTTCGCAGAAAGAAGAGCAAAATTTATTTCCAGATATGCTATTGCAACTTATGTAATGAGGAATCGCAAATTTTAAGCGTAGATACTACAAACACCGCTTAAAATTATTTCCATCCTAAAGCCTCCGGCACGGCTTCAAACAACTTCTTAGTTTTGGGGAGCGATAAATACTGTCGCTGCATTTCGCGCCATACGGTCGGATGAGAATACCGCAGAATGCTTTGTTGAAGCCCCGTCAGCATCTGTTGTTGCTCCGCTTCAAAAGTATTCGATGTGTCAACTAAGTCTGGGTCTTCAATAAGGCGTTCGAGGTCGGCCAAAGTTGTTGCGTCGCGCACCTGCTGGTAACGCTCCAACCGACTTTGAAAAAAGATGAAAGCAGCTTTTCTAGCATCGGCTAAGGCGGCTCTTACTCCAATTTGCAAGATGCTGAGTGTGTGTTTGGCCTTGGCAGTATCCCGTGGGTTGGTGAGCGTAAGAGATGGCAGTAAGAAAAATGATTTACCCGTAATGTCAAGATATAGGAAATCCATCGGGTCTTCTACGCGCGGGTCGATAAATGCCGCATCAGCGGAAGACGGCAATTTCTTCCGTTGCATGGTGGTGGCATTGGCCGAAAGCGCCGGCGTAAATACCGCAAACTGGTCGAGCTTGAAATGGGTGTTGCAGGTTTTGCAAGCCAGCAGGTAGTTCAGCCACGTAAAAGCGCGTTCCGGAAAAAACGATTTGGGGTAAATGTGTTCAACGTCGGTCGCCTCGTTGTTTTCGCAGTAGTTGCATAGCTCTGTGCCAACGCACATGCCCAGCAGCGTTTGCTTAATCTCAGCAAATGCAGCTTTCCCTCCGTTCCCAATAGTATTCTTCGCATCCCAAAGCGTCTCGGCCATTGGAGGACGCAGGCCAACCGCCAAAGCATCAATGATGGCTTGTTGCGTTGTCAGATGTTGAAGCGTGTTAGTGCCCGGCGAATCAGATTTCAATTTCAGCATCGACGGACGAGAATAGCTGACGTAGTTCGCGCAGGCGCTCTAACTCTGCGGGCGTGGCTTTGCCCGCTGCTTCCCGGGCGCTCAGGCTGGCCCGCTCGGTAAGCAAGGCCGTGGCCTCTGCCGACTGTTCTACTTCCTGCCCGCCAAACAGGCCTGTGCCATACGCATCGAGCACGTTGCCGAGCCGCAGCCGCAGCTTTTCCGTGCCCGTCACTTCTTCCACTTGCTTGCCCTGCCCGGGAGTGGGAAGCCGCCAGATGCTGCCGGTGGTGTCAGTCACCGCCCGGCAAATAATTGGCGTGTGCGTGGTCACGATAAATTGAATCTGCGGGAAGCATTTCGTGAACCACTGCCCGATGCGTGTTTGCCATGTAGGGTGCAGGTGGGTGTCTACTTCATCTATAAGTACTACACCTGGCAAATCAATAACACCATTCTTGCTATCAGGTGGAAAAACAGCTGCTAATCCGTATACTCGAATGAGTTGTCGGATTAATTCAAAAGCTAAGCTTAGAATTGAGCGAAACCCATCGGACAGTTGAGTTACAGCTATTATTTGCCCATTTCCATCACGAAAAACTGGGCCTTCAGTAGACATTCCTTTAAACTCGATGTTAGCGGGAAGTAATCTGCTTTCATTAATAAAAGTTCGCAATTGAAATGCTAACCACTTATTCTCATCGAAGGGTATTTTTTGTGATTTGTTAGGTTCGACTGTACTCGCAGATTGCGACGGTATAGCAGTTCGTTTTCTTTCATACTGTTGAATTAACAAATTTGCTTCTACTGTACGGTTATCGGCTTTAAGTAATGATGTTAAAGCATTAAGGTCAATTGTAACTTCTGGATGATTAGCACCAAGTCTTGCTTCATCAATTGCAAGTGCCCTACGTAGGAGTAATTCTGCCTCTGATAAACGGCCAGTATCTTGAAGTAGCATTGCCAAATTATGTAGGCTACTACTTAAGCTGGAATGCTCAGTGCCAAAAATCGCTTCAGTAATAACCAAAGATTTACGCAAGAGAGATTCTGCTTCGTCTAGCCGATTAGTTTCTTGAAGTAATAATGCAAGACTGCTAAGACTATGTGCTACATCTATGTGCTCCAAGCCAAGACCAGTCTCGGCAATAGACAAGGCGCGCCGTAAGAATAACTCTGCCTCAGCATGCTTATTAGTTTCTTGGAGTAATGCCCCTAAGTTTCTGAGTCGAAGTCCAAATGTAGGATGTGTGTTTCCAAGGCTATTCTCAGTGATTGTTAAGGCTCGTCGCAGAAACGATTCCGCCTCATCAATTCGATTGGATTCCCGAAGTAATAATGCCAAGTTGTTAAGTTGTATGGCCACATCTGGATGTTCTGACCCAAGACTTGTTTCAGTAATAGCCAAAGCGCGACGTAAAAGCGGCTCAGCTTCTGCCCGGCGATTAGTATCTTGAAGCAAAACAGCTAAGTTATTAAGTTGAATCGCTACATCGGGGTGCTCCACACCAAGGTTAGCTTCTGTGATAGCCAAAGCGCGCCAGAATAACAGTTCAGCCTCAGCCAGTCGATTACTCTCCCGTAGTTGTACAGCCAGATTATTAAGACGAATAGCTACACTTGGGTGCTCTTGACCAAGACTAGCTTCAGTGATGGCCAAAGCGCGTCGTAAGAGTGGCTCAGCTTCGGCGAATCGATTAGTGTTTTGAAGCAATACTGCCAGATTGTTAAGGCGGATGGCCACATCGGGATGCTCAGCTTCAAGGTTGGCTTCAGTAAGTGTTAGGGCTTGGCGCATATACGATTCAGCCTCCGTTAATCGATTTGTGGCGAAAAGCAGTGATGCTAGATTACTGAGACTTGTAGCTATTTCAGGATGTTCAGGTCCGAAATGAGATTTGTCAATAGTCAAGGCTCTTTGAAAAAGTTGTTCTGCCTCAGCTAATCGATTTGTGTCCTGTAGCAATAACGCTAAATTGTTAAGTCCAATAGAGACGCTAGGGTGATTAGGCCCGGCTGCTTTTTCAGCCACAGCCAGAGCTTGACGAAGTAGGGATTCAGCTTCACTAAAGAGGTTGCTTTTTTGTAAACGCGAAGCTATTTTCCATAGCTGTTGCACTTCGTTTATCATCTCGGATTCGGACCCGTTAGCAAAGCCTTCGTTTTCGTCCATATCAACTCTATTAGTATCCTGACGAACTCGTTTTTCTCTAGCTTTCAGTTGCTGATAATCAATTTCCTGTAACCAACGTAGTGCCTCAGTTAGTGCTACATCTTCACCAAATACTGAAAGGTGTGCGCCGCAACGAGGAGATGACGAATACACTTTGTCATATTTAGCATCTCCGCCGGTGAATCGACGAAAAGGTCCGAAACCAGCCGAGAACCATCCTTTCTCGCTGTTACCCCACAAATATTTGCCTGGCACTAGCTTTCCTTTTTCATCTGCTATTGCCTCCACTAAGGGAGGACTGCCCATCAGTTTCTCGAGAGGATTAGCCGGTTGCAGCAACACCTTTGCTACTAAATTCTTGGCCCTGCCCAATCCTTTAAATGTATCATATTTTGCGTCCCAGCTTATTACAAGTTCTGCGAAGCCCTTCTTTGTATCTTGCCGCAGCCATTCAGCAAAATTTGGATTAGCTTCTCGCACTTCGTTCGGCCCAATCAGTCCCAGTGAAATGGCCCGAATTAGGGTTGATTTCCCCGCACCATTATCGCCAATGATGACGTGCCAGCCGGCGGGGTTTTCAGGAAAGGTCATCTCGAAGTGCTTTAGCCCCCGGATGTTCTCAATGGTCAGTTTCTGTATGTACATATTCAGTGGCGCTAAGCCGAAGAAGGCTGCAAAGTAAGCATCCCGCCTGATGAGTGTGGTTGGATAATAAACCGGAGTAGCTTTTGAGGTAATAGCTCATGTCATTACCCTTTAACAATCTGCTTACTCCTAACCACAAAACCCCGCCGCCGGACCAAGCCGACGACGGGGTTTTTGCAGAAAGAAGAAGGTGAGAAAAGCGGGGTGGCAAACAGAGGGAAAAACGTTAGGTAACTCAGCCGCCGAAGCCGCCACCGCCCTGGGGCGCGGCCTCGATGCGGCCCGGCTTGGCTTTGCTGGCCCCGATGTACCAAGTGAAGCCCAGCCAGCCCACGCGGCTTTCGTCTTTGGAGTAGCGGGTGCTGCTCAGTACATCGGTGGCGACTTCGTTGCGGTACTGCTGGGTGTTGAGCAGGTCGGCGATGCGCAGGGTGAGGGCGGCGCGGTCGGAGAACAGGCGCTGGCGCAGGGCCAGGTCAACCTGCCCGGAGGCCAGCTGCCGGCCCTGGGCCGTGAGCTGGGCCGAGCGCACGTTGCCGCTCAGCTGCAAATCGAGGGTGGGGCGGATGGTGAAGTTGTTGGTGAGGCGGGCCGTGGCAATGAAGGCCGTGCGGTTGTTGGCGATGCCGTTGCCGGCAATCTGGGCGCGGTAGAGGCTGGTGCTGGCATTCAGGCGCCACCACTTGGCCAGGGGCTGGTTGAGGCTGAACTCGGCCCCGAGGTTGGTGGTGGTGCCGTAGTTGCCGTAGGTTTCGGCAGTCACGAGGCCCGCGCCGGCTCCGGCCAGGCGGGTGGCCAGGGTGTCCACGAAACGCAGGCGCTGGATGGAATTGGTGGTGATGCGGGCAAACGCGGTGCTGGTAATGGTGGCCTGCCCAACGGTGAGTTGGTGGCCCAGCTCGATGTTGTTGCTGAATTCAGCCTGCAAGCGCGGGTTGCCGAGGCGGTAGCTGCGCGGGTCCTGGTAGATGGCCAGCGGCAGCTGCTGCATAAAGTTGGGGCGGTTGAGGCGGCGGGCGTAGCTCAGCTGCAGGCGGTTCTGGCCGGCCTCCTTGCCAAAGTCCCGGCTGATGAGGGCCGACGGGAAGAAACTCAGGTAGTCCTGGCTGAGGGTGCCGCGCTGGGCAATGCCCTCGCCGCCCTCAATGGAGCCGGTCAGGTAAGTGTACTCGGAGCGCAGGCCGGCCTGCGCATTCCACTTCTTGCCGAAGCTGTGCTGGGCGGTCACGTAGGCAGCGGGTACCACTTGGTTGGAATTATAGGTGAGCGAGCGGGTGGGGTCGTTCTGAAAGTCGTCGGGGCGGGTTTCGCTGGTGGCGTAGCCGAAGCTGTTGCTGCCTTTGTTGCCCTGGCGCTCTACTTTGGCCCCCATTTCGAGGCGGCCTTTGCCGTCGGCTAGCGGGTGCACGTAGTCCACCTGCCCGTACTGCACGTTGGCCAGCAGGTCGAGCAACTGGCGGGTGCCGGGCTGCGGCACGCTCCCCGAGCCGGCCCCGGCGTACTGCCGCTGCACCACCGGCACGTTGGCGTCAATTATCACGCTGCCGAAGTTGGCGGTCAGCTCGCGGCCCTTGTGGGCGTCCCAGGTGCGGCGGTAGTTGCCGTCGGTTTCCAGCACCTTCACGTGCACATCCAGGTCCTGGCGGCCAATGTTTTTCTGCACCGGGCCGTTGTTGGTTTGCTGGGTCAGGTCCTGGCTTTCGCCTTCGATGTTGCGCTCCAGGTTGGGGCTCACGTTCAGGCTCAGGGTCTGGTTTTTGGGCAGTTCCAGCTCCACGCCCACGCGCATTTCGTGGTTGCGGTGGGTTTCGCTACCCACGGCCTGCTGGGTGGTGCGGATGGTTTCGCCGGGGCCGAGCAGGGCGGTTTGCTCGCTGTGGCCGTGGTTGCGGTAGGTCACGTCGCGGCCGTCGTAGCTGGCCGTGAAGGTGGCTTTGCCCACTTTGCGGCTCAGGCTCAGGTTGCCGCTGTATTTGTCGGCGGTGCCCAGGTTGAAGGCGGCCGTGCCGTTGGTGCCGGTGCGGGTTTCTTTTTTGGTAATCAGGTTGATAACCCCGCCACCGCCGGCCGCGTCGTACTTGGCCGAGGGGTTGGTAATTACCTCAATCTGGGCAATGCGCGAAGCCGGAATCTGGTCGAGGCGGGGGCCGCCGGTGCCGCCGTTGCTCACGCCGGCCGGCTTGCCATCAATGAGAATGGTCACATTCGAAGTGCCGCGCATGCTCACCGTGCCGTTCACGTCCACGCTCACCGAGGGCACGTTCTGGAGCACGTTGGCCGCCGTGCCGCCCACGCTGCCCAGGTCCTTCTCCACGTTGATGACGCGCTTGCCCAGCTCTTCCACCACAGCCGCTTTCTGGCCCGTTACCACCACTTCACTCAGCTTAGTAGCCGTGGCCGCGCTCATCTTCAGGCCCGACAACTCCAGCGTTGGCGCAGCGGCCGTGAGCGTGAAGCGGCGGCGCAGCACGCCGTAGTTCAGGTCCTGCACCCGCAGCAAGTAGGTACCCAGCGGCAGCGCAGCCGCCTTGAAAGTGCCCTGTTCGCTGGTCTGGGCCACGGCCACGAAGGTGGAATCGGCCGAACGCAGCAGCAGCACATCGGAGAAGGGTACGGCCTGGCCGGTGCCGGCCTCTACCAGGCTGCCGCTCACGCGGCCGGGGCCAGCGGTTTGGGCCATGGCAGCCCCGACAGGTAGAAAGAGCATCGTAGCCGAAGCCAGCAGCAAACGGCCAAAGCAAAAACCAGTGATTGGAGTGAAAAAGGTTTTCATGGTGCAGCGAAAAAGGTGAGGTCGGGCGAAGGGCGGCTCAGGTCCGGCAGCGGCCGCGGTTCCGCTGGAGAGGTGAGGGGTCCGGGGCCCGAATCCCCGGTGAGTGAGAAGCCGCGCCGGGTAGCGGGCCGTCTTTGGTACACGCTGACGGCAGCTACTAGGCGTTGTATGGAACAAATGTAAAGCAGGTACTTTGTAACGCAAGGTACTGGTTGAATAAATTTCTGTTAAGCAAAGCTTTTGAAATTGTTACCAGTTGAAATTCAGTTTGTAAGCGCCAGAAAAATAATTTTGGCGTGCAGGCCTAGGAAGCCGTTGCGGAGGAATGGGGTTCGAAGCGTTAGATGCCGGGTTGCTTCTGGCAGTTGCCTGAGTTGTTCATAATCGATTCAAAAGCATAAAAAAATCCCCGGCCAATTGGTCGGGGCTTTCATAGCAGTTTTAAAAAGACGGTCATGCAGAGCGCAGCGAAGCATCGTTACCGCACAACGCAATCAAAAAAGTTAGTGGTGGCAGTAAAGATGCTTGGCTGCGCTCTGCATGACGGCCTTGTATCTGAACGCTACTTTCGTTTCAGCGGGGGCCGGGGCTTGGCTTTGGGCTGTTTGATTGGGTCAGTCACCTGCTGGCCGTTGCGGTAGGTCACGGTGCGGTCCACGGTAGTGCCGTCCTCCTTGTAATAGGTCCACACGCCGCTCTGGCGGCTATTGCGGTACTGGCCGCTCACGGCCACAGTGCCATCCTCGCGGTATTCTTTAAACGCCCCCTGAATCTGGCTGCGCACGTAGGTGGTTTCCTTGCGCAGCTTGCCCGAGGCAAAATATTCCTGCCCCACGCCGCCCAGAAACCCGTTCAGGTACGGCTGCTTGGTCTGTATCTGGCCGTTTTCGAAGTAGGTGATTCGGTCGCCCACTAAGCGGCCGCTGGGGCCGTAGGTTTCGGCTTTGCGCACGGCCTTGCCGTCGGGGTAATACTCGCGCCAGGAGCCGGTGGGGCGGTTGTTCTTATACTGCTCTTCAGCTTGCACAACCTTACCGGGGGCATCCTGGTAACGCGTGATTTTGCGGTCGCGGCCGTTGTTGCCGTAGTCGGTTTCCTCGTGCGGGTTACCGGTCACGAAATACTCGATGCCCTTACCCGTTGGCGTGCCGTTGCGGTACGTCAGCTTGCTCTTAATCTGGCCACTCTCATAGTAGCTGGTGGCGGGGCCGTCGAGATTGCTGGTGCCGGTGGGCGGCAGCACGCGCTTGGTCAGGTCGTCGCCGAGCTGATTTTTCACCGGGCGCTGCAGCAGCGGCGCGGGCGCGTAGGTGCTCTCCGTCTGCAGCTTGCCGCTCTGGTAGTAGCTGCGGTAGCGGCCCCGCCCGTTCTTGTCGGCCAATACCTCCACCTCAATCTGGTTGTTGGGGTAGCGCGTGATATAGGGGCCCGATAGCAGCCCACGCGTGAAGCTGCCCTCGCTCTGTACCACGCCGTTGGGGTAATAGAATTTCACCGCGCCGTTGGGCTGGCCGTTTTCGTAATTCACTTCGGCCTGAACTTTCCCATCGGGATACACGGCCCGTAGCGCGCCGTTGGGCTGGCCCTTCACCAATGTAGTTTTTAGTCGAATGGAGCCGTCCGGGTGGAAGTAGGTCAACTCGCCGTTGGGCTCGTCATCCACGAAAAAACCGGCCTGCGCCACCTTGCCATCGTCGTAATAGGTCTTGAACGGCCCCTGCCGGATGCCGTCCTGATAAGTGGCTTCGAGCCGCCGCGTGCCGCTGGGATGAAACTCCACGTAGGCCGAGTCACGCTTCCCTTGCTTAAAACTGGTCTGCTGCTCCAACTTGCCATTGCGATAAAATCGCTTATAACTGCCCTGCGGCACGGTATCGGCCGCCACCAGGGCCGTATAAACCTCACGCTTGTATACTTTGGTCGAGTCGTAGTAGGTGATGAATCGTTTTAGCCGCTGCCCGTACGAGGGGAGGGCTAGCAGCAGCAAAAAAGGCAACAAATATTTCATAGGCGAAAGAACGCAGGAATTGCTATTTCCGTGCAGATGGGGCTTCTTGCTAAAATTCGGGCCAAAAAAAGCCCCGCCGGTTTCAAACGGCGGGGCTTTCTTAATTCAATAACGAAACGCCTACAGCGCCTCCACCACAATGGCGCTGGCGCCGCCGCCGCCGTTGCAGATGCCCGTCACGCCAATTTTGCCGCCCTCATTCTTGAGCACGTTCATCAGCGTGGTCACGATGCGGGCGCCGGAAGCCCCCAGCGGGTGACCCAGGCTCACGGCTCCGCCGTACTTGTTCACCTTACCGCCGTCCAGGTTCAGCAGCTTGTTATTCGCCAGGCTAACCACCGAGAAAGCTTCGTTGATTTCGTAAAAATCCACATCGGCGGCCGTTTTGCCAGCGTTTTTCAGGGCCTTCGGAATGGCCAGCGAGGGCGAAGTGGTGAACCACTCCGGAGCTTGCTCGGCATCGGCAAAGCCCAGGATGCGGCCAATGGGGGTGAGGCCCAACTCGTCGGCTTTCTCGCGGCTCATCAGCAGCACGGCGGCCGCGCCGTCGTTCAGCGTCGAGGCATTAGCGGCCGTCACGGTGCCGCCTTCCTTGAGGAAGGCCGGCTTCAGACCGGGGAATTTGGCAAAATCCACTTTCAGGTATTCCTCGTCGTCCTCAATCACCGTGGTTTTGCCGCGGCTCTCGATGCTCACGGGCACAATTTCGTCCTTCTTTTTGCCGGCCTTGGCGGCGGCGGCGCTGCGGGTGTAGCTCTCAATGGCGAAGGCATCCTGCTGCTCGCGGGTGATGCCCATTTCCTTGGCCGTGTGCTCGGCCGCGTTGCCCATGGCGTAGTCGTTGTATGGGTCCCACAGGCCGTCGCGCACGAGGCCGTCAATCATCTGGCCGTGGCCGTATTTCGCGCCGAAACGCGCCTTGTCGAGGTAATAAGGCACATTGCTCATGCTCTCCATACCGCCGGCCAATACCACGTCCGACTGCCCCAGCATGATGCTCTGGGCGGCCATCATAATGGCTTTCGAGCCCGAAGCGCATACTTTATTCACGGTCGTGCACTCCACGGTATCAGGCAAGCCGGCTTTTTTGGCGGCCTGGCGAGCCGGGGCCTGGCCCAGGTTGGCCGAAATCACATTGCCCATAATCACCTGGTTCACTTCCGAACCGGCCACGCCAGCCTTATCGAGCGCACCCTTCAGGGCAATGGCCCCCAGCTCAGTAGCCGACAGCGAGGCGAGAACTCCGCCAAACGAGCCAATCGGCGTGCGAACGGCCGAGATGATGACAACTTCTTTAATCTGCATAATCAGGAAAATGAGGGGGTTGGGGTGGGAGGTTGAATCAGACCGCAAAAGTACGGATTTCAAACGCCCCGACCGGCAGTTTGCCTAACAGTTGTTAGCCGCAGTGGGTTGCGATGACGACTGACTTTTCAAATAATGGTAACTAAGGCCTACCAGGTGGGTTTGCTCGGGTCCGGCTTCTGCGTGGCCGGCCGCGTGAGCTGCTGCAAGTACTGCTGCTCCTGCGCCCGTAGCGTT
>JAQBNT010000039.1 GCA_028288445.1 Hymenobacter sp. | reverse complement strand
AAGTGGAGTTCTTCAACGGGGCCACCAAGCTCGGCGAAGACCTGACGGCTCCCTACGCCCTCAGCTACACGCCCGCCGCCGCCGGTACCCTGAGCCTGACGGCCCGCGCTACCAATAACGCCGGTGCCGCCACCACTTCGGCCGCTGCCAGCGTAACGGTAACGACTGCTACGACCACCACGCCGCCTGCCACCACCGTGCCCACCTTCGTTCGGGCCGTGAACCTGGGCGGCGGGGCCATCACCCTCGACGGCAAGAGCTGGGCTGCCAGCGCCAGCGCGGCCAACTTTAGCACCACGGGCCTCACCCCCTTCGCCAACCAGAACGTGACCCTGACGCCCGCCACCGACGCCACCCGCGCCAGCATGATTCGCGCCTCGATGTATGGCAGCAACAACACCGTGGCCCTGAGCGGCGTAGCCAGCGGCACCTACAGCGTATACCTCTATGTATGGGAGGATAACAAAGCGGAAACCTTCAACATCTCGCTCGAAGGCAAAACGGTACTGAGCGGCTACAACAGCGGCTCGGCCGGCCACTGGGACCGCCTCGGCCCCTTCACGGCCAACATCACCGACGGCACGGTGAACGTGGGCACCACCGGCGGCATGGCCAACATCTCGGGCATCGAGCTCTGGAAACAAGCCACTCCGCTGCCCTAGTCGGCTCTCCCTCAATTGCGCAACGCGCACCTGTTCAAAAGCCTGGCCCCTGCGGCCAGGCTTTTTTGGTTTTGGGGCCGAGTTGCCGTAGCGTGAACTTTTAGTTCGCGTCCCCGGACGATGCCCGAACGATTCTATCGGCGCGGGGCCGCGAACTAAATGTCCACGCTACAGTAGCTCCTCGGTAGAATAACATGGTTTTTTTGTCGAAAAAATAAATTAATGAATGAACAATATATGAATCTTGATATAAATTACTATCTTGCTATCACCTACTCTATCCGGGGGTACCGGCAAGTCATCTCTTACCTCATTTTAACCGCTGCTTATGAAATGCGCATTAATTACTGGAATTACGGGCCAGGACGGGGCCTACCTCGCCGAGCTGCTGCTGGCTAAAGGCTACGAAGTGCACGGCATCAAGCGCCGCTCGTCGATGTTCAACACCGACCGCATCGACCACTTGTACCAGGATTTGCACGAGAAAGACGTGCGCTTCAAGCTGCACTACGGCGACTTATCCGATGCCACTAACCTAATCAGAATCGTGCAGGAAGTGCAGCCCGATGAGATTTACAACCTCGGGGCCATGTCGCACGTCAAGGTTTCGTTCGACACGCCCGAGTACGCGGCCGACGTGGACGGGCTGGGCACGTTGCGCCTGCTGGAGGCCATCCGCATTCTGGGCCTGGGCAAGAAGACGCGGCTGTATCAGGCCAGCACTTCGGAGCTGTACGGGCTGGTGCAGGAGGTGCCGCAGCGCGAAAGCACGCCCTTTTACCCCCGCTCGCCCTACGCCGTGGCCAAGCTCTACGCCTACTGGATTACGGTGAACTACCGCGAAGCCTACGGCCTGTATGCCTGCAACGGCATCCTGTTCAACCACGAAAGCCCGCGCCGGGGCGAAACCTTCGTCACCCGCAAGATTACGCGGGCCGTGGTCCGCATCGCGCTGGGTTTGCAGGACCGCCTCTACCTCGGCAACCTGGAAGCCAAGCGCGACTGGGGCCACGCCAAAGACTACGTGGAAGCCATGTGGCGCATGCTGCAGCAGGACGAGCCGCGCGACTACGTCATTGCCACCGGCGTGACCACCAAGGTGCGCGAGTTTGTGCGCCTGGCCTTTGCCGAGCTGGGCATTGAAGTAGACTTCGCGGGCGAGGGCGTGGCCGAAGTGGGCTACGTGGTGGCCTGCCACAACCCCGAATACCAGTTGCGGGCCGGCCAGCAAGTGGTGGCCGTGGACGCGGCCTACTTCCGCCCCACCGAGGTGGAGCTGCTCATCGGCGACCCCAGCCGGGCGCGGGCCGAGCTGGGCTGGGTGCCCAAGTACGACCTGGCCGGCCTGGTGAGCGACATGGTGCAGAGTGACCTGACCTTGTTCCGGCGCGACACCGTGCTGCTGCAAGCCGGCCACGCCGTGCTCAGCTACCACGACGAGTAGCCGGCCGGCGCGGGCTGCCGCGCCTTTTTTTCCGCACCGACTTCGCCTTTTTACTCATGGAAAAGACTTCCAGCATCTTCATCGCGGGCCACCGCGGCATGGTGGGCTCGGCCCTGCTGCGCGAGCTTACGCGCCGGGGCTACACCAATATCATCACCCGCACATCGGCCGAGCTCGACCTGTGTAACCAAGCGGCCGTGGCCCGCTTTTTTGCCGAAAACCGGCCCGAATACGTGCTACTGGCCGCCGCCAAGGTGGGCGGCATCCACGCCAACAACACCCTGCGGGCCGATTTTATCTATGAAAACCTGATGATTACGGCCAACGTGCTGCACGAAAGCCAACGCCACGGCGTGCGCAAGCTGCTGTACCTGGGCTCGTCGTGCATCTACCCGAAGCTGGCCCCGCAGCCCATTCGGGAGGAATACATCCTCACCGGCCCGCTGGAGCACACGAACGAGCCCTACGCCATTTCCAAAATCGCGGGCGTGAAGATGTGCGAGGCCTACCGCGAGCAGTACGGCTGCAATTTCATCACCGTGATGCCCACCAACCTCTACGGCCCCAACGACAACTACGACCTGGAAAGCTCGCACGTGATGGCTGCCCTGCTGCGCAAGTTTGAGGAAGCCGTGCAGCACAACCGGCCCCGCGTGGACGTGTGGGGCACCGGCACCCCGCGCCGCGAGTTCCTGCACGTCGACGACCTGGCCGAGGCCTGCCTCTTCCTGATGGACCACTACGACGAAGCCGGCCCCGTGAACGTGGGCACCGGCCAGGACCTGTCCATCCGCGAGCTGGCCGAGCTGATTGCCGAACTCACGGGCTTCGCGGGCGAAATCCATTTCGACTTCTCGCGGCCCGACGGCACCATGCGCAAGGTGCTTGACGTGAGCCGGATACACGCCCTGGGCTGGCGCCATCGCCTCTCGCTGAAAGCCGGCCTGCGCCAGGTCCTGGCCTCGGCCGAGTGGCAGGCCGCGGGCCAGGGCCAGCCCGTGAAGTAGCCGGGTCAACTTGAAGACAAAAGGACGTCATGTAGAATGTGTTAGGCCGTCATGCAGAGCGCCGCGAAGCATCTTTACCGCTTCGTTGCAATAGCATTGATTACTAATACAGTAAAGATGCTTCGCGGCGCTCTGCATGACGGCCTACTACACTAGCCAACCACCATCCGCCTTACCTTTTTCTGCAGTGAAAATGCCTGACATTCTGAACCGGGGGCGGCAGCGGGCGGGCCGCCTGCTGCGCGAGTTATTGCCCCGCCGCCAGCACTACCGCCCCGTGGGCGTGCACCCCAGCAGCCGCGACCTGGCCGCGTGCCCCGGCAGCGGGACCAACTATACCGAGGTGTACCCAGCGCAGGTGTCGTACCTGAACGTGACGCCCGACCTGTACGCCCACACCACCGACTACGGCGGCCTGCACGCCAAGCCCAACCGCGTGGAGCAAACCCCGGCCGCCTTCGTGCTGAGCTTGGTGGAGGGCCGCCTGCTGGCCGACAACGCTCTGAGCGTGGCCGTCATCAGCCCCGACAACCGGCTGGTGGGCGATGCCTCGTTTCAGTACGATACGCAACGCTCGGACCTGGCCCGGCCGGAGGACAATAACGTGTTTGCCCAGCGCTGGTTCTCGGAGCCGCGCCGGGTGCGCGGCACGGTGGCCAGCCTGCTCTCGGGCGGCGGCGCGGCCGTGGGCAACTATTACCACTGGCTGATTGACTCGCTGCCGCGCCTGCATTTGCTCAAAAAAGCGGGTTTATGGGATGATATCGACTATTTTCTGGTGTACGACGGGCAGCGGCGCTTCGTGGCCGACTCGCTTCGCGCCCTCGGCATCCGGCCCGAGCAGGTGATTGACCTGCGCACCCACCGCCACCTCGTGGCCGACCGCCTGCTGGTGACCTCGGCCGTGCGCGGCGCGGGCACCCACACGCCGCAGTGGGCCTGCGACTTCCTGCGCGACGAGCTGCGCGCCGCCGCCGCGCCCCACACCTTCAGCCCCTACGTGTACCTGAGCCGGCGCGACGCGCCCGCCCGCCACGTCCTCAACGAGCCCGACGTGGAAGCCCTGCTGCGCCCCTACGGCTTCGAGACGCACGTGCTGAGCGACTACAGCTTTGAGCAGCAGCTGGCGCTGTTTGCCGGGGCGCGGGCCGTGGTAGCGCCCACCGGCGCGGGCCTGGCCAACCTGGTGTTTGCCCCCGCCGGCACGCCGGTGGTCGAGCTGTTTCCAAAGCACTTCACGGTGGTGGAATACCCCGAGCTGTGCTACCGCCTGGGCCTGCGCCACCGCTACCTGGTAGCCAATGCCGCCGATGGCCCCATCACCTCCCGCCGCGCCGGCTGGCGCGAAAACCTCACCGTGGACCTCAACGCCCTCAGCAGCTGCCTGCACCAGGTGTTGTGATGTCCGAACCATACACCTCCGGGCCTTAACCCTCCCACCAGCAAACTTATCTGATTATGCAAGACCTCCTTACCCGAGCCCAACGGCGCACCAGCCGGCTACTGCGAGACCTTGTGCCGCACCACGAGCACCTGCGCCCCACCGGCGTGCACCCCACCGCCAAAGCCCTGGCCGACCGTCCCGGCAGCGGCGCGCACTACGTGGAAGTATACCCCGGCTACACCTCGCACCTCACCGTGCCCGACGAGTTTGTATCATTGGCCCCGGCCTACTACGACCGCATTTCCGAGCAGGAAGAAGTGGCCGCCGCCTTTGTGCTGCTGCTGCCCAATGCCCGCATCAACGCCGATAATTTCGGCACCCTGGCCGTGGTCGCGGCCGATAACCACCTGGTGGGCGACGTGTCGCTCCAGTTTTCGGCGGGCAATTTTGCAGTGGCTCCGCCGGCCGAAAACCCCATTTTCCGGCAGCGCTATTTCCGCACGCCGGGCCAGGTTTCGGGCACGGTGTGCAGCCTGCTGTCGGGCGGCGGCGCGGCCATGGGCAACTACTACCACTGGCTCCTCGATTCGCTGCCCCGCCTGCACTTGGTGGAAGAAGCCGGCCTGTGGGACGAAGTCGACTACTTCCTGATATACAGCCGCGAGCAGCACTTCGTGATGGAAACGCTGCTGGCCCTGGGCATTCGCAACGAGCAGATTATCGACCTGCAAACCACCACGCACCTGCGCGCCCAGCGGCTGCTGCTCACCTCCCCGGTGCGCGGCAC
Organism: Hymenobacter sp.; assembly: GCA_028288445.1. GTDB lineage: Bacteria > Bacteroidota > Bacteroidia > Cytophagales > Hymenobacteraceae > Hymenobacter. The sequence goes on along the minus strand of JAQBNT010000039.1, from coordinate 11,082 downwards.
CGGCCGCCACGCCCCGCGCTGGGCTGGCGAGTTTATGAAGGATGCCTACCGGCCCCTGGCAGCCGCGGCGGCCCGCGCCACCCGCTTCAGTCCACTGGTGTACGTGAGCCGGCGCGATGCTGCCTTCCGGCGCGTGCGCAACGAGGCCGAAGTGGAGGCGCTGCTGGCCGAATACGGCTTCGAGAGCTACGCCCTCACCGAACTGAGCTTCCGCGAGAAAGCGGCCCTGTTTTCCGGGGCGCGGGCGGTGGTGGGGCCGGTGGGCGCGGGCTTGGTCAACATCATGTTTTGCGCCGAGGGCACGCCGCTCATCGAGCTCCTGCCCCGCAACTTGGTGGTGCCCGACTACCTCGACCTCACGGCCCGCCTGGGCATGCCGCACTTCCCCATCATCTGCGCCCTGGAATCGGCCTCGGCCCAGCGCGCCACCGCCGACCGCCAGGACGACCTCACGGTGGACCTCACTGCGCTGCGCCAAGCCGTGGAAATGGCCCTGCGCCAGCTGGTGAATGCGTAAGGTAATAGGACTTCAAAAATCAATAAAAGCCCCGTCATGCAGAGCGCAGCGAAGCATCTTGCCCGCCACTACTAATCCATTCGATTGGATTACTTGCTGTGGCCAAGATGCTTCGCTGTGCTCTGCATGACGGGCTGGAAACCAGTATAACCTCCAAATCCGCCATGCCTTCCGTTCTGATTTCCGTCGTCAGCTGGAACAGCGCCGACGTCATCGAAGCCTGCCTACGCTCGATACTGGCCCAAACGTATGCCGATTTTGAGGTGTGGGTGGTAGACAACGCCTCGGCCGACAACACCTGCGCCCGCGTGGCCGCCCTGGCCGCCACCGATGCCCGCGTGCGCCTGCACCCCCTGCCGCGCAACACCGGCTTCTGCGGCGGCCATAACTACGCCCTCGACCGCACCACCTCGGAGGCCGTGCTGCTGGTGAACCCCGACATTGAAATGGCCGTGAACTACCTGGGCCGGGCCCTGGCCACGCTGCGCGCCCACCCCGGCGCGGGCACCGTTTGCGGCCTGTTGCTGCAAAACCCCGGGGCCGCCCCGCGCATCGACAGCACCGGGCTGGAGGCCCTGCCCGACGGCCGCTTCCGGCTGCGCCACCACGGCCTGCCGCTGGCCGAAACGCCCCTCGTGGCCGGCCCGGTAGACGGGGCCGATGGCGCGCTGCCGCTCTACCGCCGCGCTTTTATTGACGATTTGCGGGTGGACGGGCAGTTTTTCGACGAGCGGTTTTTTGCCCACAAGGAGGATTGGGACATTGCCTGGCGGGGCCGCCTCTACGGCTGGAGCACCTGGTTTGAGCCCGCCTGCCGGGCCCTGCACCCGCGCGAGTTCCGCCCCGCCGACCTGCGCCGCCGCCTGCGCCTGAACGGCACCATCAAGGCCGATGCCGTGAAAAACCAGTGGCTGCTGCTACTCAAGAACCCGCCGGCCCGCCAACTGCCGGGCCTGTGGATGCGGGCGCTGCCCCGGCAGCTGGGCATTCTGCTCTACTGCCTGCTGCTGGAGCGGCCCTCGCTGCGCGCCTACCGCTACGTATGGCAGCACCGGCGCGGCATCTGGGCCACGCGGCGGCTTGTTCAGGCGCGGGCGGCGCAGCCGGGGCCGGCGGCAGTACCTACTGCGGCCCCGGCGGCGCGGCGGCCGGCGCACGCGCCGGCTACCGCCGCATAGCAGCGGCGGGAACAACCATTTCAGCACGGATTAAAACGGTATTCAGCACGGCAACTTATCAGTACCCAGGTGCTGATAAGTTGCCGTGCATTCTTTTATCGGCAGCGTAGTACGCGGCCCGGGCGGCGGCTGGGTTAGCGCCCGGCGGCAGGCGGGGCGATGCCGCCGGGCTATTTTATCTCAAAAAGTTACAACAAGCAGAACCGTGAACTTAGAAAATTTATATTTATTAATTAATTATATATATTATATTTGTAATAACTCATCCAAACATAACGCTTCTGGATGCCAGTGTCTGGGTGAGCCGATTAAGTATCCACTTTCAACGTCTCCCTGTCATGAAAATCAAGGTCTACTTATCGTTGTTAATCAGCCTGTTTACCTGGGCTACCCCGTTGTTACCCGCCTGGGTGGCAGGCACCGGAAGCACGGCGGCAGCCGCCTCCATTACCGGTTTCACGCTGGTGAATGCCGACACTGACACCGACCTTTTTGCCCTGACACCGGGCATCGTGCTGGACTTGGCCACGCTGCCCACCCGCAACCTCAACATCCGGGCCGATACCGACCTGCCCCTGCCGGGCAGCGTGGTGATAAACCTGAGCGGAGCCCAAACGCGCAACGAAACGCAGAATTTTGCACCGTACGCGCTGTTCAGCGATTTTATGGGCGACTATTTCCCGTGGGCACCGCCGGTGGGCAGCTACTCGCTGCTCGCCACCCCGTTTGATGACCCGGACGGGACGGGGACCAGCGGCGCGCCGCTCACGCTCAGCTTCACGGTGGTGAATTCGGTGGGCGGCATCACGAGCTTCACGCTGGTGAATGCTGATACTGACACTGATATCCAGACCATGACATCCGGCATGACGCTCACGCTGGCCTCGCTGCCCACGGCCAACCTAAACATTCGGGCCAACACCACCCCGGCCACGGTGGGCAGCGTGAGCTTCGACCTCACCGGGGCCCAAACCTACTCGGGCATCGAAAACCTGGCCCCTTATGCCCTGTTTAGCGATTTGAACGGGGATTATACCGCCTGGCGGCCCGTAGGCGGCACCTACACGCTCACGGCCACAGTTTTTGACGCGGTGCAGGGCGGCGGCACCCAAGGGTCGGGGCTGACTATCAGCTTCGTAGTGGTGGCGCCGCCGCTGCCGGTGCGGCTCACGGCGTTTCTGGCCGAGCCGCTGGGGCCGGGAGCGGTGCAGCTGCGCTGGAACACGGCCACCGAGGAGCAGAACAAGGAATTTGTGGTGCAGCGCAGCGGCGACGGGCAGAAATTCATCAACCTGGCGCACCTGCCCGGCCACGGCAATACCACGCTGCCGCAAGCCTACCAATACGCCGACAAGCAGTTGCCCGCCAACCTGAGCAAGCTGTATTACCGTCTGCAGCAGGTGGATGTGGACGGCACGAGCACCTACTCGCCGGTGCGGGTAGTGACGGTGGAGCCCGGCGCTACGGCTGCGAAGCTGCAAGCCTTTCTGGCAACCACTGCCGACGGGCTGGTGCATTACGCATTCACCGGCCCGGTTTCCGGCCACGAGCAGGTCGTGCTCTACTCCATCATGGGCCAGCGGCTGGGGCAATTCCCGGTTGACACCGATGGCACCGGCACGGTACCCATCGCCGGACTACCGGCCGGCACATACGTGCTGCACCTCGACAATGCCGACGGCCGTTACGCCGGGCGCTTCGTGCTGCAATAGCAGTGGCTGGTTTACCGCGCTTCGAACTGCTGTCATCCTGAGCGTAGCGAAGGACCTCATCACGCCTGGACGATTTGTTCCGGCGCGATGAGGCCCATTGCTACGCTCAGGATGACAAATGCTTAAGACCCGGAATGTCAAAACAACTTTACTCGCGCACGAAGGTGCGCCGTACGCGCCCGGTGGCCGTTTCCAGTTCTAGCTGGTAGAGGCCGCCGGGCAGGCCGGCCAGCTCTACGGTGGCCTGCCCGGCGGGCATGGTGGCCTGCCGCAGCAATTGGCCGAGGGAGTTGCGCACGCGGTATGCCGTGGCGGCGGGACCCGCTATGAAAAGCTGCTCCCGAGCCGGATTGGGGTAGAGCGACACCGAAGCGGCGGCCGGCCCCACTGCCACTACCGGCGAGAAGGTGGCCGCGCCGCCCACGTCTACTTGCCGCAGGCGGTAGTAGAGCACGGCCGACGGGGCCAGCGCATCAAGCAAGTCGTAGCTGGTGGGCTGTTGGGAATCGCCGCGCCCCGGCACGGTGGCGATGGTGGCAAAGGCCACGCCATCGGGGCTGCGCTGAACGTCGAAGCGGGCATTTTGCTGTTCGGTGGCGGTGGCCCAGTGCAGGCGCACACCGGCGGCCTGGCGCTGAGCGGCAAACGCGGTGAGCACCACCGGCAACGGCCCGGCCATTGCTAACACCTGCTGAAACGCGATTTGCTGCAGGGCGGCGGCAGCGGGGCCGGTAATGTCGAGGGCCACGGCGGCCTGCTCGGTGGGGCCAAGCAGGCGCGGGTCGAGGCCGGTGAGCTGGGCGAACAGCACGCAGGCGGCCAGATACGAGCCCCACTTGCTGGCGTGCAGATTATCGGGTGCCCACAGGCTGAACTGGCCGGGATTGGGAGCATAAGGGTTTCCGGCGGCAATACCGGCCTGCATGGCCCGCAGCCAGGCATCGCCCACGGGAGCCACGGCGGTAAAGTGCGAATTGTGGGCGGCCAGGTAGGCGTAGGCCCGGCGCAGGTCCCGCGTCATGGTATCGATGGGCAGGCCCGAGTACGGCTGGCCGGCCGGGTAAGTCATATCGGCCCGGGGCCAGGTCTGGTACAGGTAGACCCGGGCGGCGGGACTGCCGGCGTGTACGGCCTGTTCGAGGCGGGTGGCATAGTTCAGAAAATCGGCGGGCCGGCCGGTGCGGGCTACGGGCAGGGGCTGGATGCTGTTTTCCTGTAGCACCACCTGGTCCCACGGGCCTTGCTGCACCACGCTCAGCGCGTTGGTGTAATGATAGGAGAGCGTGGCGGCGCTCACCGCCTCCATGTGCACATCGTAGGCCTTGCCGGCCTGGTCGGTCATTTTTTTGAAAATCCCCGGCACGCCGCCCCAGGGGCCGGGCATGGCAGGGTCGGCCTGGTAGCGGGGGCTGTTGGGGGGCAGGCCGTAGTTTTCGTCGGTGATGCCGACGGCGTTGTAGTTCAGCACCGGCGCCGCATTGCCGTGCGTGAAGCTATTGCCAATGAACAGAATGCGCGTTTGCGCGGCGGCCGGCCCCGCCAGCAGCCCGGCCCAGCAGCCGCTTAGTAGCCAAAAAGAGTGTAAGCGGTGCAGCATACCAGAGGCCTTAAATCAGGAAAGGATAAAACAGAGCGAAAAAAGCCCCCGTGGCCCGGGGTAGGCCACGAGGGGAAAGAGTTCAGCCGCAGTTACTACTGCCGCAGCAGCTTGAGCCGGGCGGCGGCGTGGTCGTTTTCGAGCAGCAGGTAGTAGAGCCCGGCGGCGTTGATTTCATGCGAGAAATCGAGGTGCTGCACCGCAGCATCGGCCGGCAGGGTGCCGATGGCCACCGTGGCCCCCAGCGCCGTGAGCAGGCGGTAGCGCACCGCGCCCTGCAAGGCCTCGGGCAGGCGCAGAGAGAAGTGGCCATCGGCGGAGGGATTGGGGTAGGCGGCGGCCGGCACGAGGACGGACCGGGCGGACGTGGCAGACGTAGCGGTAGCTGCCGCAACGCGGGCCGCCTGATTGGTCACCGTGAAGCTGACGCTGAGCGGGGTGCCGGCCGTGCCGCCATTGTCGGCGGCGGTGTAGGGCGTGACGGTGAGGGTGTAGCTGCCCACGGCAATGGCCGGGGTCCAGGGGTTGTAGTCGCCGTTGGAATCGGCAAACAGCGCGTACGGAGCCAGGTTTTCGTTGTGGTTCACGGCCTGCGTGCCGCTCAGCACGAAGAGCACGCTGCCCACCGTGGCTGGGCTGGTGGTGGCCCGGACGGTGAGGTTGGGCGAGGGCAGGGTGGCCAGGTTCAGCACCGCGCCCGTGGTCAGGGGTTGGATGTCGAGGTCAGAGTCGGCATTCACCAGTATCAAGCTCGTCACCTGCTGGCCACTGGCAGCGAAGGTGGCGGTGATGGATTTGTTGGCCGTCATCGTTACCGTGAGCGGGTTGGTGCTGCCCGTGGCCCCGCCGCTCCAGCCGCTGAAGGCGTAGCCCGCCGCCGGCGCAGCCGTGAGCGTCACGCTGCTGCCGCTGGCGTAAGTGGCCGCATTCGGATTCTTAGTCACCGTGCCGCTGCCCACCACGGCGGTAGTCAGCGTGTAAGTGGCAGCGAAGGTGGCGGTGATGGATTTGTTGGCCGTCATCGTTACCGTGAGCGGGTTGGTGGTGCCCGTGGCCCCGCCACTCCACCCGGTGAAGGCGAAACCGGCGGCCGGCGTAGCAGTCAGCGTCACGCTGGTGCCGCTGAGGTAGCTGGTCTGATTCGGGCTTTTGGCAACGGTGCCGCTGCCCACCACGGCCGTGGTGAGGGTGTAGCTGGTCGTCGTCGCCACGAAGGTGGCGGTGATGGATTTATTGGCCGTCATGGTCACCGTGAGCGGGTTGGTGGTGCCCGTGGCCCCGCCGCTCCAGCCGCTAAAGGTGAAGCCCGCCGCCGGGGTAGCCTGGAGGCTGACCGTGGTGCCGCTGGCGTAGCTGGTCTGGTTGGGCGTTTTGGCCACGCTGCCGCTGCCGACGGTGCTCACGGTGAGTGTGTAAGTGGGCACCGCCGTGAAGGTGGCCGTAATTGATTTGTTGGCCGTCATGGTTACCGTGAGCGGATTGGTAGTGCCGGTGGCCGCGCCGCTCCACCCGGTGAAGGTGTAGCCGGTGGCCGGCGCGGCCGTGAGTGTCACACTCGTGCCGCTGGCGTAGCTGGCGGCATTCGGGTTTTTCGTCACCGTGCCGCTGCCCACGGTGGCCGTGGTGAGCGTGTAGGCAGGGCCAGCCTGGTCGATTACGCTGAAGGCCAGCGTGAGCGGGGTACCGGCCGTGCCGCCGCCCCCGGCTGCCGTGAAGGGCGTGGCCGTGAGCGAGTAGCTGCCCACGGGCGGGGTCCAGGAAGTATAGGCCCCGCCCGTGTCCGAAAACAGCGCGTAGGGCGCTACCGACTCGGTCTGATTCTGGGCCTGGGCCCCGCTGAGGGCGAAAATGACGCTGCCCACGGTGCTCGGGCTGGTATTGGCCCGCACGTTGAGGTGGCGGGTAGGCAGCGTGGCCAGGTTAAGCGTCATGCCGGCGGTTAGGGTCTGGATGTCGGCGTTGCTGTCGGCATTAACTAAAGTGAAGCTGGCGAGCTGCTGAGTGGATGTGGCCGTGAAGGTGGCCGTGATGGATTTATTGGCATTCATCGTCACCGTGAGCGGGTTGGTGGTGCCGGTGGCGCCGCCGCTCCAGCCCGTGAAAGCGAAGCCGGCGGCCGGCGTGGCCGTCAGCGTCACGTTGGTGCCGTTGGCGTAGGTGGTCTGGTTGGGGCTTTTGGCGATGGTGCCGCTGCCGAATACGGCCGTGGTGAGCGTGAACGGCCCCGCCGTGCCAGAATCCGTGACGGTAAAGCTGATGGACAGCGCCGTGCCCGGCGTACCGCTACCGCCGCTGCCCGAATACGGCGTGGCCAGCAGCGTGTAGTTGCCCACGGGCGGCGTCCAGGCGTTGTAGTCGCCGTTCACATCGCTGAACAGCGCATAAGGGGCCACCGATTCGGTCTGGTTCTGGGTTTGGGGCCCGTTCAGCACCATTACCACGCTGCCCGTAGTGGCGGGGTTGGCATTGACCCGGATGTTCAGGTTGCGGGTGGGCAGCGTGGCCAGGTTGAGAATTGCGCCGTTGGTCAGGGGCTGAATGTCGACATCGGTGGCGGCATCGGCATCCACCAGCGTGAAGCTGGTGGCGTTGCAGTTGGGGTCGAGGCGCACTTCCTTGGTGGTCGAGAGGCCGCCCGCGTCGGTCACCGTCAGCACGATGCGGTAGTAGTAGGTTTCGGTGCCGCAGCCGTAGGGCACGATGACGGTGTTGGTCACCCGGGTGGTGTCCACAGGGTCGGGGTGCTCGTGGCTCTGGTGGTGCAGAATGGTCTGCCACTGGTAGCTGAGCAGGTGGCCGCTCTGCTCACTGTCGGCCACGGTGGCGGCCAGCTGGTAGGTGGTGTTGCCCGTGAGCGGGTACAGCGTGCCAGCCGCCGGGCTGGTGATGGTGACCTGCGGCGGCGTGTTGTTGGCCGAAATCCGGATGGTGGCCTGGTTGGACAGGCCCTGGGCGTTGGTCACGGTGAGCGTGACGGTGTACGGCGTGACGGCCGAGGTGGGTGGTGAGAACGTGTGGCTGGGGTTGGTGGCCGTGCTATTGGCAGTGCCATCGCCAAAATTCCACAGGTAAGTCAGCGGGCTGTTGTTGGGGTCGGTCGAGGCGCTGCCGGTGAACTGCACCGCGAGCGGGCCGGGCCCGTAGGTTTTGTTGGACGTAGCCACCGCCACCGGCGGACTGGCCGTGGTCACGTAGCTGATTTTGCGGATTTCCGAGGGATAGAAATTAACGTAGAACAAGCCTGTTTCGCCGGGGCTGGTGGCAAAGGCCACCGGCACGGCTCCGCTAGGCACGAAGTCGCCCACCGCGCTGGGCTTGTTGCTGCTGTTCACGGTCAGGTTGCGAACCCAGCCGCCCACGTAATCGCCGAAAAAGTAGGTATTCCGGTACTGCAGCGGGAAGTCGGTATACGGATAAAACACGCCGCCCGTGGAGGCGCTGCCCCCAAACTGCGACCCCGTGACCGGCGAGCCCGCCGCGCCCAGATTGACCGTAGTGGCCGTGCTGCCGCTGAACGTGCCCGTGCGCGACGGCCCGGCGGCCGGGTGCCCCCAGTCTACCAGCGGCCGGACGTGCACGAAGGTGGGAATGCTGCTGGGCACCGTCTGGGCCGTGTTGCAGGAGTTGGGGAAAGTAACCGTGCCCGTGGGCGTGGCCTGCTTGATGAGGTCCTGGAAATAGAAAAACTGCTTGGTGCAGCCGCCCGTGTTATACAGCGGGTTGGGCGCATCGCGGTTGTACACGTTCGAGGTGGTGAAGGCGTCGTAGGGCGTGAGGCCCTCGAATATGGGCCAACCGAAATTCTGGCGCGGTCCGGTCACCACATCCACTTCCTCCCAGTTGGCCGCGCCCACGTCGCCGAGGTAAATGGTGCCGGGGCTGCCCACCGAGGGGTCGGTGCTGCCGGTGCCGGGCTTCAGCGTCATCCGAAACGGGTTGCGGAAGCCCAGCGCCCACACTTTGGAGCGGGGCGAATTGGGGTTGGCGGCGTCGTAATACGGGTTGCTGGCCACGCCATTGCCGTTGCTGGGGTCCAGGCGCAGGATTTTACCGTTGTAGCAGTCCACCAGCTGGGCGCGCAGCGAGCCCACGTCTTCCTTGGCTTTGATGATGCCATCGGCCAGGGCCTGGGGCGCGTAGGAGGCCGTCCAGGCCCCGAAGTCGGGGTACGGGTGGGCGCCGTCGCCGGTGGCCACCAGCAGCGTGCCATCGGTGCCGAACTGCAGGGCCGCCGTGACGTGGCCGTTGAAGGTGGACGGGATGCCGTTGGTTTTGGTCGTGCCAATCAGGATTTTGCGGCTGGCCGGGTTCACGGTGTAGCCCGTGCCGCTGGCCGTGGCCGTGTAGCGCGTGAGCCGGCCGATGGTGGCGCTGTAGTAGTCGTTGGTGGTGGCACTGTAGTTGGCCGTGCCGAAGTTCATCAAATAGTGCCGGTCCACCACGTACAGCAGGTACATGTAGCCGTTGGTGTTGAAGTTGGGGTCGAGCGCGAAGCCCAGCAGGCCCTGGTCTTCCCAGGCCCCCACTTCCTCCGTGATGTCAATCAGCTGCTGGCGCTGGCCGTTCACCACCACCCACACCTTGCCCGGCCGCTCCCAGACGAACATCTTGCTGCCCGTGCTATTGAAAGTCAGCCCCACCGCCTCGTTCCAACCCGCCGAAACGGTGGTAGAGGTGAAGCCTGTGGGCGGCGTCTGGGCCTGCGCCCGGCCGCAACAGCAAGCCAGCAAAAATGCCAGCAGAAAACTAGTGAGCGAAGATTTCATGGTGTGAGAAAAGTGGATTTGCAGAAAAAAGACGGGCTGGAAAAGAACGATTGGGCCGGCAACAGCCGGGGTTATTGCCGCAGGAGCTTAAGCTGAACGACGTGGCGGCCGTCCTCCAGCAGCAGGTAGCTCAGGCTGGTGCCCGAAAGCGGATGGGCGAAATCCAGCTCGGCGGTGCGTGCCCCGGCCGGCAGCGTGCCGCTGGCCAGCGTGGCCCCCAGCACCGAAATCAGCCGGTAGCGCACTTCGCCCTGGAAGTCCGTTGGCAGCAGCAGGCGGTAGTGCCCGTTGGGCGAGGGGTTCGGGTAGGCCTCAGCCGGGGCCTGCGCCGCGCTGCTGCTGGTGGTAGCCGCCGCTACGCGGGCCGCCGCATTGGTCACGCTGAAGGTGATGGTGAGCGGTGTGCCGGCCGTGCCACTGCCGCCCCCGCCCGTGTAGGGCCGGGCCGTGAGGGTATAGTTTCCTACTACTGGCGTCCAGGGGTTGTAGGTGCCCGCCCCGTTGTCGCCAAATAAGGCGTAAGGGGCTGTCGTTTCGGTCTGGTTCTGCGTCTGGGCTCCGCTCAGGGCGAAGACCACGCTGCCCACCGTGACCGGGCTGGTGGTGGCCCGCACGTTCAGGCTGCGCGTGGGCAGGGAGTTCAGGTTCAGCGTCGCGCCCGAGGCCAGGGGCTGGATATCCGCGCCGGTGCTGGCATTGACCAGAATGTAGCCGGTGAGCTGCTGCGCCCCACTGATAGCCGTGAAGGTGGCCGTGATGGTCTTGTTGGCCGTCATGGCCACCGTCAGCGGGTTCGTCGTGCCCGTGGCGCTGCCGCTCCAGCCCGTGAACGTGAAGCCCGCCCCCGGCGCGGCCGTGAGCACCACGTTGCTGCCACTGGCGTAGCTGGCCGCGTTCGGGTTTTTCGTCACCGAGCCCGTGCCCAGGGTATTCACCGTGAGGGTATAAGTAGTCGGCGTGGTGGCCGTAAAGGTGGCCGTGATGTTCTTATTCCCGTTCATCGTCACCGACAGGGGATTGGCTGTGCCCGTGGCGTCCCCACTCCAGCCCGTAAAGGTGTAGCCAGCCCCAGCCGTGGCGGTTAAGGCCACCGTCGAGCCGCTGGCATAAGTGGCCATGTTCGGATTTTTCGTTACGGTGCCCGTCCCCACCGTGGCGGTGGTTAGCGTGTAGGTCGTCGGCGGTGTGGCCGTGAAGGTGGCGGTGATGTTCTTGTTGCCGTTCATCGTCACCGTGAGCGGGTTGGTGGTGCCCGTCGCATCGCCGCTCCACCCGGAGAAGGTGAAGCCCGCCCCGGCCGTGGCCGTCAGGC
>JAQBNT010000254.1 GCA_028288445.1 Hymenobacter sp. | reverse complement strand
TGGCCTTCCGTTTGCACGGTGAGCAGGTAGGTGCCGGTGGCCAGGCCGGTGGTGGGCAGCTCGGTGGTGCTGCCGCTGAAGGCGCGGGTAGCAACCAGCTGGCCCAGCACGTTGCGCAGGGTGGCGCTGGCCTTGGCGGCCGGGGCCGTGAGGGCGACGTGCAGGGTGGCTTTGCCCGCTACCGGGTTGGGCCACACGCTGAACTCGCTCTGGTTGGCCTTGGCGGTGGCCGTGGTGGTCGTCACGGTGAACAGGATGCCGTTGCTGGCCCCGCCGCCGGTGGTCACCACGACGTTGCCGGTGGTGGCGGTGGCGGGCACTACGGCCGTCATGCTGGTGGCGCTGGTCACGTTGAAGGTGGTAGCGGCCGCGCCGTTGAAGCTAACGCCGGTGGCACCGCCGAAGCCCGTGCCCGTGAGGGTGACCGTGGTACCGGTGGGGCCGCTGGCCGGGGCAATCTGGGTGATGGTGGGCACGGGCGTGGTCACCGTGAACAGCAAGCCGTTGCTGGGAATGCCGGCGGCGCTATACACCAGCACGTTGCCGGTAGTAGCACCGTTGGGCACGGTCACCACAATGGTCTGGGCATCAATCACGGCAAAAGTGGTTGCCGCCACCCCGTTAAAGGTTACCCGCGTAGCACCGGTGAAGTTGGTACCGCTCAGCACCACGCCCGAGGCAATGGGGCCCGTGTTGGGCGTGAGGCTGATGAGCATGGGGGCGGGCGGCGGGGTGGCGCAGGTGGCATTCAGCACGAAATTGCCCTGGTCCGTATCGTACCCGGTCACGAACACATAATAGGTGGTGCCAAAAGTCGAGGCAAACGTCACCGATGAGCAAACCACGCCGGTGCTGATGTCGTCGTTGCCGCCCACGCAGGTGTAGGCCCCGCAGCTGCCGCGGAACACAAACAGCTTGGTGTCGAAGTTGGTGTTTGCATTGCAGGTCGAAACCGTGATGCTGGCACCCGTGCCGGCAATGGTGTAAAATACACCGCCCGCATCAATGGTTTCGGTGCAGGCGGCCGTGGGGTCGCCGGTGGCCGAGGCCCCAACGGTAGTGCCCGTCACGCTCTGGCCGCACGCCAGGGCAATGGCATTTGCGCACAGGTCATTGGCGATGGGCAGCGCGAATATCGCCGTCGAAACACCGGTACCCGCCGCGTTGGTGACGGAAATCGGGCCGGTAGTAGCGCCCGTGGGCACGGTCACGGTCAGCTGCGTAGCCGAGTTCACGGTGTATACCGGAGCCACCGTGCCATTAAACGTTACCTGCGTGGCACCCGTGAAATAGTTGCCCGTGAGCACCACCACCGTTCCAACGGGGCCCGAGGTAGGCGTGAAGGACGTGATAATGGGCGTTTGCACCACAAACCGGCCGGTCGAAACAGCCAGGCCATTCGGCGTGGTCACGGTGATGCGTCCCGTGGTAGCGCCGGTGGGCACGGTCACGGTAATCTGCGTGGCGGAGTTGACGGTGAACACCGTAGCCACCGTGCCGTTAAACGTCACCTGGGTGGTGCCCGTGAAGTTGTTGCCCGTAATGACGACCACCGTACCCGGTACGCCCGTGGTGGGCGTGAAGGACGTGATAACCGGGGCCAGCGGAATGGTGAAGTTGGTGGCCGAAGTGCCGGTACCGAGGGCCGTCGTTACCGCGATGGGGCCGGTGCTGGCGCCATCGGGCACGGTCACGGTGATTTGGGTAGCCGAGTTGATGGAGTATACCGGCGCGCTCGTGCCGTTGAAAGCCACCTGCGTCGCATTGGTGAAGCCCGTGCCGGTGATGACCACCGTAGTACCCGCAGCGCCCGTGGTGGGCGTGAAGCTGGTTACGGTAGGTGCATTGCCCACCAGAAACGGCGTGGCCGAAATAGCCGTGCCGGCCGGCGTGGTCACCGTGATGAGGCCGCTCGTGCTGCCAGCGGCAACAATGGCCGTGATGCCGGTAGCCGAATTCACAGTGAAAGTAGCCGCCGTGCCATTGAAGCTGACAGCGGTGGCACCCGTAAAGTTGGTGCCCGTGATGGCTACCACCGTGCCTACCGGCCCGCTAGTGGGCGTGAAGCTGGTGATGGCAGGCCCAGGACCGGGGGCAATGGTGAAATCGGCATTCGAGATGTCGAAGAAGTAGTTATCGGCGGCCTCCACCATCACGCGGGCGCGGGTAGAGGTCACGTTGGGAACCGTCACGGACGCCGTGCCGCTGTTGGCCACGCCGCTCGCCAGCAGCACGGGATAGGTCAGGCCGCCATCGAGGCTCAGGCGAACGTTCACCAAAGCGCAGCTCACCGGGGCCGCCGTGGTATTGGCCACGTTCCAGGTTACGGTCTGGGCGGTGCCGCCCGTCCAGGTCAGGGCCGTGTTGGGGGCCGTTATCACGAAGGGGCCGGAGGCGCTGGTCACGCTCAGGTTCACGAGGGCGCTGTAGTCGACGCCGCCAATCACGCCGGCGGCACCGCTGTGCTGGTCGCGGGCCGTGCACCGAAACTTGAGGGTGCGCGTCACGGTAGGCAGGCGCTCGCCGATGACGGTGGTGTTGTTAATCAGGTCGGTCAGGCGCGGGAAGTAGCGGGTGGGGTCGGTGGTGGGCACGAAGGACCGGAACAACGGCGGCGTCTGGTTGGCCACCTGGGCGGCCGTGGGCGAGCCGGCGGTGCCGAGGTCCATATCCTCCCAGATATAGGTCAGGGGGTCGTTATCGGCATCGGTGGCGCTGGCCGTCAGCTTGAAGGGCGTGCCGATGGGCAGGGTTTTGCCGCTGGCCGGGGCCGTCACCACGGGAGGCGTGTTGCCGGTAGCGGTGGTGGTGCCACAGGTGGTGGTGGCAATGAAAGCCCGCATCTCCTGGTAGTTGCCCGTGTGGAAAATGGGGTCCGAATGCGGCTGCAAATCATTGGCCGCCCCGCAGATGCCGGCGTAGGCCATGATGGTCGTGCCCGAGCCCGGCTCGTAGGCAGTACCGGAGTTGCGGTTGCCCTGGCAGCTGCCGGCGCTGTTGTTGTTGAACGTGTGGTTGCCGGCAAACTGGTGGCCCATTTCGTGCGCCACGTAGTCAATGTCGAAGGCATCGCCCACGGGGCTGGGCGAACCCGTGACGCCACCGGCCTTGTTGCCGTTGCTGCACACCACGCCGAGGTAAGCCACGCCGCCGCCGCCGGTGCTCACTACGTGGCCGATGTCGTAGTTGGTCGAGCCGATAATCTGGTCAACGTTGGTCTGGTTCTGGCCCAGCATGGCACCGCCGTCGCTGTCGGTGTAAGGCGAGGGCGGCGGGGTGCCGCCGCTCAGGAAAATCAGCTGGTTGTTGTTGGCCACCAATACCATACGTACGGCCAGCTCTTTTTCATACACGCCCACCACGCGGTTCACGGTGGCTACTTCGCCGGCCATCACGCTGGCCAAGGTGTTGCCCTTGGTCACGGCATATTCCGGGGTGCAGGCCAGGGCCAGCCGGTAGGTGCGCAGCTGCGCGCCGCTGAGCAGGGCCGAGTTGCCGCCGCTGGTGCTGGCCGCCGCCGCCGCCAGTCGCCGGGCAGTGGCTTTGGCATCGGCAGCCGTGGACACGAAACCACAGGATGGGGCCACGCCGGCCGCCGCCCGGTTCATATCCAGGCGGTAAAACGCGAGGTAATGCCGGGAATCGGTCCGGGCCACGGGGTCAATGTAGAAGCTTTTGTCGGCCCCGGTCAGCACCTGGGCATGAAAGCCCTGGGGCGACAAGTCGAGGCGCACCGACGCCGAGGCATCGTCCAGGCCCACGCCGGCGTAGGTCTTGATAGCCGGGAATTTTTCGGCCAGTGCAGGCTCCATGATGGGGGCTTCGCGCAAGGCGAAACGGCCGGTGCCGCCATTGGGCAGCGGCAAGGCCAGCACCAGCGGGGCGGCATCGGGCCGGGTTTCGAGTGGGGCCGTGGCCAGGGCCGCCCGCAGGCCGTTCACGTCCAGCGTAAGGGGCTGCGCGTGGAACAGGGCCGCCGCGAGTGGCGAAGCCGCCGCCGCGCTGCGGGCTTCGGCATCGGCCCGAAAAAATTGAGGGGCAGCCTGTTGGGCTTTGGCCCCCAGGGTCAGGCCCAGGGCCAGCAGCAGGGCGCCTACCCGGCCACGGCCGCTACCAGCAGCAGCGGTTGCAAGCCGTTGGGTGGTCGGCCAGCGAAAGTAACGTTGATTCATTAAGAGGGGGATTGGTATGAGAGGAGTAAATCTAAGGAATAACCCGTATTCAGCAGGGTATTTAGTCGGCTAATCGACTGATTTGGTCGACTATTCCGGCTCCTACTGACGGCGTGCAATCCAAATGCGGGCATCGTATTGCATAAACCCAAAAAAAGCCCATGGAAATACCATGGGCTTTTTTTTGGGTACAAATTCAGCAGCCAATTCGAGCGGCTACTTTTCCCGCAGGTAGCTCACCATCAGCTCCGCTGTTTTTTTGGCGGCTTGGTGCTGGCCGAGCTTTTCGCGCAGTTCGGCGTAGCCGGCCTTCATGCGGGCCAGGTAAGCGGTATCGGTGAGCAGGCTGCGCAACTCGTCGAGCAGGTTGCGGGCCGTGAAGTCGCCCTGAATCAGCTCTTTCACCACCTCGCGGCCGGCAATAAGGTTCACCAGCGAAATGTAGGGCACCTTGATGACCATCTTGCCGATGGCGTAGCTCAGCGAGCTGGTGCGGTAGCACACAATCTGGGGCACGTCGAAGAGGGCGGTTTCGAGCGTGGCCGTGCCGCTGGTGACGAGGGCCGCCGTGGCGTGGCTGAGCAGGTCGAACGTTTGGTCGAACACGAACCGGATGCCGTTGCGGTGGAAGTGCTTGTAGTAGTTCGGGTCGAGGTTGGTAACGCCGGCCACCACGAACTGATACTCCTGAAAACCCGGCAGAATGGCAATCATCTCGTGCAGCATCTCCTCAATTTCCTGCTTGCGCGAGCCCGGCAGCACGGCAATAATGGGCTTGCCGGCCTCCAGGCGGTTGCGCTCGTAGAAATCGGCCGTGGGCTGAAACTCGGCCACGGCATCGGCCGTGGGATTGCCGGTGTAGTCGACGGGGTAGTTGAATTTCTGGTAGAACTCCGTTTCGAAGGGCAGAATGACGAACATCTTGTCTACCCGGGCCTTCACCTGCTCGACGCGGCCTTGGTTCCAGGCCCAGATTTTGGGCGAGATGTAGTAGAACACCTTAATGCCGTGGTCTTTGGCAATTTTGGCCATGCGCAGGTTGAACCCGGCATAATCGACCAGAATCAGCACATCGGGCTTATAAGCCAGCAAATCCTGCTGGCACTGCTTGAGGTAGCCGCGAAACTTGAGGATGCTGGTGGCCGCTTCCAGAAAGCCCATGATGGCCAGGTCCTGGTAGTGGCGCACCAGCTCGCCGCCCTCGGCCTGCATCATGTCGCCGCCCCAGTAGCGAAACTGCGCGTCGGTGTCCTGCTCGCGCAGCTCGTGCATGAGGTTGGCAGCGTGGAAATCGCCCGACCGTTCGCCGGCTATTAAGTAATATTTCAATTTGTTACGTCATCCTGAGCATTCCCCGAATGAAGGGGCGACGAAGGACCTTATCACGTCCGCGCCGCTTGGGTTAGCAATTCTGACAAAAGCGCCCGTGATAGGATGCTTCCTTCGTCAGCATGACAGGCGTTTAGCCGCCGTAATATTCCACGAAGTTGCGCGGCGTTTCGTAAAGTTTGATGCAGTGCAACCGAGCCGGGGTGATGGCAGGCAGCTCGCGCTCGATGATTTGCCAGAAGGCGATGGCCAGGTTTTCGGTGCTGGCCATCTGGCCGGCCATGAAAGGCACGTCGAGGTTGAGGTTTTTGTGGTCGACCTGGTCGGTGATGTGCGTACGCAGCAGGTCGGACAGGGCTTTGAGGTCAACCACGAAACCGGTTTCGGGGTCGGGGTCGCCTTTTACCGTCACGATGAGGTCGTAGTTGTGGCCGTGCCAGTTGGTGTTGGCGCAGGGGCCGAACACCTCGCGGTTGCGCTCCTCGCTCCACTTGGGGTTGTAAAGCTTGTGGGCGGCGTTGAAATGTTCCTGGCGGCTGATGTATATCATTCTAATTATTAGCTGTTCGTTGTCAGTTGTTCGTTTCAAAGAGCATTCATGCTTCCTGATAACTGACAACCAACAACTGGCAACTATGAAGTTTTCCGCAGCAAATATACGAAGAAGGGTACCCCGAACAGGGCCGTGACCAAGCCCACCGGCAACCCGGCCGGCGGGTAGAGCAGCCGGGCCAGCAGGTCGCAGGCCAATAAAAAGGCCCCGCCCAGCACCGCGCACACCACTAGGTTGTAGCGCCCCGTGGTGCCCAGCAGCCCCCGCGTGAGGTGCGGAATGAGCAAGCCCACGAAGCCCACCGGCCCGCACAGCGCCACCACGCCGCCCGTGAGGCCGGCGGCCAGCAGCACCAGCAGCCAGCGCCGCCGCGCCACCGGCAGGCCCAGGGCGGCGGCCCGCTCCTCCCCCAGCAGCAGCAGGTTAAGGTCTTTTTGCAGGAAGGCCAGCACGAATAGACTGATGCCCAGCGCGGCGGCCGGGTACGGCAGCACATCCCACCCGGCCCGCTCGAAGCTACCAAACGCCCAGAACACCACGCTCCGCAGGCTGCCCTCGGGCGAAGCCAGGAAGGTGAGCAGGCTGCCCACAGCTGCCGCCAGTGCCCCCACCGCCACGCCCGCCAGCAGCAGCGGCGCGGGCAGAATCTTGCCGCGCCGGGTGCCCAGCGCCACCACCAGCAGCGTGGCCGCAAAAGCCCCCGCCAGGGCCGCTACCGGCGGCAGATATACGCCCATAAACGTGAGCGACGGCACCAGAACATAGCAGGCAATGGCCCCCAGCGAAGCCCCCGAAGCCGTGCCGAGCAGGTAAGGGTCGGCCAGCGGGTTGGTGACGAGGGTTTGGAGGAGGTAGCCGCTCACGGCCAGGCTGGCTCCGGCCAGCAGCGCCAGCAGCAGGCGCGGCAGGCGCAACTGCACCAGCACCAGCTGGGCTGGGTCGGCGGGGTTGTAGTGTCGGAAAGTGTTCAGGATGAAGCTGTACGATGTTGTATAGCTGCCCACGCGCATGCCCAGCACCAGCAGCGCCAGCACCAATAAGAGACTCACCACCAACCACAGTGCGGGCCGGCTATTCAATGAAGAATGAGAAATAAAGAATGAGGAATTGGTCGCTGGCGAATTCTTCATTCTTTATTTCTCATTCTTCATTGATAAAAGCCCTTGCAACTCACGCACCGACTCGACCACGCGGGGGCCGGGCCGCTCCATGAGGTTGCCGGTGATGGGGAACACACGCCGGTTTTTATACGCGTTGATGCGCTTCAGCTCGGGGTAATTCTTGAAAAACGTGCTGTCGAGCTTCTCGAAGCTGCCGCCGAGCAGCACGTCGGGGTTCAGCTTGAGCACGTACTCGCGGGTGAGCGCCGGGTAGGGCTGCGGGAAGGTTTCGGTGATGGCATTTCGCCCCCCGGCGTAGCGAATTTCATTGGTGAACAGCGTGTTTTGGCCGTAGCAGTAAATGGGGTCGGGCCAGGTAATGGCCAACACTTTGGGGGTTTTGGTGGTGAGGCGAGCGGCTGAAAGCGTGAGTTGCCGGAGCTGCTGCCGGAGCGAATCCGTCAGGTGCCGGGCCTGCGGCAGGCGGCCCAGCAGGCGGCCTACGTCATCAATACCCTTAAATACATCCTCGACACGGCGGTAGCGCTGGAAATACACCGGAATGCCCAGGGCCTGCAGGCGCTTAGCATCGTCAACGGACGTAATGCCTTCGATGGTGAAAACCACGTCGGGCTTCAGCAGCACCAGCTTTTCCAGGTCGAGCGGGTAATTGTTCACCACCGGCTTGCGGTAGACGGCGGCGGGATAATCATCCTGCGGCACGCGGCCAACGATGGTGGCGGTATCGGCCACGGCAAACAGCATTTCGGTCATGCTCGGGGCCAGGGCCAGCACGCGGCGCGGGTGGGCGGGTATTTTCAGGGACCGGCCCAAGTCGTCGCGCACTTGCACGGTGCCCGTTTTTTCGGCTTCGGATTGGCAACCCAGCAGCAGGGCCAGGGGTAAAAGCAGCAACAGAACACGCATGGCGCAAAGGTAGGCGGGCGGCCCCACGGCCCGGCGCGCCGGTTTACCTTTGCCCACCTCCGCTTCAATTTCCGCTCCCATGATAGTAGTCACCGGCGCGGCCGGCTTCATTGCCAGCTGCCTAGTTTCCCGCCTCAACGCCGCCAATTTCAACGACATCGTCGTGGTGGATAATTTTTCCATCGAAAAGAAGCTGCCCAATATCGAAGGCAAAAAGCTGCGCGAGTACGTGGACCGCGAAACGTTTTTCGACTGGCTCGATGCCAACCACGAGCAGGTAGAATTCATTTTCCACCTCGGGGCCCGCACCGATACCACCGAAATGGACCCGGCCGTGTTCGACGTACTCAACCTGAACTATTCCAAGCAGATGTGGCAGGCTTGCGTGAAGTACAACCTGCCGCTGGTCTATGCTTCCTCGGCCGCGACTTATGGCGACGGCACGCTGGGCTACACCGATAAAGATGAGGCCCTGTTCCCGCTTTACCGCCCGCTGAACCCCTACGGCGACTCAAAAAACGACTTCGACAACTGGGCCTTGCAGCAGGAGGAAAAGCCGTATTTCTGGGCCGGGTTGAAATTTTTCAATGTGTATGGCCCCAATGAATACCACAAGGGCCGCATGGCTTCGGTAATCATGCACGCCTTCCACCAGATTCAGCAATCGGGCTCGATGATGCTGTTTAAATCGCACAACCCCGACTACACCGACGGCGGCCAGATGCGCGATTTTGTGTACGTGAAGGATGTGGTGGAAGTATGCTTTTTCCTGCTTAACCACCGCACCCACTCCGGCATTTACAACCTAGGCAGCGGCCAGGCCCGTACCTTCCTGGACTTGGCGCTGAATACGTTCAATGCGCTGGGCCGCACGGCGGATATCCAGTTTCGGGACACGCCGGAGGATATTCGCGATAAATACCAGTACTTCACCGAGGCTGATATGAGCAAGCTCCAAAGCATTGGCTACGACCGGCCGTTTACGCGCCTGGAGGATGGTATTGCTGATTACGTGCAGAACTACCTCGTGCCGGGACGGTACATGTAGCGCTGATGCTATTGCCCTCAAAACGGTCATGCTGAGCGGAGCCGAAGCATCTCTACTGCGATACTAATCCAGCTGACAGGGGTTACTATTGCGGTAGAGATGCTTCGGCTCCGCTCAGCATGACCGTTTTGTTTTTTATTATCCCTCTCTCTTCCGCCTGTGCCCCAGCTCCCTCGTCCCGTTATTACCGTTGTGGGCGGCGGCTTCGCGGGCACGGCACTGGTGTTGCAGCTGCGGCGGCAGCCGGCACTGGTGGGGGCCGAAATCCATCTTATTGAGCTGCGCGACGTGCCGGGCCCCGGCTTGGCCTACAACGCCCGCCGGCCCGAATACCTGCTCAACGTGCGCCCCGGCGGCCTGAGCCTGTACCCGGACGAGCCCAACCACTTTGCCGACTGGCTGAAAACCCAACCCGAAAGTGCCGCCGGCCTGCCGGAATTTTCCTCCCGCGCCGCCTACGGTCGTTATTTGCGGGAGGAACTGGCCCGGGAATTGGCCACGGCCGCCGTGCGCTGGCACCACACCACTGCCGTGGCCGCCCCGCTCCTGCCCAATGGCCGCCGCGCCGTGCAGCTGGCCAATGGCACAGTCATCAGTAGCGATATCGTGGTTTTGGCACTGGGCAATTTCCCGCCCCCGCCCCCCGCCGGCCCCGACCAGCGCTACCTGCAGCACCCCGGCTACCACGCCGACCCGTGGGCCATTGGCAACCTGCGCCGCATCGGTCCCGATGAGGACGTGCTGCTCATCGGCTCGGGGCTGACGGCAGTGGATGTGCTGCTGGCCCTGCGCCAAGATGGCCACCGCGCCCCCATCACCGTGGTGGCCCGGCATGGCCGCTGGCCCTCGGCGCACGGCCCGGTCATGGCCGCCTACCCCAGCTTCTACCCCGAGCTGGCCTCCGAAACCACTGTGACGGGTGTGGTCGCGGTGTATAAGCGGCACCTGAAGTCCGCCGCCGCGCAGGGCCTCGAATGGCGGGCAGTGCTGGACTCGCTCCGGCCCGATTTGGGCCGCATCTGGGCGGCGTGGCCGCTGGCGGAGCAGCGCCGGTTTCTGCAGCACTTGGCCGGGCTGTGGGCCGTGGCCCGGCACCGCAGCCCACCCCAGAATGCGGAAGCCGTGGCCGCCCTCACAGCCGCCGGGCTGGTGCAGCTGCACATTGGCACGGTGCGCGAAATTCTGCCCGACGGCAACCGGCTACGGGTGGGCGTGCGGGCTCACGGCCCGGATATCTGCTGGCACACCGCCGACCACGTCGTCAGCTGCGCGGGGCCGCTGCTGGACTATTCGCGCATCTCTGCCCCGCTGGTGGTGAGCCTGCGCGATGCCGGCGACCTTACCCCCGACCCGTTGCACCTGGGCCTGTTGACTGATGCCCACGGCGCGCTGCTAAACACTGCTGGTGCGGTTTCGCCGGGCTTGTTCACGCTCGGCCCCAGCCGCCGGCCGGCTTATTTTGAGTCGACGGCGGTGCCGGAACTGCGGCAGCAGGCAGCCGCGCTGGCGGCGTACCTGGCGCAATAAAAAAGCCCTCGGAGTAAAACTCCGGGGCTTCACATGGTAAATCAATGCGGGATTAAGCGGCCATCCGCTCCTGGCCGGGATAGAGCGGCAGCACCGTGGCCTCGCCGGCGAAAAAGGACGGGATGGCAGAAGCAGCTGCGGGAGCGGCGGCCGTATCGGTGGTGTGGTGGCGCAGGGCGCGCATCAGCAGATAGCGGTATTTTTCGGCATCGGCCACGGCTTGCTCAATGGCTTGCAGGGCAGCATCATACGCTACCACGGGCTGCAATTCGCGGCGCGGACGGCGGGCTTCAAATACATAGTTTTCGAGGTATTGAGCGGCGGATTTCATGGCGAAAATTGGCTGGTTTGAACTCGTCTTTTAGCGTACTGTATTAACCCAAAAACCTCCGTTTTCATTCCAAAAAACGGAGGTTTTGCCACTTTTTCGACCAGTAAAACCGGGGTTCAAATCCCGGGAGCGCGAGGTCTGATTTCTCGCTTTATTCGGTTCATTTTTCAGACAATCTTCAGCACCACTTTGCCGAATTGCGCGCCCGCATCAAGGCGGCGCAGGGCGGCTTCGCCTTCGGCCAGCGGGAAGACTTCATCAATCACCGGCACCAGTTTTTTCTCACTCACGAGGGCCAGCATTTCTTCAAAATCCTGCGCCGTGCCCATGGTGGAACCCAGGATGCTGAGTTGCTTCCAGAATACCTTGGCGGGGGGCACATCGGGAATATTGCCCAGCGTACCGCCGTAGAACACAATGCGCCCGCCCGGCGTGGCCGCGTCGAGCAAGGCCCCAAAGGATGGCCCGGCGGCGCTGTCGATGATGACATCGAACGCGCCGCCGGCTTGCTGGGTGAGGGTTTTTACCCAGTTTTCGGCGTTGTAGTTGATGCCGCCTTTGGCTCCCAGCGCCCGAGCCCGGGCTATTTTTTCCTCGGAGCTGGACGTTACCCACACCTCGGCACCCCGGGCCACGCACAGTTGCACGGCCGTGATGGCCACGCCGCCGCCCACGCCGGTCACCAGCACGCGCTCGCCGGGCTGCACCTGGGCGCGGGTGAAGGCCGCCCGGTAGGCCGTGAGGCCCGCCAGCGGCAGGGCCGCGCCCTCCTCGAAGCTGAGATGAGCCGGCAGCGGCCGGATATACTGGGCTGGCAGGGTGATGTATTCGGCGAACGTGCCGGGGTCGGGCATGCCGAGGACTACGAAATCGCGGGCCTGGGCGCGGGGGTTGTCGCCCCAGCGCAGGCCGGGGTTGATGAGCACGCGAGTACCTACGGCCGGCGCATCGGCGGGCACATCGGGGCCGTGGGCGGCTACCTCGCCGGCCCCATCGGCCCCGAGGGTGCAGGGCAGCTTGATGCCGGCGTACTTGCCCTGCTGAATGAACACGTCGCGGTGGTTGAGAGCGGCGGCGTGCAGCTTCACGAGGATTTCGCCGGGGCCGGGCGTGGGCGTGGGCACCTCGCGCACGGCGGCGGGCTGGTGGATGGCATCGAGCTGGAGGGCTTGCATGGGGGGCGGGGGTTTGTTTGGAGTTAGTAGAGCATAATAAGAAACATAATGCTGAGCGCAGTCGAAGCATCTCTACCGCTTCGCTGCAACGATTGAATTACTTGTTCGGTAGGGATGCTTCGACTGCGCTCAGCATGATGTTCTTTTATTACGTTCTGTAAAGAACTCCATCAGCGCTACGCCGCCGCTACCTTTTCCCCGCCTTTCAGCCCGATAAAGGCCAACGGGCCGGCGATGAACAGGCCCGTGGCCAGCCCGCCGAGGTGGGCCGCGTTGTCGATGTTGCCGGTGAGGCCGGAGAGCAGGTTGCTGAGCACCAAGTACAATACCAGACCCAGCATGGCGCGGCGGTCGGATTTATCGAGCACCAGCTTCTTGCCAATCAATAACGCCAGTAACAGGCCGTAGAGGCCAAAAATGGACCCGCTGGCTCCTACCGAATTGATGCCCTGAGCATTCCACCACAGGCTGGCCAAGCCGCCGCCCACGCCGCAGGCCAGGTATACCAGTAGTAGGCGCAACGGCCCCACCCGGTCCTCTACCAGCAGGCCCAGGAGCCAGAGCGAGAGAATATTCAGCAGCAGATGCGAGAGGCCGGCATGCACAAACATGTAGGTGAGCAGCCGCCAGGGTTGGCCGTGCAGCGTGAGGTCGGTGATGTTGGAGCCCCAGCGCACGAGCTGCGGCCCGGTGGGGTCGGAGGCCGACACGCCGCTGAGCACCATCAGGCCGAATATGAGGAGGCAAGCATCAATCAGCAGCGGGGTGGCCAGGAAGCGGCGCGACGGGATGAGCAACCCGCGCAACAAATCGCCCAGCAGCTGCGGCCAGGTTTCGGCCTCGGTTTCGGCTTTGGCAGGAGGCGGCGTGGGGCGCGTGGTATCGGGCAGCAGGCCGCGCCGGTTGAGCTCGGCCACGGCAGCGGCCCCTACGGCGGGCGGGTAGCGGGCCGAGTTCTGGGCCAAATACAGCAGCTCGGCTTCGGGCTTCTGGGCGAAAAGCTGGGCGGCCAGCGCGGCCGTGGAGCCGGGAGCGGGCTCGGGGGGAGATGATTCCATGGGAAGCCGGACGCGGCAAGGAGTGCGCCAGCTTCCCCAACCGGCCAATTTGCCAGATGTTGGAAACAGGGCGCTTACAGCCGCACCCGGCGCACGATGGTGTTGTACGGCTGGCCGGTGACCGGCGATTTTGGCAGCAGGCCCGAGAGCAGGTCGCTCACATCGGCAGCGCGCTTGCGGGTCTGGTCGTTTTCGTAGCTCTGGGGGTTGTTGGCCACAATCAGCAGGTCGTTCAGGCCTTCCTGCTGCTGCCGGGCCACGCGGCTCATGATGTCGAGATGGTCGCTCATGGCGGGACCGAATTTGTAGCTGTAGCGCAGGGCTTTGTTCCACTGCTCCCAGGTGGCTTCCACCGCCTGGATATGGCCGGGCAGGGCCGCGTCGAGCTGGCCCCGGCGGGCCTGGTTCATCACGAATTCGGTCTGGGTTTCGGCAGTCCAGAAGCGCTTGGCCAGCTCGCGGTATTGGTGCAGGGGCATGGATTCTTTGGCAGCGGCACCACGCTCAGCGGCCGGAATGCGCTGCACCTGCCGCTGCACGCTGGCCACCACGGCCGGCCCGAAATCGGGAATGGTGGAGGTGGCCACTTCCGTGAGGTGGGGCGGCGCTTTGGGTGTGGCCGGGGCGGCGGTTGCGGCCGGCGCAGGGTGGTTTTTCTGATTGATAAAGTAAAGCACACCCAGGGTCAGGGCCAGCACTACGGCCACGGCCAGCACCAGCGGGCCGGTTTGAAAACCCCGCGCAGATGGCGCGGGCATTTCTGTCGGCGGGGCTGGCGCGGGCTGGGGCAGGGCCACGCCCCGGCGGCGCAGCTCGCGGCGGGCTTCGGCCACAATGTCGGGCTGGTAGTGGTCAGGGTTTTCGACGAAGAATTGCAGCTCAGCGTCGGTTTTCTGGAGGTAGAAGTCGGTGATGGAGTAGGGATTATTCATTTTTTGATACTATCAGGCCACTTTTTGCAAAAACGGGGAATGTATGGGGGCATATTGACCAATTTACAACGGCTGCCCCACTCCATAGGCCCATCAGCCGAACAAGTACAATTAGGCAAACACCGTGAAATTGAACAATTATGTGACGCCCTATCCTAATTAACTGCTATATACGCCCATTATTTGGATTCTATCGTAAAAATCACTAACTTACAAGAGTAACATCAGGTAAGATTAATGACCGTAAACGGTGAGAATTTAGTGCCCAAAGGAGTTGCTGGCACGGGCGCGGCTTTTATCCTCGGCAGGACCACGCCGGATGCCTCGGGCTTTATACAGGCCGGCCAACGCGCCCGAGAACGCGCCGCCCAGCAAGAGGCCGCCCGCCTCGCCAAGCAGCAAAGCGAGATGGCAAAGCAAATCGGGGACGACTATAAGTTTGACCAGGACGGGAGCGTGTACTTTGGCGAGCCGTTGGACCAGCAGGTGTACAAGCCCGTCATGGACGAGCTAAAGGCGCAATACATCGCGCACCCCCAGGACGCGCTTGCCCGTCAAATGGCCGTCAAGCCCATCCTGCAACGAGTCAACAACGAAACCGTCCAAAGCAAGGCGAAATCGGCCTTCCTCACCTCGTCGCTTAAAGAGATGGCCGGCGATGGGCTCTATGACGCGCAGTACGCCAACGAGCATCTTGCCCAGGCCCTGCACGCCCCCGATGGCAAGCGCATGCTGCCCTCTCAATTCGATGCCGAGGCGTGGAAGTCCGGCCTGCTGGGTGACCACCGAGTATATAATGAGAAGGCGGTAATTGACCGCACCACCAAGGGCTTGTTTCCCCTCATCAGCCAGAAGATTGCGGAAGCCGGCCAGCTCGGCGGGCAGCACACGGCCGACACCGTGCGCGGTCGCCTCGTGGCGTTCGATGGCAAGGGCCACCCCATCCTGAACGCTGACGGCAGCCCGAAGCTCAACCTCACGGGCGAGATGGACAACTTGCTCGACAGTGACCCGCTGTTTAAACTCAAAACCGATGCCCGCGTAGCTGACTACGAAGCCAAGCGCGAGGCGAGCGTCAAAGCCAATGCTGCCGACCCCACCGTGCCCGTCTTGCCCATCATGACGCGGCGCGGGCATCATGCGCAGATGGTTGGCCCACTGGCGTTCTATGATACCGCCAAAGACGAGGGGCTGAACGCGCAGCTTCCCCGCCCCCGTGTTGCCAAAGACAACCCCAGCAAGGTTGTGGTGAGCGACTACGCAGGTGCCCGGCAGTCAGACTATATAGACCCCACCCGTGGACAGGTAACCAACCATTACGCCGAGGTGGGCCAGAGCTTCGGCAGCGCGGCTAAGCCCTACGTGGAAGTGTCAGCCCCCACGGCTAACATGACCATCATTGGGCAGGATGGTAAGCCCACCGATACCAACCCCATCAAGGGCGGCGGCAATACGAAGGTCAAAGCGCAGTCCCGCGCCTACGTGCTCTACACGAAGTCCGGCAAGCGCCTCGGCCGCCCGGAAGCATTTGCCACCGACCAGGAGGCCGCCGACTACGCCCTGAAAATTGCCCGCGAATACCCCAAGCCCCAAGACCTCGAATTGCGGGTAGAAGGCCGGGGCACCCTCGTGGACGAAACCAACACGGCCGGCGACGGCTTGGGCGGGGCCGTACCAATGGTGTACAAGCCCGGCAAGGATGGGCAGCCCGGCAAGATGGTCATCGATAACACGACGAAGAAAACCGAGCGCACCGTTCTGTTCCCCATTACCCAGGAGGTTGACGACCAGTTCGCCCGCGCCACGAACGGCAAATGGAACCGCTACAAGCACTCCCCAGCGCAGGCCCAATTAATGCGCGAGGTACAGAAGCGCGGCGGCAAGTTCGTTAGCCCCTACACCCACGCCCAACGCGAGGCCGAAAAAGCCGCCAATCCGCAGCCCAAGCC
>JAQBNT010000027.1 GCA_028288445.1 Hymenobacter sp. | reverse complement strand
GTATTTTTGCAAACACAAAAAATACCCTACCGGGGGCGGCTGACCTACGCCTGCAATTGACCGGACCCGCTGCCATGATGCTACACCTGCGGGCCAAGCCCAACGCCCGCCAAAACCAGCTGCTGCGCGCCGCCGACGGCACCCTGACCGTGCGCCTGCAAGCGCCGCCCCAGGAAGGCCAGGCCAATGCCGTGCTGCTGGCGTTTCTGGCCACGGTGTTTGCCGTGCCCAAAAGCCGTGTGCTGTTGCTGAGCGGCCACACGGCCCCGTTCAAAAAGCTCGAAATTGAGGGCGTGAGCGAGGAAGAAGGCCAGCGCATACTGGCTAACCTACTGGCGTGAAAAGCGCGGTTTTGCCAGCGTCTCCCCTATTTCCCGCGCTTCCAGCGGTAGTATTTGCGGTACCAAGGCGAGGTTTTCTTGAACAGGCTGCTGGTTGATTCGTTCGGAAACATGTTCACCCGAAACACCTGCATCCGGTCGTCCTCAATGGTCATGCCGCCCGTGTCGGTGGCTACGCCGAGGGCGAAGCCGGCTTCACGCACGGCCGCTTTCACGTCCTCGCCCAGGTCGCCGTAGGGGTAGGCGAAGCTCACGATCTCGGTTTGCAGGGCGGCTTCCAGCGCCGTTTTGCTGCCCTGGATTTCGGCGGCGGCGGCGGGCAGCGGCAGGGTAGTGAGGCGGGGGTGCGACATGGTGTGCGCCCCAATTTCCCAGCCGGCGGCCACGAAAGCGCGCTTCTGGGCGAGGTCCATTATTTCGGAGCGGGGCTCGTCGGGGTCGAAATCCGCATCCCACCGGTTGTAGCGGATATCGGCATCGCCCAGCAGGTAGAGCACGCCCCGGTAGCCGTACTGCTGCATCAGGGGCAGCAGGTTGGTGTAGTTATCGGTGTAGCCGTCATCAAAAGTGAGGATGATGGGGCGGGCGGGAAACTCGCGCAGCGGCAGCTCACCGGTGGCGTATTTCAGGTAGTCGGCGAAGGTGATGGGCGTCAGCTTCTGCTGCTTGAAATACGCCAGGTGCTTCTCAAAATTCTCCTTTGTGACGTAAATCTGGTGTTTGGTGGCCAGCGGCGCGTCGGGAATTTTGTGGTACATCAGCACCGGGATGAAGCCGGGCACCGCCTTTTGCATCCGCGCCGCCTGGTACACTTCCAGCACCCGCACTGCCACGGTGGTCAGGCTATAATGCGCCCGCACCTGCTGTTGCAGCACGGCCGGCACCGCCTGCGGCTGCCGCAAAAACGCCTGCGCATCGGCCAGCAGCGCGGCAAAGTCAACTTCCGAGGTGCTTTGCCGGGCCGAGATATCGCCGAAGTTGGAAGCCGCCGCCGAGGCAAAAGTCTCGTCCGTGACCAGCCCCGCGTACCTGGCTTCGCCCAGCGCCAGCACCGGCCGGCCCGCGCCCAGCGCCTCAATGGCCACCCGGCCCGCCCCAATCACCAGCGTGGTGCGGGCCAGCCAGCCGGGCACGTCGCTGGTGAAGCCTACCACCTCAATCCGCTCCCCAAACTCGGTTTGCAGCTGCGCCAGGGCCGTTTTGCCCGCCACCGGCAGGTGTTGCAGCTCCCCGCCGATGAGCGCCACCCGCAGCCCCACAAACTCGCGCAGCAAGGCCGGAAACACCTGCGCCAGCAGGGCCGCCGCCCGCTCGCCCTTGCCCCCGTTGAAGCGCCCGATGAAAGAGACTCTTAAGTCGGAATTCTCACCGGCTATTGCTTCACTCCCAAAGGCCACGCCGTTGGGAATGGCCACGATTTTGGCGGCCTCCATCTTCACCTCGCTGATGAGGTGCTCCCGCAGATTGGCGCAGATGGCAATGACTTTGTCGCCGTACACATCGAGCAGCGACGTGGAGGTGTGCAGGTGCTGGCGGCCGTGCACGGTGCTCACCAGCGGCACGGCCAGGCCGCGCAGGGCAAAGTAGCTAACCCAGCTGGCCGCCCGCGAGTGGCAATGCACCACGTCAATCCGCTCCTTTTTCACCACCTGCCGAATGATGCGCGCGTTGCGCAGCCGCTGCCGGTAGCTGCGGTTGCTGATGCCGGCCCACACCAGCGTAGCCCCGGTGGGCAATTTGTCGGCATCGGCCACCACCCATACCTGGTGGCCCTGGGCGCGGTGGGCCTCGGCCAATTGCACGGCATAGGCCACGGAGCCCGCAAAAAACTCAGCCGAAAGAACGTGGAGAATGCGCATCCCGCAAAGGTATTGCCGGGCGCGGGCTATGGTGGGGCGTTAGGTAGTCACCAGTCATCCTTCTCCGGCGCTCGCCTGCGAAGGCTCTTATCCCGCCCGGCATCCTCCGCCCCACCCATTCCCCCATCGCCTCCCAGCTCATTCACCCGGCCCAAGCACCGTTTCGTTCAACCCAAGTAGGATTTAGTTCAGGTAAAGCAGGATTTAATCCATACCAAGTAGGATTTAGTTCGACCCGAGTAGGATTTAGTTTAGACAAAGAGCCAATTAGTCACCTCCAAGTAGGATTTAGTTTGGCATGAGCAGGATTTAATCCGGAACAAGCACCAATTCGTCGCCGCCGAACACCTTTTAGCCTGTGTGCCCGCCCGGCAAACCCAGCCCGTGCCAGCAGTTGCTCACCGGGCCGGGCTATCCCCGCGCCCGGCCGGCCACATTGTCCATATACTTCTGGCCGTTGCCGGTGTTCAGGAGCAGGATTTTCTCGTCGGGGTTCAGCCAGCCGGTGGCCAGGAGCTGGCGGGCGGCCGTCCACACCGCGCCGCCTTCCGGGGCCACAAACAGGCCCTCCTGCTGGCCGAGGTCGCGCATGCCGGCCAGCATGCCTTCTTCGCTCACGCCCACCACCGTGCCGTTTGATTCGTGGAGGACGCGCAGCATCAGGTTTTCGCCCAGCGGGTGGGGCACGGCCAGGCCGTTGGCCAGCGTGGCGCGGCCCTGGTAGGCGTGGCAATTGGGCTGGCGGCCGAGGTAGGTTTCGAGGAGCGGGCAGCAGTTTTCGGCCTGCACGGCCACCATGCGGGGCAGTTTCACATCGGGGGCCAGCCAGCCCAGCTGCTTCATTTCCCGAAATGCCTTCCAGATGCCGATGAGGCCGGTGCCGCCGCCAGCGGGGTAGAGCAGCACGTCGGGCAGCGTCCAGTTCAGCTGTTCGGCAATTTCGTAGCCCATGGTTTTCTTGCCTTCGAGGCGGTAGGGCTCTTTCAGGGTCGAGATGTCGAGGAGCGCGTCGTCGGCGTTGCGCTGGCGCACCCGCGCCCCGCAGTCGCTGATGAGGCCGTCGACCAGCTCCACTTCGGCCCCGTACCAAAGGCATTCTTCCTGGAACGCCTGCGGGGTGTGGCGCGGCATCACCACCACGGCCCGCAGGCCGGCGCGGGCGCAGTAGGCCGCCAGGGCCACGCCCGCGTTGCCGGCCGTGGGAATGATGCAGCCGTCCACGCCCAGCTCTTTGGCTTTGGATACGGCCATGCTCAAGCCCCGCGCCTTGAAGGAGCCGGTGGGGTTCTGGCCTTCATCTTTCAGCAGCAGGTGGGCCAGCTCGTGGCGGGCGCCCAGGCGCGGCAGGCGCAGCAGCGGCGTGAGCCCCTCGCCGAGGGTCACTTTGTTTTCCTCGTGCAGCAGCGGCAGCAGCGCGCCGTAGCGCCACATCGAGGTATCGGCCTGGTCAATAACGGCGCGGCTCAGGGGCTCGCGCAGGTCGTAGTCGGCCACCAGCGGCACCTGGCAGCAGGCCGAAACCCGTTGCAGGTCGAAGGCAGAATATGCGGCCCCGCAGGCGGAGCAGTGCAGCGCGGCAAGGCGGGAAAGGGATTCGGAGGCGACCAGTTTCATGGGGCAAAGGTCGGAATGGCTCTGCCTGAACTATGCCTATTGGGGATGGGAATATGGAATAGGCTATGCCCTATCGGAATAGTATCGCCGCGTGAATTGCAGAAAATCCTTGTAGGGCGCGTTGTTTTCAGTGCCCTTGCGCTGGATGAAATTGAACTCGCGCCGAAGAGGGAAATTATTGATTTTAACCTCCGAAAATTCACCCGAGGCCAGCTCCTTCACTACTGCCTGCCGGGGCAGGAAAGCCAGGCAGGTGTCCACGCGCACGAAGTTTTTGAGGGCCTCGGTGCCGCCCAGGCGCACGCGCACCGGCAGGGCGGCCAGCTTGATGCGGTGCCGGGCCAGCGCCTCTTCCAGCACGGCCAGCGTGCCGGAGCCGTCCTCGCGCAGGGCCAGCGGCGTGGTGAGCAGGTCGTGGACTTCGAGGGTGCGCTTTTCGAGCGGATTATTGGCGGCGCACACGGCCACCACGTCGTCGGTGAGCAGGGGCGTGTAGGTCACGTTGCTCACTTTGTGGATGCCTTCGATGATGCCCAGCTCGATTTCGTGGTCGAGCAGGGCGCGCAGGATGTTGTCGCTGTTGCGGTTCTTGAGGCTGAGTTGGCGGTTGGGGTACAGGCGCAGGTAGGCCGACACCACGGGCGGCAGCACGTAGAGCGAAATAGTGGTGCTGGCCCCGATGAGCAGGTGCTGGCTGGGCACGAAATCCGGGCTCAATTCGCTCATTTCCTGGTGCAGCTCCTGTTGCAGCTGTTTGGCCTGTAGCAGCTTTTGGTAGAGCTTGAGGCCGGCCGGCGTGAGCTGGATGCTGCTGCCCAGCCGCTCGAACAGGCCGGTTTTGTAGTGCTCTTCCAGCGCCTTCACCTGCTTGCTCACGGCCGACTGGCTGGTGAACAGCGCTTGGCTGGCTTTGGTGAAACTCAGGCGCTGGGCCACTTCGAGAAAGACTTCGTGCGGGTGCGAAAGCATGAGGCAAAGATGCACCCGCGGCTTTTAGGGTTCTTTGACACAGGCGGCTGCACCAGGCCCAATTAATCATAAACAAAACCCTATATTCAGGCCGTGAACTTCGCTTTTAAACCCTTGCCGTTCCTGTTGCTGCTGAGCAGCCTGGCCGGTTGCGCCCGCCGCCCGGCTGCGGCCTACCAACCGCTGCCTGCGGCTACTGCCGCTACCGCTGCCCCGGAAGCCACCCGGCTGCTGTTTCTCGGCTGCCGGCTGACGGCCGCGCCCACCGGCACGCGGCTGGAAGTGCTGCAAGCCAAGGCCGTGCCCGGCGACCTCAAAACCCCGGAAGCCGACGCCGATACGCCCGATTTTGTGCGCGTGCTCCAGCTCGATGGGCGGGGCCGGGTGCTGAGCCAGCTGCGGGTGGCGCACCCGCTGCGCCACAGCGTAGAGCACGTAGCCGGCGACCACCGCACCTTCCAGCGCAGCGAGTTAGTGCTGCCTTCAGCCGAGTTTTTTGTGCGGCTGGCCCTGCGCCCCGCCACGGCCACCATCCGGGTGGAAGAGGTGATAGCCGGCACCACGACCAGGCTTTCCGAATTCCCCGTTCCCCCAAAATCCTAACCCTGAACCCGTGAAAAAACTTACTACTCTCTGGCTGTTGCTGCTCTGCGCCGCGCTGGCCACGCCCGGCCAGGCCCAGACCTTCCCGGTTGATACGCTGGTGAAAACCGGCCCGCTGACCAAGCGCATCAACCTGGTATTTATAGCCGACGGCTACCAGGCCAGCGAAATGGCCCTGTTCCGCACGCGGGCCACGGCGGTAATTAACAGCCTGTTTGCCCAGTCGCCGTTTCTGGAATACCGGCCTTATTTCAACGTGTTTGCCATTGAGGTGCCATCGGCGCAGAGCGGCTCGACGCACCCGCGCACGGCCACCGACTGCGGCACCACGGCCGCCTTCGCCGCCACCACTTACTTCAACAGCACGTTTGATTACGGCGGGATTCACCGCCTGCTGGTGCCGCAGGCCAACGCGGCGGTGGGCACTGTGCTGGCCAATAATTTCCCGCGCTACGACCAGGTATTCGTGCTGGTGAACTCCACCGAGTACGGCGGTTCGGGCGGCACGCTGGCCACGGCCTCGGCCAATGCCAGCGCCACCGAAATCATGGTCCACGAAATCGGCCACTCGATGGCCTCATTAGCCGATGAGTACTGGGCCGGCACCCAATACGCCCGCGAAACCTTCAATATGACCCAAACCACCAACCCCGCCACCGTGCGCTGGGCCCCGTGGATGGGCACCAGCGGCATCGGCACCTACCCGCACAGCACCAACCCCACCTGGCAGAAACCCCACCAGAACTGTAAGATGCAGTACCTGGGCGTGCCGTTCTGCGCCGTGTGCCGCGAGGCTTTCGTGGAGAAATTTCACACGCTGGTGTCGCCGCTGCAAGCGTATTCGCCGGCCGCGCTGACCATCAACGCGCCTACGCAGAACCTGTCGTTTGCCCTCACGCTGCTGCCGCCTACGCCCAACACCCTGCGCGTGACCTGGACCCGCGACGGCACCGTGTTTGCCCGCAACACCGCCACGGCCACCGCCACGCTGGCCCAGCTGCCGGTGGGCACCCACGTAGTGCGCGCCACGGTGGTCGACACCACCGCCCTCACGCGCCGCGCCACCCACCTCACCCAGCACACCTACACCGTGGACTGGACCATCAACCGGACCAATACCGGCGTGAGCATGGCCTCGGCCACGGCCGAATACGAGGTTGAAACCTATCCCAACCCCGTGGGCGACGTGCTGAACCTAAGCTACACCCTGCCCCGCCCCGCGCCCGTGTCCTTCACGGTGCTCGACGCGGCCGGGCGGGTGGTAAAAACCATCCGCTACGGCCGCCAGGCTCCCGGCCGCTACCAATACGCGCTCCGGCCCGAAGAGCTGAACCTGCGCGCCGCCGGGGTTTACAACCTGCTCATCGACGTGGATGGCATTGTGCTGAACCGGCAGCTGGTGAAGGAATAATTTTTCAGCATCGGAATCAGTGAGGCCCGTGGCAGTTACGCCACGGGCCTCTTTCATTTAGAGCTGCGGCTACCCCAGCCGCCGCTGAAACGCGGCCAGAAACAGCCCGACGTGGTAGCCGTCGCCGAGGCCGTGGTGCAGGTTGATGGATACGGGCATCTGCCGGGTAGCGCCCTCGCTGAACACCTGGCCGAAGGAGATTTTGGGGCAGCTATCGGGGTGCGTGAAGCTGCGGGCGTGCGAGAGCGCCGTGAAGCGCACCCACGGCAGGGCCGAGCAATGCACCACGTCGGGCCGGGCGGTGGCGTCGCTCAGGCGCAGGCCGGTGCTGGCCTGCACGGCCGCTATTTCGGCTTCGGCGGCAGCAATGAAGCCGGCCAGCGTATCATGCTGCTCGATGAAGGAAAAGGCGAACGTGTGGTCGGCCCGGCCGAGGGTGGCGGAGGCGTGAATGCGGTCGTAGAGAAACACCTGGCCGTTTTCGATGCGGTAGCGGAAGGCTTCGACTTCGTTGGCGGCCTCCAGGGCGTGGTAGAGGTAGTAGAGGAAGAACGACACGCCCAGCCGCCGGGCTTCGGCCTGGGCGGTGGTGCAGTCCACGTTGGCGGTGAGGCCGAAGAAGGGTTCTTCAAAAGCCGAGAAGAAGGCAAAATGCTCGCGGCGGGGCCAGGTTTCGAGGTCAATCAGGTGCTTCATGGCGGGCAAAGGTCGGTAGCTTTGCGCCGTCACTCCCCACATTATGCCGACCCAAACCTTCATCGCCTTCGACGCCGACGACACCCTCTGGCCCAATCAGCCGCACTTCGACCACGTCGAAGCGCAGCTGCTCCAAATTCTGACGCCTTATGCCGACCACGCCACCATCAACGCCCGGCTCTATGATGTGCAGCGGGCCAATATGCAGCTGTTTGGCTACGGGGCCAAGTCGTTTATGCTCTCGATGATTGAGACGACCATTCAGCTGTCGGGCGGCGCGGTGGTGGGCAGTGAAATCCAGCGGATTCTGGATTTGGGCAAGGATTTGCTGCGCTTCGCCATCGAGCCGCTGCCCGATGTGGTGGACGTGCTCACCGAGCTGAAGGAGCGCGGCCACAAGCTGATACTCCTCACCAAAGGCGACTTGTTCGACCAGGAAAGCAAGATTGCCCGCTCCGGCCTGGGCGACTTTTTCGACCACGTCGAAATCGTGAGCGAGAAAGATGAGCCCACCTACCGCCGCCTGTTCGCCCGCCTCGGGGCCACGCCCGAGAACTTCGTAATGATTGGCAACTCCTTGAAATCGGATATTCTGCCGGTGGCCAAGCTGGGTTTCCCGGCCGTGCACATCCCCTACCACGCCAACTGGATTCACGAGTACGTTCCGGCTGAGCTGTTGGCGGGCGTGGAGTTCCGGGCAGTGGAGCGACTGCGCGAGGTGCTGGAGCTGGTGGGGTGACGACGGGCGGAATCATCCATAGCCGACTCGCAAAATATTGCGCCTCAGCCGTCGTTCCCCTTTTCAACGCTGGCGCTTTTCCATTACCTTCCGGCCACATTTCCCCTCTCCCCCTTCCCATGCTGGCTCGTTACCGCTTCCTGCCCCTGCTGCTTTTGCTGCTGGCAGCCTCATCGTGCTCGAAAAAAACCGCCCAGGAGCAGGCCGCCGAAACGGCTCAGACCGACGGTGACGAAATTGACCCGTACTCCAACCTGGTTTTTACCTTCGATGAAAAGGTGGTGGACGAGGCCCGCCAAAACCGCTGGGACACCACGCGCTACGTCACGTTCTCGCCCAATATTCGCGGCAAGTTCAAGTGGACCGGCGACCGGGAGCTAACCTTTTCGCCGCTGGAGCCCTTCCGGCCCAGCACCGTTTTCTCAGCCTCGCTGCGGCCCGAGACGCTGCCCAGCGGCAAGCAGAAGCTGGCGCTCAACCGCCCAAAATTCCACACGCCGTACCTGGATATGGCTGCGCCGCAGGTGTTCTACGGCAGCTCGAAGCGGGCGGCGGGCACGGCGGAATTGCGTGCCAACCTGGTTTTTAATTACCCCGTGCGGCCCTCGGATGTGAAGGCGCGGCTGAAGGTGACGCAGGGCGGCAAGCCCGTGGCGGTGGAAGTGAATTCGGCCGAGCCGGATGCCATGGTAGCCGTGACGTTTATGCAGGACGTGCAGCCGGGCGCGCCCGTGCAGATTGACATTGCGCCCGGCCTGCGGCCGGCGGCCGGCACAAAGGCCACCGAGAAAGTCCTCACCGCCCAGGCCGAAATCCCCGATCAAAGCACGCTGGAAGTGCGCGAGCTCACCGGCGCGCTGCTCAACGGCCAGCCCGTGGTGACGCTGCTGCTCAACCAGCCTGTGAGCACCACCGACGTGCAGCCAAACCTGAAAGTGACGCC
The DNA here is from genome assembly GCA_028288445.1 of Hymenobacter sp. Taxonomy (GTDB): domain Bacteria; phylum Bacteroidota; class Bacteroidia; order Cytophagales; family Hymenobacteraceae; genus Hymenobacter. The sequence continues at coordinate 10,118 of JAQBNT010000027.1, read as the reverse complement.
CGCCGTGGCGTTTTCGGTGGAGGCGCTGGAAAGCGGCTTTGCGCTGCGCGGTGGGTTTGAGGTGGGCAAAACCTACCAGATTTCGCTGGCGGCCGGTACGCGCGGGCTGCTGGGCGGCAGCCTAAGTGAGGCGTTCACGCAGGCGGTTTCGTTTGGCGATGAGCGGCCGAGTCTGAGCTTCACCAGCAGCGACAAGGCCATGTACCTGGATGCGTTGGGAAACCGGAACCTGGGGCTGCGCATCAACGAGGTGGCCAAGGTGAAGGTGACCATTGCCAAGGTCTACGCCAACAACATTCAGCAGCTGCTGCGCGGCGAAAAGCAGTACGGCTACCCCGAATACGACGAGGACGAGCCCCGCGAGTCGAACACCGACGAAAACGGCGACTACATCGACCGCAGCTTCCAGTATTACGACACCGAGAGCATCGGCAACGTGATTTCGGAGCGCACCATTTCGGTGGATGGGCTGCCCAAGGAGGGCGGTTTGCGCCTGCTCAATCTCAACCTGAAAGACCTCGAATTTCAAGGGCCGATGAAGGGGATGTACGTCATCCGCGTGCAGGACACCGAGCGGCAGTGGCTGCAAGTGAGCAAGCTGGTGGCCGTGACGGACCTCGGCCTCATCGTGAAGCAGGGCGCGACGGGCGGCACCACGGTATTCGCCAATTCCATCCGCACGGCCGAGCCGCTGGCGGGCGTCACGGTGAACCTGGTGAGCTCGAATAATCAGGTGATTGGCACGACTACGACGGACAAGTCGGGCGTGGCGCAGTTCGACTCGGCGGCCAGCATGAAGCGCTTCACGCTGGGCATGATTACGGCCACGAAAGAGGCCGATTTTTCCTTTCTGGACTTGACCAAAAGCCGGGTCGAAACCTCGCGCTTTGAGGTGGGCGGGCTGACCTCGAACGCGGCGCATTACCAGGCGTTTTTGTACGGCGACCGCAACCTGTACCGGCCCGGCGACACGGTGCGGACCAACACCGTCATCCGCACCGAGGACTGGAAAAACCCTCCTACCGGCCTGCCCCTGAAAATCCGCCTGCTGCTGCCCAGCGGCAAGGAATACAGCAGCTTGCAGCAGAAGCTGAGCGCGGCGGGCAGCTTCGAAAGCCGCTTCATTTTGCCGCCCACCATCATGACGGGCCTCTACACAATGGAGGTGCTGACCGGCAACGACGTGCTGCTGACCTCGCGCCAAATCAGCGTGGAGGAGTTCATCCCCGACCGCATGAAGGTGACCGTTACGGCGGCCCCCAACGTGCTGCGGCCGGGCCAGGACGTGACGGCCAGCATCACGGCCGTGAACCTCTTCGGCCCGCCCGCCGCCGACCGCAAGTTTGAGGTCGAGTTCTCGCTCAAACAAAAGACCTTCGCCCCCAAGGGCTATGACGGCTACAGCTTCACCATCAACAGCGGCGAAAAGCGCCGAACCACCAACGAGGATGGCGAAGGCAGCAGCGAAAGCGCCCTCACCGCGCGCTTCGAGAAAACCGTGCGCGAAGGCAGCACCGACGCCGCCGGCCACGGCACCGCCGCCTATACCGTGCCCGGCTACCACGACCTCGGCACACTGGAAGGCGTGGCCTTCGCCACGGTGTTCGACGAAACCGGCCGGCCCGTGAACCGCCTCGCCACCTTCGACGTGCAAACCCAGGCCACGATGTTCGGCATCGGTAACCTGCCCGACCTCATCAGCACCAAACAGCCCCTCACGGTGAAGCTGCTGGCCCTCTCCCCCAACGGCCAGCCAGCCCTGGCGCCAGCCGAAATCAAAGTGGTGCGCCTGCTCTGGGAAACCGTATTGGAGCGCCAGGGCGGCCGCTACGTCTACAATTCGCAGCAGCGCGAGCAGACCATTCTCCGCCAGACGCGCTCCATCCGGGCAGCCACCAGCTTCAGCTTCACCCCCATCTACTCGGGCGAATACGAGGTGCGCGTGAGCCGGCCGGGGGCCAGCAGCTACGTCACGCAGCGTTTTTACGCCTACGGCTATGGCGATACCCAGGCCAATTCCTTCGAGGTGAACAACGAGGGCGAGGTAAGTATTTCAGCCGATAAGCCAAAATACTTACCAGGCGAAACGGCCAATCTGCTGCTGAAATCGCCCTTCGCCGGCCGCATTCTCGTGACGGTGGAGCGGGCCAATGTGCTCGACCATTTCTACGTGACCACCGACGGCAAGGCGGCCGAGGTCAAAATCCCCATCAAAGCCGAGCACGTGCCCAACGTGTACGTGACCGCCACCGCCGTGCGCGCCCACACCGCCCAGGACCGCCTGCCCCTCACCGTGGCCCGCGGCTTCCTGCCCCTGACCGTGGAAAAAGCCGATTCGCGCCTCGCCGTGGCCATTGCCGCGCCGGCCGCCAGCCGCTCCCAAACCTGGCAAACCGTGGAAATCACCACCGCACCCCGTGCCCAGCTCACCCTGGCCGTGGTGGACGAAGGCATTCTCCAGCTCAAAAACTACCAGACGCCCGACCCGCACGCCTACTTCTACCAGAAGCGCGCCCTCGAAGTATCGGCCTTCGACGTGTACCCCTTCCTGCTGCCGGAACTCGGCACCAGCAGCAGCGGCGGCGACGCGGCCGACATGCGCAAGCGCACCAACCCCGTGCCCAACCGCCGCGTGAAACTGGTTTCGAAATGGAGCGGCGTGCTCACCGCCGACGGCGACGGCAAAGTGCGCTACCGGGTGCGCGTGCCGCAGTTCAGCGGGGCTCTGCGCATCATGGCCGTGGCCTACAAAGACGATGCCTTCGGCTCGGCCGAATTCACGATGAAGGTGGCCGACCCAGTGGTGATTTCCACGGCGCTGCCGCGTTTCATGAGCCCCGGCGACACGATTGACGTGCCGGTAACGCTGACGAACACGACCAGTAAAAAGATAGGAGTTACTGTCAAGCTGAAACTTGGCGGCCCACTAGCATTAGCAGAAGCTCTGGTTTCTGAGCCCGATATTCCTGCTAAATATCAGCCTTCAGAATATCTCGTTCCTGTTCCTCCGAATACTGAAAAACGTGTGGTTTTTCATATTAAATCTACTCCAAGCATTGGCGTTGGGAATGTCACAGTAATTGCGACGGGTCAAGTTGTGGGAACAAATTCCAAAGAGACATTCACCGAAACCATCGAACTCCCAATTCGCCCTGCCGCCTCGCTCGAAAAGCGCACCGGCAGCGGCGTAATTGCCGGCGGGGCCACGCTCCCGCTCAACCTGAAAACCGATTTTCTGCCCACCTCGCTCAGCAGTCGGCTTGTCGTGAGCCGCTCGCCGCTCACGGAGTTCAGCAAGGATTTGCGCTACCTGCTGCAATACCCCTACGGCTGCCTGGAGCAAACTGTGTCGGCCGCCTTCCCGCAGCTCTATTACGCCGATTTGGCCGCCACTTTGCAGCAGAAATCCGGCTCCGGCCCGAAAGCCCAGCGCTACAACCCGAACTACCACGTGCAGGAAGCCATCCGCAAGATTGAGGCGATGCAGCTCTACAACGGCAGCCTGAGCTACTGGCCAGGCGGCGACTACGACAACTGGTGGGCCACCGCCTACGCCGCCCATTTCCTGCAGGAAGCCCAGCAGGCCGGCTTCGCGGTGAATAAATCCGTCCTCGATAAGGTGCTGAAATACCTGGCCTTCCGCCTCAAAAAGCGCGAAACCGAGCCCTACCAGTACTTCGATATCAGCAACATCGCCCGCCAGCGCACCATCGCCAGCAAGGAAATCGCTTACTCGCTCTACGTCCTCGCCCTGGCCGGCCGCCAGGACCCCGTGGCCATGAACTACTACCGCGCCAACCGCCCCCTGCTCACCGAAGACTCCCGGTTCCTCCTGGCCTGCACCCAGAGCCTGCTCGGCAACCAGCGCGCCTTCCGCGAGCTGCTGCCCACCAGGTTCGGCAGCGAGCGAGCTGCCCGGCGTGCCCTCGACGGCTCGTTCTACTCTCCCATCCGCGACGAAGGCCTCATCCTAAACGCCCTCGTCAGCACCGACCCCAACAACCCGCAAATCCCCGGCATTGCCCGCCAGCTCAGCCGCCAGATGAAGGCGTCGCCTTGGCTCAGCACCCAGGAAAGCGCCTTCGCCCTGCTGGCCCTCGGCAAAATAGCCCGCCAGAACGCCCGCAGCACCGCCACCGCCACGCTCACCATCGACGGTAAACCTGCCGGCAACTTCGATGGCAAAGACCTGACGATACGCAACGTGGCCAACCGCAACGTCAGCATCCGCACGGCCGGCAAGGGCAGCCTCTACTACTTCTGGGAAACCGAGGGCATCTCCGCCAGCGGCCAGGTACAGGAAGAGGACGCCTACCTGAAAGTGCGCCGCCAGTTCCTGAGCCGCGACGGCGTGCCGCTGGGCACCCCCACCTTCCGCCAGAACGATTTGGTGGTGGTAAGGATTTCCATCGAAGCCGGCGACGCGGCCGGCGAAATCAATAACGTGGCCATCACCGACCTGCTGCCGGCCGGGCTGGAAATTGAGAACCCGCGCATTGGCGCGCTGCGGGAGTTGGCTTGGGCGAAGGATGCCGCCACGCCCGATTATCTGGACGTGCGGGATGACCGGATTAACTTGTTCACCACGGCCACGGGCAAGCCCAAAAACTTTTATTATCTGTGCCGCGCCGTGAGCAAAGGCACCTTCAAGCTGGGGCCGGTGAATGCGGATGCGATGTACAACGCCGACTACCATTCTTACAATGGTGCGGGGGTGGTGCGGGTGCGGTAGAGACGCATAATTGCGTCTCGTCGTTGAACGGCACGCCTGGGCAATCGTTCTGGTTTGATGTTCAACGACGAGACGCAATTATGCGTCTCTACACCGTTTATCGAAACAACCCTTCTTCGCTGAACTGCTCATGCTTCCAGCGCGCCGGATTATTGGCGATGTATTGCTGAATTTTCTTCAACTCACCGTCATTCCGAACTACCCGGTCATGATAGCGGCTCTGCCAGCCAAACACCATCCCGTTTTGCTTTACCAAAGCGCTAACGCCAGATTTAAATCCGCGAATAACCGCCGCCAAATTTTCACACTGTGGCCCGAAAGCATTCTGATAATTCAATGGCGGCGTTTGCTCGTCCGGCTTGTCGAATAACAGCAGTCCGTGAATATGGTCGGGCATCACGACAAAAGCATCAAGCGACACAAACGGAAACCGTGCTGGGATTTGCAGCCAGCAGGCTTGCACGATTTGGGCTTGCGGTGAAGGATGCAATTCAGCGCTATTCCAATCACCAGTTGGCAGGATTATTTCTCCGAAATACCGAGTCCGGTTTTGTGTACAAATAGTAACGAAATACATCCCGCTTTGGCCATAATCATACCCAGCCCACCGGGCCGAGGCTATCCGAAACTGGTCATCAAATTTATCAGCCTCCATGTAGTTTGTAGAGACGCATAGTTGCGTCTCGTCGTTGAACGGTTGGTATTGCGCCTTATAATGTTACAGCAAATTCGGAATCTGTGGTTGCGTTCGGTTGCGGGCCGTTCAACGACGAGACGCAAGTATGCGTCTCTACTGCTCGTTCCCATTCTTGCCTTCGCCCTCGACCGCCTCTTCCCCCTGCCGCCCGCGCCGCGCTACTCCCCCATCGTGCTGGCCGCCGATGGCAGCGTCCTCCACGCCTTCCTGAACCCCACCCAGAAGTGGCGGATGAAAACCGAATTGGCCGAGATAACGCCGGCCTTGCAGCAGGCCATTATTAATAAGGAAGACCGGTATTTCCGCTACCATTTCGGCGTGAACCCAGTGGCCATCATTCAGGCCGCCGGGCGCAATATTTTCAAATCCGGCCGCACCACCGGGGCCAGCACCATCACCATGCAGGTGGCCCGGCTGCTGGAGCCCAAGGAGCGCACGTTCGGGAATAAACTACTGGAAATGCTGCGCGCCACGCAGCTGGAAGCCCATTACAGCAAGGCCGAAATCCTCCAACTCTACCTGAACCTGGTGCCTTACGGCGGCAACATCGAAGGCGTAAAATCGGCGGCGCTGCTTTACTTCCAGCAGCCGCCCGACTACCTCTCGCTGGCCCAGACGGTGACGCTGGCCATCATTCCCAACCAGCCGCGCGTGCTGGTGCTGGGCAAAAACAACGACCGGATTCTGGCCGAGCGCAACCGCTGGCTGCGGCAGTTCCAGCAGCAACACCTGTTCCCAAACCAGGATATTGAAGATGCGCTGAACGAGCCGCTGGATGCGCAACGCCACGCGGCCCCCACGCTGGCCCCACACCTGGCGCGGCGGCTCGTCACTCAGTTTCCAAGTCAGCCCATCATTCATTCCACTTTGCGGCGCAACCCGCAAGCCAAGGCCGAGGACCTGACCAAAAACTACGTACGCCGCCTGCGCGAGCTTGGCATCACCCAGGCCGCTGTGCTGGTGGTGAACAACCGCACCCGCGCCGTGGAAGCCTACGTGGGCTCGGCCGATTTTCAGGACAATGTCAGTAGTGGGCAGGTCGATGGGGTGCGGGCTATTCGCTCGCCGGGCAGCACGCTCAAGCCCTTCCTCTACGCCTTGGCCGTGGACCGGGGAATCGTGACGCCCAAGCTGAAGCTGCCCGACGTGCCTACTAATTTCAGCGGCTTCCGGCCCGAGAACTTCGACAAAAGCTGCGCTGGCGAAGTAACCGTGGAGCGCGCCCTCACCTACTCGCTCAATATCCCCGCCGTGCGCGTGCTGGCCGAGGTGGGCGTGCCCGTGTTCACCGACAAGCTGCGCGAGGCCGGCTTCAAAAGCGTAGCGAAAGCGGCCCCGCGCCTGGGCCTAAGCACCATTCTCGGCGGCTGCGGGGCCACGCTGGAGGAGCTCACGGGCCTGTATGCCGCGCTGGCCGATGGCGGGCGATACGCACCGCTGACGCTGGTGCTTAATGAGGAATCAGGAATGAGGAATGAGGAACTGAAGCGGAAGTCACTGGCAGCGTCTTCGGGCCCGAAGCCTCGTGCCCAAAATTCCTCGTTCCTCATTCCTCATTCCTCATTAATCTCCCCCGCCGCCGCCTTCCTCATCACCGACATCCTGGCCCAGCGCACCCGCCCCGACCTGCCGATGGGCTACCAAAACAGCCGCCACCTGCCCAAAATCGCCTGGAAAACCGGCACCAGCTACGGCCGCCGCGATGCCTGGAGCATCGGCTACAACCAGGACTACACCATCGGGGTGTGGGTGGGCAATTTCAGCGGGCAAGGCAGCCCCGCCCTCACCGGGGCCGACGTGGCCTCGCCCTTGCTCTTCGACCTGTTCAACACCCTGGCCTACAACTCGCCCAACCGCTGGGCCGTGCCGCCGGCCACCCTCGATTTCCGCCTCGTGTGCGCCGAAACCGGCCTCGTGCCCGGCGAGCATTGCCCCAACCAGCTCATCGACTACTACCTGCCCGGCACCTCCACCGCCCGGCACTGCGAGCACCAGAAAGAAGCCCTCGTATCGGCCGATGGCACCATTTGCTACTGCCGGGCCTGCGTGCCGGCGGCGGGTTTCAAGCGGCAATTATTCCCCAACCCGCTGCCGGAGGTGCTGGCCTTTCGGGAATCGCAGGGATTGCCCAGCACGCGGCTCCCGGCCCACAACCCCGCCTGCCGCCTCGTGCGCGCCACCGAAACCGGGGCCGGTGCGGCCCTGGCCATCACCTCCCCCCTCGACCACGCCGAGTACGTCCTCGACCACAAAGACAAGCAGCAAATGCTCCTGAGTTGCGCGGCCGGCAGCGAGGTGCGCCAGGTATTCTGGTACGTGAACGACCGGTTTCTACGCGCCGCCTCGGCCACCGAGCGGGTGTTTTTCCGCCCGCCCAGCGGCACCGTCAAAATCTCCTGCGCCGACGACCACGGCCGCAACGTCGACATCCGGCTCCAGGTAGCCGAGCTATAAAGCGGCCCAACCCTCCCCAAACCCTATCAATCCCTCCGCTGCCCCCTCCGAACGCCTAGCCGGAGCCCCCGAACGCTCAGCTGGTCCCTACGAACACTCAGCGGGGCACTACGAACACTCAGCGGGGCACTACAAACGCTCAGCGGGAGCTTCCGAACGGTCAGCGGGGCACTACGAACGGTCAGCGGGACCTCTTTTTGGATGATTGATGGCAATTTCTGGCACTTCGGAAGGAATTGCGGATGGTTGGGGGCGGGCAGCGGGGGATTTGGCTGCCTCAGCTTGCTCCAAAAAAGCAGGCCGGCACCCCTGCCACACCCGGCCGCACCGCAAAAACGTCGCCGCTGAGCGGAAACTCGGCCAGCTGCTGCGGCGTGAGGCCGCCCCGGGCCGTGGTGATGAACAGGGTTTCGAGCCCCGGCCCGCCGAACGCGCACGAGGAGGTGAACGGCGCGGGCACGGTGATGACCTGCCGCAACGCGCCCGTGGCGGGGTCGTAGCGATGCACCCGGCCGGCCCCCCACAGCGCCACCCACAGCTGGCCTTCGGCATCGATGGTCATGCCATCGGGCCCGCCGCTGCCCTCCGGGATGCGGACGACGACGCGCGGGTGGGCGATGTTTCCCGTGGCATTATCGTAGTCGAAGGCCTGCACGGCGAGCGTAGGCGTGTCGATGTAGTACAGCGTGCGCTGGTCCAGCGACCACGCGATGCCGTTGGAATTGGTGACGCGGCGCAGCATGACGTGGGTGCTCCCGTCGGGGTCGAAGCGGTAGAGGGTGCCGGCGTGCGGGCGCAGCATCAGGTCGAAAGTGCCCACCCAGAGGCGGCCCGCAGGGTCGCACTTGCCGTCGTTGAAGCGCAGGTACTGGTCCGTCACAGGGTCGGCGAGGCGGGTGAGCAGGCCGGTGCGCAGGTCAATTTCGTGGATGCCGGTTTGCAGCGCCACCAGGGCATTGCCGTTGCGCATCGGCACCACCGTCCCAATGCGCTTGCCCACCGGGTAGCGCCGGTCGTGCCCGGTGGCAGGGTCGAAAACGTGCAGCGCCCGCCCCTCGATGTCGACCCAATACAGCTCGGCCGTTTCCGGGTTCCAGAGGGCCCCCTCGCCCAAAGCCGCCTGCGCGTGAAGAATGGATTCGGCTTGCATACTGGTTGGCTTACGCGGTGGGCAGGGCGGCGAGGTGCTGCTTCAGCACGGCCAGCTGGCCGTTCAGAGTTATTTCCTGGGCGGTTTTGGTAGTCACGGGGCACTTGTGGGCGATACCCAGCACGCGCAGGGCCGCGCCGTAGAGGTCCACCAGCGCGGGCTCGCCGGCCAGCACGATGCGGGCCGGCCGGTGGCTCAATAGCTCGTGGCACTCGCTGCCGATGAGCAGGCCGCTGAGGTAGAAGTAGTTTTCCGGCTTGCTGTTTTTCTGGAATAAGTCGTTGGTGCGCACCAGAAAGGCGTTGTGCAGCAGGTTGGCCTGCTGGCCCTCCAGCACGCCCTGGGCAAACCATTGCTGGTGCCGCCCCTCGGCCAGCGTCCCGCCCTCCTCCACCGAGGCCGCCAGAATGCTTTTCGTCGAAAGCAGCGCAAAGAGCTCGCCCGTCATGTAGGTTTTCAGGGCCCTGGCCTGGCCATTTTGCACCGTTACGTGCTTGGCGTGGGTGCCGGGATGCAGAAAAAGCTGCTCCTCGGCCGTGTTCTCAAACCCACAGCCCACCAGCTGCACCTCCTCGCCGCGCATCACGTCGTCCTCACCTCTCACCCCCGAAATCAGCAGCACCGGATGCGGAAAATCCGCCGTCGGGCCAATGGCTTTGGTGAGCAAATCCGAGCCATCTACTGCAAATGGCAGCAGCTTATACGGCAGCTCCGCCATGCCAATGGTAGACGAGGCCATGCCCGAAATCACTACCGGCACGCCCGCCAGCGCAGTTTCGGCCGCCACTTCCAGCTGCTTCAGGTGCTTCTGCACCACAGCCAGGTAAAACGCCACACGCTGCTCGGGCGGCTGCCCGGCCTGCTCCCAGGCCTCGGCCGTGGCCGCGTTGCCCTCCTTCGAGCTTTCCTCGGCGATGACGGTCAGGGTGTCGCGTTCCACCAGCCGCAGGCGAAACGCGGTGGTGCCCCAGTCGCAGCTGAGGAAGGTGGTGGGTGGGGGCAGGGGTGGGGAGGATGGGTAAGCGAGTGTATTCAGTCAGGCCGTCATGCTGAGCGCAGTCGAAGCATCTCTACCACACAAGTAA
>JAQBNT010000024.1 GCA_028288445.1 Hymenobacter sp. | reverse complement strand
CGGCCCCTGTTAGCCGCCACTCGGCGCGCTGGGCGGCATGACCGGCGCTCCAAAGTGCCAACTTCGGCACTCGCTAAACCGCTAACCAGAAAGTGAACCACTTAAACCGAGTTCTGCAACAGCCACGACCGTTATTCTATCATCTGCAATGGTTACAAGTGACGGCTCGACTATCACCTTTTTCATTAGAAAAGCAAAGCCGCATAATAAGCCGGCACCTACTCCGAATAACACCGCATAAGTCACAACGTCCCCATATCCTTGTAAGAGAATAATGCCACTTACCAAGGCAACAGTCAGTATTACGGTAAACCCCAATGCGAGCCATCCTGCCTTGGTCTGATTCGTGAGATTAATTTCGAATGCTTTCATAAAGCGCCAATCAAGGCCTTGTTTACTATTTGCTATCCACCCCCGCCCCGAACAGGGCGAAGTCGTACTTCACCGGGTCGCTGGGGTCGAGTTGGCGGAGGTTGGCGGTGAGTTCTTCGGCGGCTTCCCAGTCCACGAGCTTGCGGGTGAGCAGGCCCAGGGGGCGGGCCTGGCGCTCGACGTGCAGGTCGATGGGCATGATGAGGTCGGCGGGCGAGAGGCGGGTCCAGAGGCCGAAATCCACGCCGTGCGCGTCGCGGCGCACCAGCCAGCGCAGGTACATATTCACCCGCTTGCAGGCCGATTTGCGGGCCGGCGTGGCCACGTGCTTGCGGGTGCGCGGGGGCGCATCGGGCAGGCTGAAGAAGTGCTGGTGGAAGTTTATCAGCCGCTCGCGCTGCGTGTGCCCCACCAGAAACGCGGTTTCCAGCGACTCGTGCTGCCCGTACCAATGGCGCAGGAAATGCACGAAATACAGCAAATCGGTATCGCAAAACGTGCGGTGGCAGAAGCCCAGCAACTTCTTCAGGTCCTCGTCCTGGTGCTGGGTGATGAACTGGTGCGGGGCATCGTCCATGCGGCGCAGCAGCTCGTTGCACTTGTTGATGATGGTGGGCCGCTGCCCCCAGGCCAGCAGCGCGGCAAACAGGGCCGCGATTTCCACATCTTGCCGCTGGGTGAAGCGGTGCGGGATTTGAATGGGGTCGTTTTTGATGAACTCGGGGCGGTTGTAGCGCAGGTATTGCGCATCAAGCTGGCGGCGGAGCTGGGCGATGTTCATAGAGAAAGAGGATAAAGCAGTAGCGCGAACTTTTAGTTCGCGTCCCCGCGCCGTGCGAACGGCTCGTTCCGGGACGCGAACTAAAAGTTCGCGCTACAATCGCCACGGCGGCGCGGGTTACTGCGGAATGTAGTTCGTCTCCACCCGGAAGCGGGAGTCGGCGGTGCCGAGCTTCTGCACGGCGCGGGGCGAGAGGCGCACCAGAATGTTGTTGTTCTCGCCCGTATCGGGCAGCTTGCCGATGACGCGCACGTAGACCGAGAGGCCGTTGCCGCTGTTCTTCACCTGCATGATGGTGCCCACGGGGGCCGTTTTGTGCAGGGCGAGGTACTTGTCGGTGATGCTCTTTTCGATGGGCGCGCCGAGGCCGGACTCCACCACGCGGGCCAGCACTTCGCTGGCGCGGCTGGGGGTGCGGTCTTCCTTGTCGTCCTCGCGCTCGGGCGTGACGGTGGCTACCTGGGCGGGCTTGTCGGGAGCCGGGGCTTTGGCGGGCGTGGCGGGCACCGCTTCCACTTCCACCGGGCGCACGGGCGCGGCTTTGGGGGCGGCGGCCACGGCAGCCGGCGCTTCGGCCGCGCCGGAGAGGATGAGCTGCTGGCCCACGCGCACGGTGCCGCCGGCCGGCAGCTTGTTGAGCCGAATCAGCTCATCGGGCGTGAGCTGAAACTTGCGGGCGATGCCGAACAGCGTTTCGCCTTTGGCCACGGTGTAGCGGGCGGGCACGGTTGCAGGCGCGGCGGCTTTGTCGGGTGCGGCAGCAGCGGCCGGGGCGCGGCCGGCGGCGGGGCGGGGCACGTACACAATCTGGCCCACGCCGAGGCCATTTTTAATCTGCGGGTTGGCCGCGTTGAGCTCGGCCAGGGTGACGTGGTAGCGGCGGGTGAGGGCGGTGAGGGTTTCGCCGGCCGCCACGCGGTGCTTCACGAAGCGCTGGCCGCCGCGCATTTCCTGGCCAATGGAGTCGGTGGGGGCACTTTTGGCGTGGCCGGGTTTGCCCGGACCGGGGCCGCCCAGTGCCAGCAGCGTCAGCAACGAAAGAATTACAGTCATATAAATAAGCCTTCCAAAATTCACTTTGCCCCCGCCCGGGAGCGCCGGCCAGGCAGCCCGCGGAGGCAAAATAACGCAATAACCGCCGGGAAATTGAGCCCGCCCGGTTTCAACACGGTCCAGTTCCGTTATTTGGGGCCTGATGATGGGCTTTTTCCGCCATCGGTTATTTACTTCCTGCCCGCTGCTATGGTTCTTGGCCTGATTCCCGCCCGCTTCGCTTCCACCCGCCTGCCCGGCAAGCCACTCGTCGACTTGGGCGGCCAGAGCATGATTCAGCGTGTGGTGATGCAGGCCCGGCAGGCCAACCTGGCCCGCGTGGTAGTAGCCACGGACGACGAGCGCATCCTGCGCCACGTCCAGGATTTCGGCGGCGAGGCTGTGCTCACCCGTCCCGACCACCCCAGCGGCACCGACCGCCTCTGGGAGGCCTTCCAGCAGCTCGGCAGCCCAGCCGACGTGCATTGCATCGTCAATATCCAGGGCGATGAGCCTTTCATTCACCCCGCCCAAATCAACGCCCTGGCCGATTTATTCGCCGACCCCGCCACCGCGCCCGCCATTGCCACGCTGGTGAAGCCGGTGGTTTCGGAGGAAGAATTATTCAGCCCGCACCTGCCCAAAGTGGTGCTCAGCCAGCAGGGCCACGCGCTGTATTTCAGCCGCCACCCCCTCCCCTACCAGCGCGGCCGCGAGCCCGCCGAGTGGCTGGCCCACCACCGCTACCTGCGCCACCTGGGCCTGTACGCCTACCAGCCGCAGGTGCTGGCACAGCTCACGCGCCTGCCCGTGTCGCCCCTCGAAGCGGCCGAAAGCCTGGAGCAATTGCGCTGGCTGGAGGCCGGCTTCCAGATTCGCTGCGCGGAAACGGAGCTGGATGCCTTCGGGATTGATACGCCGGAGGATGTGGAACGGGCCCTTATCCGCTTGCGGAGCTAGTCGGCGCGCTCCACTACGGGCTTTTCGGCACTGGTCTGGTGGCGCTCGTCGCGCATTTCGCGGGAGAGAAAGTAGTTCAGGGCGGTACGAATAATGGCAATGGCCCCCAGCTTGCCCAGCTGCTCCCAGGTAGGCGAAATGGCCGTGGACAATATATCCGCCCCAAGCTGAAATTCCAGCGCCAGCGCCAGGTAGCGGGCCAACGTCAGCCGAATTGCCGTAAAATCTGCCGTTTCGCCCTTGCTCAAGGCTTTCAGCAGCAGCCAACCCGCACTGAGAATGCCCAGCGCGATGATAACCGCGCCCACCATTTCCACGCCTAGCTTCAGCCACAGCACCGCGTCGATGACCGTGCTTTCGGCCCGGCCGTGCAAGGAAGTCACGTCGCGGGCCGCTTCGGGCAGGACTAATAAAAAGGAGGTAAACAGCATAGGCGTGGAAAAGGCAACAATGAGCGGGATACGGGCAATGCCATCGCGCAGCCGGAATTAGCCGCCGGCCTTTTTGGCCTTGTAGCCTTCCTTCAGCAGCACTTCCAGTACCTTATCACGGAAGTCGCCCTGCACCACCACTTCGCCGTCCTTCGCGCTGCCGCCCACGCCGCACTTAGTC
>JAQBNT010000015.1 GCA_028288445.1 Hymenobacter sp. | reverse complement strand
TTTCTACCTTCCGCCTATGAAAATCGTCCGTCCCCTCGCATTACTGGCCCTTTCGCCGATGCTACTGCTGGCTCCGGCTTGCGTATCGGTTAAGACTATGATGAAAGGCACGCCGTCGGCGGCCATCTCCAAACGCCTGCCCCCGCTGGAAATTCTGGCCGACCAAGGCCCCCTAGCAATGAACGACGGAGCCCTGCCCGAAGACCCGCTGAAATTGTTTCAGCAGGAGTGCCGGGTAAATTTGACGGAGCCCACCGACTCGGCCACGTACGGCTACGCCAAGCTGATAGTGAAGAAGGTACGGACCCTGCGCACCGGCCGCGCCGTGCAGGGCTTGCAGGTGCTCACGTTCATGATTCCCGCCGTGGTGGGCGTGCCGCTGGAATGGTATAAGACCACGCTGCAAGCTGAAGTGCAGGTGAGCGACGCGGCTGGCAACCTGCTCGGTTCCTACCTCGGCACGGGTACCTCAGAAGTGAAGGTGGCCATGTACCACGGCTACTCGCAGACGGCCGCACCCCGCCTGGCCGACGTAATTGCCCTGCGCAGCGCCATGGCTCAGATTCGGCCCCAGCTCGACACCGCCACCACCCGCCTGCGCCCCCTACTGATGGCCGGTGGCACCGTGGAAAACCCGACCCTGCCGTCTTCGTCGGTGGTGACGGGCAGCCGCTAAGCCCGAACTAACGCACGGTTTTCTTCTGAAATCAACACAGATGGCCCGTAGCGCCCCGCCTCCCGGTTTCGGGCAGATGGGCGCTACGGGCCTTATCTTTGGGCTTGCCATGACCCACCTCCTGCCCTTCCGGTTTTCTGCCATTCTGCTTCTGGGCCTCGGGCTGCTGCCTGGCTGCTGCGCCAACAATGTATGCGACTGCCCGGGCGAAGCCCAGGCGGATGCCATCAAGCTGGCTTTTTCGCAAACAGATTTTCCCATTCGAACTGACCTCGATACCATTGTGCTTCAGCGCTACCCGTTGGTAATTGTTCCGGCCAGTGGCACCAACCCGGGCACCAAGCCCGAAACCGTAACCCTAGTTCGCTCGGTGACCCAGGCCTACGATACCATTGTTATCAACAACAGTACGCCATTTGCCCAGGTGAGCACGGCTAAGCTCGACCAATACCAGTATTACGTGCGCTACTTCCCGGCCTCCCCAACCCCGCGTAAGAAGCGCCCGGCCTTCGCACTGGTCATCGATAAGGTAACGTTGAGGGGAAATCTGGATGGCAACGGCTGCTGCACGTGCTACACCAACACGCAAAAGGGCATCACCACGCGCAAGGACAGCACGGCCAGCGACGCCACGGCGCTGACTGCTAACCTTAAGCCGAATCCCGTCTTCACCATTACCAAGTAGCCAGAAGGCCACTTGTGTACGTATATCTAAGGCCGCGCTGCAACGTTTGGCCGGGCATTCCTGTTTTCGTCCATATGGCTGCTGAACCTACTCTTACGGTGGCTCCGGCGGTGCCCGCTGCACCGCGCCCGCCCGCTCCTCATTCGGTATTCCCGTTTCGGTCCACGCTCAGCCTGGAGCCGCTGATTGCCTACTGGCACGCCCGCGAAAGCGCCAGCAATGCCGGCGTGGCCCTGCTGGCCAAGGCCATTGGCGAGCAGGTGGCCGAGGCGGGCTGGAGCCGGGGCCTGCTCACCGACTACTCAGTGCTGGAATGCAACTGCGACTTGGTGGAAACGCTGATGCTGGCCGTGTTCCCGCCGGCCTCCTTCGCTACTGACATCAGCGGCGTGGTCGCGCCGTTCCAGCGGCGCAGCTTCTACTCCACGCGCCTGTTCGAGGAGATAATGCTGAACAAGGACCGCACCGTGAAGCAGCCGCTCAACATCGACATGGCGGCCATGGAGCGGCAGATGGGCCTGATGGCCTACCACCTGATACTGCACCGCCTGTACGGGGCCGAAATGCCGAGCCTTGGCACCATCGTATTTACCGTGCCCGACTATAAAATCGGGCTGTACCGGCACTATGGGGTCGATTTCAATTCCGATTTTGTGATGGTGAAAGTGGTGGGCGAGTTACCCGCACTCACGCCCGAACAGATTGAATTCCTGATTCATAACCGCCACCGGCCGGAGTTTTGGCAGGAGTTGCTGCCGCCCGAGCATTTCGAACTGGAGGGTTTCAACCTGTTGCAACTGGTGGATATTACCGACCAGGAAATCCTGTCGGAGCTGAAGTACGACCTGCTGGAGCGCGACGTGCTGCAAACCCCGGCCCGCTTCGAGCAGATTCAGGAGAAGCTGCGGGTGCTGTTTGCGCAGCCGGCTTTGCAGCTGGGCATCGCGGCCTACGATGAAAAAAAGCGGGCTTTCGTGGATTTTGGGCGCAAAATCAACCACAGTTTTCTCACCAAGCAGGTACAGCACCAGTCGGCCGACGGCAGCTTCCGGCAGATTTACGAGCGCCTGCTGCGGGAGCGGGAGCCGCTGGTGCTCAAAGATGTAGCCACAGCCGACATTCCGCACGACCTGCGCCATCAGATTATTACGCTGGGCATCAAGTCGGCTATTCTGGCCCTGCTGCCCTACGGCAACGACACGGTGGGCCTGCTGGAGTTGGGCACGCCCGATGTAAACGGCCTCGACGAGTTCGACATGGACAAGGTGGCGCAGTTTGTGCCCCTCTTCGCGGTGGCCGTGAAGCGCAACGCTGAAGACCTGCAATCCCGCATTCAGGCCGTGATTCAGGAGAAGTTCACGGCCATTCACCCCACCATGGAGTGGCGCTTTGCCGATGCGGCCCGCAACCTACTGACGCAGCTCGACGCCGGCAACCGCACGGCCGAAATGGAGGCCATTGTGTTTGAGGACGTGTACCCGCTGCACGGCTCCTGCGACATCCGGGGCAGCAGCACGGTGCGTAATGAGGCCATTCAGGGCGACCTTATTGAGCACCTTACCCTAGCCAATAAGGTCCTGAAAAAGGCTTCCGAATGCCAGCAGCTGCCCATTCTCGATGAGCTGAAATTCTACGTCACCAAGAACCTGAAGCGGCTGCGCGATGGCTTGCTCTCCGGCGACGAGGCTAATATTTACGACTCGCTGAAGCGCGAGGTGGAACCGCTGTTTGAGTATCTGGCCACGCACACGCCCGAGTTGCGCCCCGTCATCACCAGCTACTGGAATAATATCGACCCTAAGCTGGGCATTCTCTACAAGCGCCGCCAGGACTTTGAAATCAGCGTAACCACGCTCAACGATGCCGTAAGCGACTACCTCGATGAGGAGGAAGAAAAGGCGCAATCCATGTTCCCGCACTATTTCCAGCGCTACAAAACCGACGGCGTGGAATTCAACATCTACGTGGGCAGCACGCTGGTACAGGACAAGCCGTTTGACTTGGTTTTCCTGAAAAACCTGCGCCTCTGGCAGCTGCTGACGATGGTGGAAATCACGCGCCGCACCCATGCGCTGAAGGCCACCCTACCCGTGCCGCTGGATACGACGCAGCTTATCCTCATCCACGGCCAGCCGCTGAGCATCCGGTTCCGGCAGGATGAGCGGCAGTTCGATGTGGACGGGGCCTACAACATTCGCTACGAAATAATCAAGAAGCGGATTGACAAAGCCACCGTGCTGGGCACGGGCGAACGCCTGACGCAGCCTGGCACTCTGGCCCTGGTGTATGCCCAAACCCGGGAAGCCGTGGAATACTATGAGTACATCGACTATCTCCAGGACCGGGGCCTGCTGGAGGCGGGGGTGGAAGAGCTGGAGTTGGAAGAATTGCAGGGCGTGAAGGGCCTGCTGGCCCTGCGGGTGCGGGTGCAGCTGGCTTAATAACGCTTGCCAGCCTTATTAAGCAGAAAGGAAGTGCGTCATGAAGACGCGCTTTCTTCCGCCATTACAGCCTCTTCTTCGCGCCAGAACAGCTTCAGGCCGACCCGGAAAGCCACCAGCCACGCCGCGCCGCCCGCGAAGCCGGCGAGCACGTCGGTGGCGTAGTGCGCGTGCAGATACACCCGCGTGAGGCCAATCAGCCCTGCCCACAGCAGCAATGGCGCGACCCAAACGGGCCGTTTGAAATGCCGCGCCAGCAGCCACGCCAGGCATCCGTAAAACGTGAAGCCCAGCATGGCGTGGCCGCTGGGAAAGCTCAGACCAAATGTTTGCAGCAGAGCATCGGCGGGCCGTGGGCGGTTGAAGTATAGCTTAAGTAACTGGTTGAGTAGGACACTACCAGCCATGGCCAGCAGCATCTCCCAGGCCCCACGCGGGTGGCCGGCCCGCCGTATGAGCAGCGGCGCGATGACGCTGGCGGGCAGCAGAAACGGCAGCGCCGCGAAAAACGTGACCACCCGCACCGGCCCGGTCAGGCCCGGATGCGCCAGCCGCCAGCCATCTACAATGCCCGAGGCCCAGTTGTCGAGCGCCACCGAGTGATGCACGAACACGACCCGCGCCAGGTAAAAGAACACCGCGAAGGCCACGATGAACAGCACCAGCCCAAACAGCACTTCAACGGTGAGCAGGCCAGCCAAGGCCAGCAAGCGGGAGGTAAACCGATTCATAGCGGGCAAAAATGCCGGGAAATGGAAAAGCCGGCAACTGCTTTCAGTACGGAAAATAAAAAAAGCCAGCCCGGTGGGGCTGGCTTTTTAAAACGTGCGCTCGGGGAGACTCGAACTCCCACACCTTGCGGAACTGCCGCCTGAAGACAGCGCGTCTACCAATTTCGCCACAAGCGCAAGCTGGGCTAAAAAGCCGCTCATCCTGGAAGGGTGGCGGCCTTTTGATGCTGCAAAGATCCAGCGCTGATTTATCGCCACGCAACACATGGGCCGTTTTTTTCAGTTGAGTGGGGATACTGAACGGCACCGGCAATTGTTTTTCAGTTACTTGCCGGCCTAATTTTTTTTCCCGCAATCGTTATTTTCGGATGACTTCACCCCTAACAGCCCCTATTTCTACCCCCGCCGCCCCCGAAAAACTCGTTGGCTTCGACCAAGCAGCGTGGTTTTATGATGCGTTGGCGGGGCTGGTGTTTGGGTCGTCGCAGCAGGCGGCCCAGTTGGCAGCACTACGTGGCCTGCCGACTGATGCGCCGCACGTCCTCATTCTGGGCGGGGGCACGGGATGGGTGCTGGGCGAAGTACTGCGGCGGTTGCCGGCGGCCACGGTGCTGTACCTGGAGGCATCGCCCAAAATGCTGGCCCGCGCCCGCGCCCGGCTGGCGCGCGAGTTTCCGCAGGCGGTGGGACAGGTTGAGTTCCGGCACGGCACCCAGGCGGCCCTGCAACCGGCCGAACGGTTCGGGGCCATCATCACCTTCTTCGTGCTGGACTGCATTCCCTCGGCCGACCTCGGGGCGGCGCTGGCGCAGCTGCGCACCGCCCAACGCCCCGGGGCACCGTGGCTGGTGGCTGACTTCCGGCCGGCGCGGCGTGGCTGGCGGCGCTGGCTGCTCCAGTTGATGTACCTGTTCTTTCGCCTCATTACCGGGCTGCGCGCTCGTGAGATGCCCGACCTGCGCGCGGACCTGGGCCGGCTGGGGCTGGCGGCCGGCCCCGCGCAGCTTTTTTTTGGCGGAGCCATGGAAGCTCTGATTTTTACGGAAAACCCGGCTGTGGCCCAACCCTGATATTTACTAACACTGTTTCCCCAAGTTGAAACATGATTTTATCATTATCAAGACCCTTTTTCTCAGCTATTACCCTTATTTTATTGTAAATTTTCTGCAACTTTGTATTCCACATCGTTCACGACTTTCTATTGCATTACTTGTTTCCTTATTATTTCTGCCCATGAAACACACCGTCACAACTGCTATTCTATTTTCTTTGGGACTGTGCGCTTTCCAGGCGCAGGCGCAGGTGAAACCTGCTCCGGGCAAGCCTTTGCCAGCCAAGACCGCACCTGCGGCGGTGAAGCCCGCCGTGGCCAAGCCAGTGCCGGCCAAAGCCGCCCTTGTTAAACCGCTACCCGCCAAACCCGCAGCGCCTAAGCCGGCGGCTCCCAAGCCAGCCCCAGTAAGTGCCGCGCCCGTAGCTCCGGCTCCGGTAGCAGTTCCGGCCCCTGCGCCAGCCCCGGCCAAGGCCGATACGGGTCCGGCCGTGCGCTACACCATGGCGTTTCCCAACGCGGTGCACCACGAGGCCAAGGTGACGGCCACGTTTGCGGGGCTGCCTAGCGGCGGGCCGCTGCATGTGCGCATGGCACGCAGCTCGCCCGGCCGCTACGCCATCCATGATTTTGCCAAAAACGTGTACTACGTGGTGGCTACCGACGGGTCCAACCACCCCCTGGTCCTCAACCGCCCCGACCCCTATGGCTGGGACGTGATGCCTGCCGCTGACGGCACCGTAATTTTCAGCTACACGCTGTACGGCGACCAGACGGACGGCACCAACGTGGGCATCGACCAGCAGCACGCCCACCTCAACCTGCCGGCGGCCCTGTGCTACGCCACCGGGCTGGAGGGCCGGGCCACCGAAATCAAGTTTGACCTGCCTGCTACCTGGAAAGTGGCCTCGCAGTTGCGCCAGGGTTCTGACAAGGCGGTGTTCACGGCTCCCAACATGCAGTACATGATGGACAGCCCGG
Source organism: Hymenobacter sp. (assembly GCA_028288445.1). GTDB lineage: Bacteria > Bacteroidota > Bacteroidia > Cytophagales > Hymenobacteraceae > Hymenobacter. The sequence continues at coordinate 2,979 of JAQBNT010000015.1, read as the reverse complement.
TGTCGCTGGGTGCGCAGCAGGTAATGTCGTGGCAGGAAGGCGACCAGACCATTGAGCTGGCCACGCTGTACCTGGGTCCGACATCGGAGATTGATGCCTACGCCAAGAAAATCCAGAAGGTGGTGAAGGAGGAAAAGGCCATTTTCGGCGAGCTGCCCACTTTCGACTTTGCCCGCTACACCTTCGTGGCCGACTACCTGAGCCAGGCCAAGGGCGACGGCATGGAGCACCGCAACTCCACTTCCGTGACCAGCCCCCGCACGCTGAAGGACGAGGACGCGACCAAGAACCTGGGCACCGTGGCCCACGAATTCTTCCACGCCTGGAACGTGGAGCGCCTGCGCCCGAAAGACCTGGAGCCGTTCGATTTTCAGCGCGTGAACATGAGCGACAACCTCTGGTTTGCCGAAGGCTTCACGCAGTACTACGGCCGCCTGGCCCTGCGCCGAGCCAAGCTGATTGAAGACGAAGAGTTTTACGACGACATCAGCCGCTGGGTGAACCTGCGCCAGAACAGCCCCGGCGCTCGCTACGCCTCGGCCATCGACATGAGCCGCCAGGCTGCCTACACCGACGGGGCCGGCACCGGTGCACCGATGAACCTGGTAAACACCAATTTGTCGTACTACGACCAGGGCGCGGGCATCGCCCTGGTGCTCGATTTGCAACTGCGCCAGCACCACCGCTCCTCGCTCGACAAGTTCATGCAGGCCATGTGGCAGCAGTACGGTAAGAAGCAGGCGGGCTACGCCCCCACCAACCCCTACACCACCCGCGATTTGCAGCGCGTGCTGGGCGAGGTGAGCAAGGACACCGTATTTGCCAGCCGTTTCTTCCGGCAGTACGTGTACGGCCGCGAGCAGCCGCGCTTCAGCGAAAACCTGCTGGTGGCTGGCCTGGCCGTGATTCCGACCCGCGCCCTGGGTGCGGCCCTGCCCAGCCAGGTTGAGTTTGACGAAGAAGGCCGCTGCCTGGTGGCTTACAACACCCAAATTGGCTCGGGCCTGTACAAGGCCGGCATTGACCGGGGCGACCAGATTGAGATTCTTGACGGCCAGACCATCAAGAGTTCCGGCGACCTCGACGGCGTGCTGCACAAGCACTCGCCCAGCGACGTGGTATTCGTGAAGGTGAAAACCCGGGGCGGTGTGGAGCGCACCACCCAGCTCATCCTCGCCGAAGACCCCAACGTACAGGTGAAACCCGTGGAATCGGTGGAGAAGATGGTGCTTGCGCCCGCCCAGAAGACCCTGCGCGAGGCATGGTTAGCCAGCCAAGCTTCCAACTAAAAAAAACTTGCTACAAGAATGGCCCCGGCGGGCCGGTGTCGCGTGGAGCGGCCCGGTTGGCCGGGGCTTTCTGCTGCGCAGTGGTTGGGGCCGGTTGATTGGCTAAAATCTTTACCTTTGAACGGCTGGCAGCGGTTTTTACGACGTCCTGGCAGCCTTTGCCTACCTGCCGTCCCTTTCCCCCACTCCCTTTTTCCGTTTAGCTATGGCAATTTTCGATAAGCTCGCCAACGCGGCCAAGGACTTTTTCATTGAGCCCGAGGAAGGCGCGGCCGCTCCCACCACCCCGCCCACCGCGCAGTACGGGGCCGCCGCCCAGCCAGCCGCCGCGCCCATCGTTCCGAACAACATGCCCACTACCGCCCCGGCTCCCGGCCAGGCCGAGCAGCGCCACCTCGACCACATCGCGGGCCTGCTGGCCGGCGATGGCAAGGACTTCGCGGCCTACATGAAGATGGTAAAGAGCATGGCCGCCGCCGGCCTGAGCGGCCCCATGCTCTACCAAACGGCCTTTAACGCCTTCACCGCCGTGAACGGCGGCACCGTGCCGGCGCTGCTGGCCTCGGCCACCCAGTTTGAGCAAACCCTGGCCGATGACCGCGCAAAAGTCCTGACCCGCCACCGCGAGAAAATGGGCGAAGGCGCGGCTCCAGGGGCTGCGCCGGGCCCGGTGGCCCTGCTCATGAACCAGGAAAAAAAGCTGGTCGACGACCTCGCCGAGCTCACCCGTCAGGTGCAGGCCAAGCAGCAGCAACTCCAGCAAACCCAGCAGCAACTGGGCGAAGAGCGCCGGAAAACCCAAACCGCCCTGGCCTCCTACGAGCTGGCCAATGCGGCCGCGATGGCCGACCTGCAAACCCACCATAAGGCTGCCGAAACGTTTTTGAACGCGACGAAGTAAGCTCTTTCGATTTTCACCCTTCACTTTTCTGCGCAATGAATACTCCGTTATTAGGTCCGCCCTCGCCCGCCGACGGCCTGCCGTCCTGGCAAAAACCGGAGAAAGCCGCCGCCTGGGTTTTCGTGGCCGGCCTGGCCGGCCTGGGCGTGTACTACTGGGGCAAGATTCTGCCCTTTCTGGTTGACATGGTGTTCAACACCGTGAAGCTGGGCATCGGCCTGGGCGTGTTATTTGTCCTGATTCTGCTAGCGACGAATAAGCGGATTCAAACCGGAATATGGTACCTGGGCCAGCGCATTTTCCGCACGGTCGCCAGCATATTTGTGAACACCGACCCCATCGGCATCATGGAAGACTACATCTCGAACACCGAGAAAGAGGCCCGGAATATGGACGCCGAAGTAGGCCACATTGAAGGAGCCAACGAGCTGGTGAAGCGCAAAATATCCGCCAATACCGCCCAAATGAAGGAGTACCTGGCCCTGGCCGCCTCGGCCCAGCGCCAGGGCGAGAAGGACAGCGCCGACAGCTACGCCAGCCGCGCCGCCCAGCTCGAAGACTACAACCGCCGCCTCCAGCCCATGGCTACCACCACGGCCAACGTGAGCCTGGTGATGCGCCAGATTCTGAAAGCCGCCCTGCGCCAGATTGACAACAGCAAGTTCAAAGTCAACCTGCTCAAAGACGAATACGCCCTGGTGAAGCGCACCAGCTCGGGCATGCGCGCGGCCATGAACATCCTGCGCGGCGACCCCGACAAGAAGTACTTCTTCGACCTGGCCACCGACC
>JAQBNT010000275.1 GCA_028288445.1 Hymenobacter sp. | reverse complement strand
CCCCCACCGCCTGGTTTTTGGTCAGTAGCTACCAATGCCTAATTCACCGAAGCCGTAGCACCCTTCAAATCCTTCTTCACGTACTTGCTGGGGCACTTCAGCAGAATTTTATCGGCCATGAACACGTCGCCCTTCATGCAGCCGGTGATAACCACCTGTTCGGAGGCGTCAAAATCCTGGGGCTTGGGGTTGTTGTACACCACGCGCTGGGCCAGGTGGGTGGTGTCCACCAGCGTGAACGCGAAATAGTTCGGGTCCGTCAGCGGGTCGTATTCCAGGCCCAAGGGATGTTTCTGCGCATCGCGGGGCAGCTTGCCCACTACGTGCACTTTGGTGGTGTTGCCCTCGGCGGCGCGGGCGCGGGCCTCCCCGAAGCCCACGTACACGCTAGCGTCGGCGGTGGTGCTGAGAATGATGGCAGCGGCCACCGCAATGATGGCCAGAACGAAGAGGTGCGACTTTTTCATAAGGATATAGTTAACAGCAGTAACAACGTTCGGGTGCCGCGGGGGCACCGTTTCAGGCTACTTTATTTCTTTCTCCAGCTTGCTCACCTTGCGGTCGAGCGAGATGAGGTAGAACAGCAGGCCGGCCACGATGATGACCACGGCGGCTACCACCACGTAGATTTTGCCGTTGGCGCGCAGCGCGTCGGCCATTTCGGGGGCCTCCCCGGTGCCGGGGGCCTGGGCCAGGGCCGTGGTAGCGGTGAACAACAGGAGTTGCAGCAGGCCGAATGCGCCAAACAAGCGGGCCAGGAGGTTATTTTTCATCGAGTTTCAATTGCAAAAAGGCCAGCCGGCTGCTCACCTGAGTCATCCAGAAAGCAAAGAGAATCCAGCCGATGACGGCGGGGTAAAACACCATCCGCATGGTGCTGTCGAGGTCGTACTTATTGAAGCCGGGGTTGCCGGTCTGGCCGGGGTGCAGGCTGTTTCCCGAAATGCGGGGCAGGATAAACAGCAGCGGAATGGCCGCCGCAAACGCGAAGATGTTGTAGATGGCCGACACGCGGGCCCGCTGCTGCTCATCGCGGAACGAGCCGCGCAGCACCAGATAGGCCCCGTAGATGAGCATGGCCACGGCGGCGGCGTTCAGGCGCGGGTCGGGCGTCCACCACGCGCCCCAGGTGTATTTGGCCCACAGGCTGCCCGTGGCCAGGCCCAGCAGCCCCAGCACAATGCCCGACTTGGCCGCCTCGTGGCTGAGAATATCGAGCCGGGCCGACGGATTGCGCAGGTACAGAATGGAATACCATACTGACACCAGCAGCGTCATAATCATGGCAAACCACATGGGCACATGGAAGAACAGATTGCGGATGCTCTCGTTCACAATGGGCAGGCGCGGCACGTCAATGAGAATGCCCGCCGCCGACGCCGCCAGCAACAGCAGCACGGTCAGGGCCTTCCAGCCGCGGCCGGCGGTGCGCTGCTCAATCAGCTTTTGCCCGCCCCACACGGCCCCGATAGTCACTAGTACGCTAGCAACGGAGGCGATGATACCTATTAAAACAATTTTATTCATTGCTAATCAATCAACTGGCTGTTAGCCCCTCCACAAAAAAGGAAACAACAAATAAGACACGGCCCCGACCAACATGTTCAACGCCAGAAGCGTGAGCAGCGACTGCTGGCTCACGCTGCGGTCCAGCCCGTCCAGCGCGTTCTTGCTCACCTTGATGAGCAGCAGCAGCATGGGCACCATCAGCGGGAAGCCGAGGATGGCCATGAGCGTGGCCCCGTTGCCGCCGGCTTTGGCCGCGATGCCCGACACCAGCGTGAGCGTGGTGGCAAAGCCGACCGCCCCGAGCAACAGGTTGGCCACAAACAGCGGCGCATCCTGAATCGGGTTGCCGAGAAACACGGTATAGAGAAACAAGCCCAGCAAGGCCACCGCCGTGAGCAGCAGCGTATTGTAAAGGATTTTAGCCAGGATGACGGCCTGCGGCCGGACCAGCGTGTAGTAATAGAGGCGCTGGCCAGGGCTTTCCTGCATAAATCCCTTGGCCACGGCATTGATGGCGGCGAAGAGCAGAATGACCCACAGCAGCGCGTTCCAGGCCGGGGGCGGGGGCGTGCCGCCGCGCAGGCTGAAGCTCAGAAAACACACGAATACCGTGCTGCCCACGTACAGCAGCAGCCCGCCCAGTGCCGCCCGCTGCCGCCATTCCAGGCGGAAGTCTTTGGCTAACAAGGTGGAAATTTCGCGGAGCAGCACAGGCACGGGGTCGGTTTCGGGCCGCAAAGATACGCCCGGAACGGACTGGGATGGTCACGAAAAAAGAGCGTCATACTGAACGCAGCCGAAGCATCTCTACCGCAGCAGTAATCCAATCGACAGGATTTTCTATTGCGGTAGAGATGCTTCGACTGCGTTCAGCATGACGCTCTGTTACTTGTTTCTTTAGAAGTCGTAGCCCAGCGTGAAATAGAATTTCGGGCCGTGGGTCACGTAGTCTTCCTGGCCCCAGGCCACGTCCACTTTGCCATAGAAGCCCAGCAGTGTGGTGCGGGCACCCACGCCGTAGCCCACCAGCAGCGGGTTGCTGAAGTTGGTGACCGTGGCCCCAAAATACTGGTTGAACTGCGTGATTTTGGTATTGGCCGAGTTGTCGGTACCGAACGGGTTGGTGCCCGAATAAGCCGTGCCGGCATCGGCAAAGCCCACCAATTGCAGGTTGCGGAAGAAGCCCGAATAGATGGGCCGATGCGCGAAATACTGCACGATGGGAATGCGCAGCTCGCTATTGAACAGCACGTAGCGCGGGCCGCTGCGGGCGCTGTAATCAAAACCGCGCAGGTTGGTCACGAACTCCTGATTAAATACCTGGTCGGGAGCGGTGTAGCCGGTCAGGAAGCGGGTATCGGTATAGCCTGCATTCAGCCAGTCGTCCATGCCGCCGATGCGGAACACCTGCGGCCGGGGACCGAAAAACTGCCCGTAGCTGGCGCGGTTGGCCCACACAATGGAGCGGCTGATTTTCTGGTAGTGGCGCAGGTCGATAACGAACTTGCCGAAGCTCATGCTCTGGCTGGTCAGGTTGGTCAGATTCAATACGCTGGCCTTCAGGCGGGTGCCGCTCACCATGTTCACACCGGTGTTGATGCTGTTATCGAACACCAGTTCGCCATTGTAGCCCAGGTAATTGTAGCTCTGGTCGGTTTCCGTCGATACGTCGCCCAGCCGGGTGCGCGAGATGCTCACGAAGCGGGGGCCGCCGCGCACGCTCAGGTTATGAGTGAGCGGGTAGGCAATGGTGGGCGCTACTTCGTGGCGGCCGTAGCGGTAGCGGTAGCCATCGTCGATGTCGAAGAAATAGGCTTGTTTCTGGTAGGCAATGCTCCAGTCATAGCGCTTGGTCAGGTTGGTGTAGGAGGCGCGAATGTTGCTGGTACGCAGGTCGAACAGGCCAAACAGGCTGGCGTCGATGCGCTGATTTTCCAGCACATCGGTCAGTGCCGCCTTAAACTGGAGGCCAAGGCCCAACAGCGGGTCCATGTAAAGCGAAGTCGATACGTTATCGGCCATGAAGCGCGTGTCGTAGCGGAAAGGGCCGGTAAGGGCCGGGGCTTCGGCCTGCGCCTTGGCGGCGGCGGCGGCAGCCGTGGAAGCAGCGGTGGGCGTGAGGCGACGCCGCTTGGCCGAGGCGGCCTGCACGGGCTCGTCTTCCTCAAATTGGTAGTCGCTGGTGTTCACCGCGTCGTTGGCTTTGCGGCGCTCGCGGCGCGTGGCCGGCTGCGTATCAGCAGTATCGGCTGGTTGCGTTACGGGAGTGGCCGCTTGTGCGGCGGCCGGCGCGGCTGGTTTGGGAGTGGCAGGACGTGGTGCGGCCGACCGTTCTTCCAGCGTTTGCTGGCGGGCGGTTTTGGTGAGGGGCAGCGTGGCCGGCAGCGGGTATTCGGGGTACACGTACAGAATGTCACGGGCCTGAGCGGGGGCCACGAACACGAAGGCCGAGGTCAGGGGGCTGTAATCAAAGTCCTGCGTGTTCGGCAGCCAGTTGGTTAGTAGCGCGTGCTGCCTGGTTTTCAGCGAATACCGATACAAGGCACGCACGCCGCTTTCCTCGCCGAGGTACAGAATTTCATCGTCGGAAATGGCGCGGGGCCGGGTTTCGTTCGAAATCGTACTCACCAACGTTTCTACCGGTATCGGGCGGCCATCGAGGTGGTACTGAAACAAGTCGTAGTTATTCACCACGTTCTGGAACGTGGCGGGCCTAGCACGGCCCAGCGAATCGAGGTAGCGGTTGGAGCTGAACACCAGCCCCTGCCCACCGGGCAGGAACACCGGCTGCACGTCGTCGAACAGGTCGTCGGTGAGCTGCTCTACCTTGCGACTGCCGGCCCGCAGTAAGTAAATGTCATTCTGCCCATTGCGCACGGCGCTAAATGCCAGCGCTTTGCCATCGGGCGAATAGCTCATGCTGAGTATCTGGTCATAAGCCGCGAATAGCGAAGCCGGCCGCGAGAACCGGATGGCTTCGCGCACCCGGCGCACCAGGCCACGGCCGTCGGCGTCGCGCAGGTGCAGGGCCATTTCGCCGCGGCTCATTTCGGCCACCGCTACCTGGGAGTTGCCGCGCCAGGCCAGCACGGGCAGGCGGGTTTCCACCTGCTGGTCGGGGGTATGGTAGCCGCCGCGGCTCAGGGTGCGGCGGTGGCGGCCGTCGCGGTCCACCACCATCACGCGGTAGCGGCCGCCTTCGTTCTGAGCGTAAGCTATTTGCTGGCCGTTGGGGCTCACGATGGGCTGCGAGAAAACATCGGCGTGGCGGTTACGCCCGCTCTGGCGGAATTTCTTGTCGGGCTCGACCAGCGTAGCCACGGGCTGGCCGTTGAGCTCGCGGTAGTACGTCAGCCAGTCTTTCAGAAAGACCTTGAACGGCACGTTCAGCGACGAGCTGATGCCCACTTCCACGTCGCGCGTAATGCGCGTCAGGTTCAATATGTTCTGGATGGTAGTGTAGCCGTAGCGCTCGGCCACGTAGTTCCAGATGCTCTGGCCGGCGAGCCTGGAATTGCGCAGAAAGAACGGGGCCGTGCGGTTGCCGGTGGGGTACTGCTTGGTCATGTCGCGCATGTAGCCGTCCATGTCCACGCTCCAGCCTTCGGCGGCGTAGGCCGAGGCCCCGCCGATAAACCAGTCGGGCAGCTGCAAGAGGTAGCTGCTTTGGAGCACTTCCTTGAGCGAGCCGCCGTACATCATGTCATTGAGCAGCACCTCGGTAATCTGGGTGCTGAGCTGGCGCTTGAATTCGGTTTCCTCGCCGGTGAAAGCAATCTGAACCTTACTCATGCGGGCCAGCGGGGTTTCGCCGCCGTTTATCTGCTGCTGCGTGGCGGTAAGGCCGATGTTGCTCTGGCGCAGGTCGCCTACCGAGTTATAGAATAGCAGCGTCGATTTTGAGTAGGGGTAGTAGCCGATGAGCGCCGTGATGCGCTGTAGCTCCTTCTCGGCGTACTCGGCGGCGCGACGGGCGCTGCCCTGGCCACCGTCGTAGTACATCACGTTGAAATTCTGGGTGCTAAGCTGCTGCCAGCGGAAATTCTTGTACTGAACGCGCACCCGGCCAAAGGGCTCCTGCGCCGTCTGGGCGCGGGCCGTGGGCGGGCAAAGCATCGGCAGGAGCAGCGCCAGGACCCCCAGCGTACGCTTCGCAGTAGTGGATAGTGGAATGGTCATAATGGGAACCAACGAGCAAAAACAAAAATTAATCCGCCGAAACGCTAAAAAATTTGCGTCCTGTGCCGATGAGCTGGGCAGTGCCGGACAGCCCGCCCGGGCTGCAATAAAAGCAGTTAACAGAGAATTGTTATCCGGCCGGGCAAATGGAGCGGCACGGTCCCGCCCAAGGTTATGCTCAATGCGGTTTCAATGTACGTCTGCCGGCTGTAAAGCCTTGTAACGCTGCAAGCTGACATCGGGCCAGAGTTCCGCCTGATTAATCAGCAAATCGGCCAGCAATACCGCCAGCCGCGGGGCCAGCATCACGCCTTTGGACCCGTAGCCGCCGCAAAAGCTTAATGCCGGCACGGTGGGGTGGGAGCCCAGCAGCGGCCGGCGGTCGCGCACGGCGGGCCGCACCCCGGCCCGCTGCCCCGTCACGGTAAACGGCAGGTCGGTCACGACGGTGAGCCGGGCGGCCAGCTCTTCGCGGCCCACGGCCGTGGGGCCGTCGGCAAATGGTGGCCAGCGGTAGGTAGCGCCCACCCGAAACCGCCCCGCGCCCACCGGCACCACGTAAGCCCCCCGGTTGAGCACCTGGTCCGGGCTCAGGCCCTGGCATTCCACATCCAGCACCTCGCCCTGGTTGGGCGTGAGCGGCAGCCACTTGAAGTAGGGGTTGCGCACGGCTGCTGCTCCCTCGCAGCAGATGACGTGGCGTGCCCGCACCTGCCCGGCGTACTCGGCTCCGCCCGGCTCGAAAACCAGTTGATTCCAGTCAAACGTTTCGCGGCGCAGCCAGCCGTCGCGGGTGCCCTCGGCGGCCATGGCGGCCAGCAGTTCGCGCACGGCTACGTGGCCGCCGTGCCGCAGCCAGGCCCCGCCAAAAGGCGCATTCACGCCGGGCAGGTTGGGGTCGGCGGTGGCGAGGGCGGCCACGAAATCGCCCCACGGATTGTCGGCGCTGCGGGCCAGCATAGCATTCTGCTCCTCTACCGAGGCAAATATTTTGAAGATGGGTATTTGGGTGAAAAACGACTGTTGGTAGCGCTGCTCCAGTTCCCGGTAAAAAGCAGCCGCGAAGGGCAGCAGCTCGGCCGCCCGCCAGGTGAGGGCGAAGCGCTTGCCGGCCACGGGGTTCATCAGGCCCGCCGCAACGTTGGAGGCCGAATGCTCCTGGCCGGGGTCGTACACCAGCACCCGGTGGCCCCGCTCACGCAATACATAAGCCAGCGTAGCGCCCGCGATGCCGTGGCCCACTACCAGAAAATCACAGTCCGTCATGGCCGGCAAGGTAAGGACGCTGGGCTTAATGCGGAATTAAGAATGAGGAATGAACAATTGGGCCCGCCTGTCATCCTGAGCTTGCGAAGGACCTTATCACGCCAGAACGGCTTGCCGTAATCGGTTGGTACGGTGCCAACGTGATAAGGTCCTTCGCAAGCTCAGGATGACAAACAGCCTCCCTTTCAATTCCTCATTAAGCCCAGCGTCGTACCTTTCCGCATTGCTCAGACCCTCTGTTTTGCTATGACTGTCGCTGATTTCACCTTCAACGCTTTTTCCGAGAACACCTACCTGCTCATTGACGAGGCCACCCGGCAGTGCGCTATCGTGGACCCCGGCTGCTACGCGCCCGCCGAGCAGCAGGCCCTGCGGGAGTACGTGGAGGACAATAATTTACAGGTGGTACTGCTGCTGAATACTCACGCGCACATCGACCACGTGCTGGGCAATCAGTTTGTGTTGAATACCTGGCCCGGCACGCCGTTCCTGCTGCATCGCCTCGACCTGGCCACGCTGCGTGCCGTGCCCACCTACGCCGCCAACTACGGCTTTCCGCAGTACCAGCCGGCCGAACCCACCGGCGAACTGGTGGCCGGCCAGCCCGTGCACATCGGCGAAACGGAGCTGGAAGTGCGTTTCACGCCCGGCCACGCGCCCGGCCACGTCGTGTTCTACCACGCGCCCACGGCCACCGTCATCGGCGGCGACGTATTGTTTCAGCGCAGCATCGGCCGCACCGATTTGCCCGGTGGCGACCACGCCACGCTGCTCCACAGCATCGAAACCGAACTGATGACCCTGCCCGATGCCACCACCGTGTACCCCGGCCACGGTCCCGCCACCACCATCGGCGAGGAGCGGCGCGGCAACCCTTTCTTAAATTAGGAATGGAGAATGAGGAATGAGGAATTCGTGGACGATACCCGATTTTATTCATTCCTGATTCGCAATTCCGAACAGAAAATATTCCTCATTCCTCATTCCTCATTCCTCATTGAAACGACACCTGCCCAACGCCGTAACCTGCCTTAACCTACTCTGCGGCTGCCTGGCGCTGACCAATATTTTCGCCGGCCGGCTGGAAATCGGGGCCTGGTTTGTGGCCGCCGCCGCCGCCGCCGACTTCGCCGATGGCCTGCTGGCGCGGGCCTTGCGCGTATCCTCCGCCATCGGCAAAGACCTCGACTCGCTGGCCGACATGGTTTCCTTCGGGGTGGTGCCGGGCGCTATTTTTTTCGAGTTGCTCACGCGGAGTGTGGGCGCGGGCGGGCTACCGGAGTGGGCACCGTACTTCGGATTCCTGGTCAGCATCTTCTCGGCCCTGCGGCTGGCCAAGTTCAACAACGACACGCGCCAGACCACGTCCTTTATCGGTCTGCCCACGCCAGCCTGCACGCTGGTGGTGGCTTCGCTGCCGCTCATTCTGGCGTATGACCAGTTTGGCATTGCCCCAATTATTTTGAATCCCTGGCTGTTGCTGGGGCTTACGGTGTTGCTTTCGGGACTGCTGGTGGCCGAGCTGCCCTTGTTTGCCCTCAAGTTTAAAACCTTCCGTTGGGGCGACAATCGGCGGCGGTTTATTTTCCTGCTGCTGGCGGCAGGGTTATTGCTGGTACTCAAAGCCGCCGCTGTGCCGCTGGTGGTGCTGCTCTACGTGCTGCTCTCGGTGCCGAAAACGGCCGTTCGTTAGTATTGTTGGATGCAGGGACGCAATAAATAGATTATTTGGTTGTTAAGAAGCCGCTACCGGGTGAACCTGCCGCCCGGTGGTGCTGTTGCGGGAGCCACTACGTGACGGGCGGGGCAGGCGGGGAACAGGTTTCAATTTTAGTAAGGTGTATGCGTCTTTCTTTCCTCTTTGTTGCATTCGTGGGAGTCATCGTGGGGGCGGCGGCCCCGGTGGCGCGGGCTCAGTCGGATGCTGCCACGGCCCACGGAGTAGTGAAATGGGGCGGCTACGTTGAGGTGCCTACCCTGAAGTCGCGCAAGCAAAAAGTGCCCGGCTTCAGCGAAGCCCAGCTGGTGCTGGATGACCAGGTGGGCTGGTTCAGCATGCGCCTGAGTGGGGCCGTGCGCCAGGGCGAGTTCCTCAACATGGTGTATGAGCCGTTCGCCCCGGCCGATGCCAAGCTGTTCAACGTCAGTAAGCTGCCGGCCGGCCCCGAGGCCCAGCTCATCACCGGCATCGAGATGAAGCAGGCCGTTACGTTCCTGCGGCTGCGGCCCGTGCGGCGCGGCCCCCAAAGCGGCCAGCCCGAGCGCCTGGTTTCGTTCGACTACCGCTACACGCCCACCGGCGCTGGCATAGCCGCTCGGGGCACGGCATCTACCCGCAACTACGCCAACCATTCGGTGCTGCAAAGCGGCGACTGGTACAAGCTGGGCGTAGCCGAAAACGGCAACTCCAAAAGCGGCATCTATAAGCTTGATAAGGCCACGCTGAGCAAGCTGGGCCTGCCGTCGGGCTTCAACCCCAACAACCTGCATCTGTACGGCAACGCTACGGGCATCCTGCCCCAGGCCAACGCCGTGTACCGTCCCGACGACCTGGCGGAGAACGAAATTCTTTTTGTGGGCAACGGCGATAACACGCTCGATGACAACGAGTATTTCCTGTTCTATTCGCCCGGCGCGCACACCTGGGCGGCGCAGGGCGGGATGTTCCGGCACCGCAACAACATTTATACCGACACGGCCTATTACTTCGTGAAGGTGGATGCGCGGCCGGGCAAGCGCGTGATTACAAAGGCCGCCGTGCCGGCCACGGGCACACCCACGAGCATCACCAATTTCACCTACCGCGACTTTTATGAGCACGACCTGGTGAACCTGCTGCACTCGGGCCGCAACTGGGTGGGCGAAGGCTTCCAGGTGGGCGGCAGGCAGGAGTTCGTGCTGGGCGGAATCAGTGATTTGGTGGCCAATAGCCCGGTGCGCGTCACTACGAATCTGCTGGCCAGTTCCGGGATAAACAGTGCTTTTCAGCTTACGCTGAATGGGCAGTCCTTGGCCACGCAGCCCATTGATGCCCGCTCCGGCCAGCCCTACTCGCCCGATGCCATTGTGTCGTCGGCCACCAATCAGGTTAGCCTGAGTGCACCAGGTAATGAATTGCGCCTGGGGCTAACCTATAGCAGCAGCGACCCCAGCGCCAGTGGCTACCTTGACTTTTTTGAAATCAACGCCGAGCGGCTGCTGAAGCTCAACGGCGCGCAAATGGAGTTTCGGACGCTGACCAACGTGGGGCCGCGCGCGCAGAACCGCTACATCTTCGCCGGCCTGCCCACCGGAACGGTGGTGTGGGACGTGACCAATCCCCGCCACCCGCAAGCCGTGACGCTCGATGCCAGCACCAACAGCTTTATTGCGCCGGCCGATACGGTGCGCGAATTTGTGGCCCTGCAACCCAACGGCGACTTCAACGACCACCCGGTGCGGGCCTTTGGCAAAGTAGCCAACCAGGACCTGCACGCGCTCAACGCCACCGCCGGCGCGCCCATGCTGGACTTGGTTATTGTCACGCATCCGGCGTTTATGGAGCAGGCCAAGCAACTGGCCGCCCATCGCATTTCGCACGACAAATTGCGGGTGGAGGTGGTGACTCCCGGCCAGATATACAACGAGTTTGGCTCGGGTGGGCAGGACGTTTCGGCCATCCGCGATTTTATGAAGATGCTGTACGACCGGGCCCCGGCTGGCAAAAACATGCATCTGCT
>JAQBNT010000248.1 GCA_028288445.1 Hymenobacter sp. | reverse complement strand
AGACTTCCTGCGGCGCGTGAGCGAATCCATGTTGCGCCACCTGGCCGATGAGTCCTTTGGCGTCGACGAGCTGGGAACCGACATTGGCCTGAGCCGCACGCAGCTTCACCGCAAGCTGAAAGCCCTCACCGGGCAGTCGCCGGGCGAGAGCCTCCGCGCCACCCGGCTAAACCGGGCCCTGGCGCTCTTGCAGGCCCAGGTGGGCACGGTGGCCGAAGTGGCTTATCAGGTGGGGTTTGGGAGCCCGGCCGCATTTTCCACCGCCTTCTCGCGGCAGTTTGGTTTGCCACCCAGCGCGGCAGCCCGGCAGGGGACAATGGTAGGGGAGGAGGCCGTCAAGACAGAAAGTCTTATTAATAAAATTCAATAAATTATCAACTTATGTGTAAGAGTTGCGGGCAAACTGTCTTGCGGCTTTGCAGAATAATTCCGAGTTGATTTTATAAAATAGCGAGCTTTTACAACGTTTGCGCATGCGGCGGAACGTTAACGAATGCATTTGCAACATCGGCGAAACGCATCGGGTGGGGGAGGGCTGTGCTTTGGTATCGCCAGTCAACGCATGGCTGGTGCTTAATCCTTCACCATGAAAAAACACTACTTGCTACTTAACGGGCTTGCTCATGTACGGGCTGCCTGGCCGGGCCTGCGGGCTCACTCCATTATAAGCCGGGAATAACTGAGCGGAGAATTTCCTTGGGCCAGTTCATGCTCGCCGCCACCCAGTCACCCACTTCTATTACCGATGCGCCTATGCACCCCACCACGACCCTGCCCGCCCGCCGCCTTGAGCCCGCCGATATGGTGTGGGCCACCGCCCTGCTCGAAGCCGCGTGCGCCGACCACCCCGTCCTGAAATACTGCTGCACCGGCTCCGATGCCAAAAGCCAGAAAATATGGCTGCTGGAGCAACTGCTACGCTTCGGCCTGCGCTACGGCCGCGTGTACACCAATGCCGATGCCAGCGCCATTGCCGTGTGGCTGGGCCCCAGCCATCCGGCCGTCACGCTGCAGCGCTTGCTGCGCATGGGGCTGCTGCCCGCCGCCGTATGGCGGCTCGATTGGGCCGGGTTTCAGCGGCTGCGGCACTTCCTGGTGGCCTCGGCGTGGCTGCGCCGCCAAAGCCTGACGGCCACCAGCCACTACTACCTACTGGCCTTAGCCGTGCGCCCCGCCGCCCGGGGCCACGGCCTAGGCCGCCGCCTGATGCAGGCCACATTGGCCGCCATGCAGGCCACCCACGCGCCGTGCTACCTCGATGCGCAACGGTCCGAAATCCTGCTGTTTTTCCAACGGCTGGGTTTTCAGACCACGGGCCAATGCTCCGCTGGGCACGACGCCGGAGCCCCTATGAATTGGGGCCTCATGCGCGAAGGCCACGCCTGAAGCCATAACGCTGCTTACCTGGCGATTTTTCAAAAACACCAATTGCTTATCCTGCCCTTATGCTACCATTGTTTGCGCCGCCCTTTCCTGTTAAAAATGAATTCCCACACCCTGAATTTATCCGACACCAAGTGACTTGCCTTCGCGCTGCATTGCCCAACGGGTACCCGCATCATCGAAGCCAACCCAAGAATGCGACGCCTGGCGCAAGTCACGTTTCCTGCTCTTACTCATGGAATCACAAGCCCAACATCTGCAATTAGTATTCCTAGCTTCCACCATCACGCCGGCCTGGGGCACGGGGTGGGTTTTTACCGCCACTCCGCTCCAGCCCTCGCGCCCGGCGGGCTATTACGCGGCCCCCGTCCGGCTCCGGCTAGCTGTCATCAGCGCCTAAAACCCTGTCAATAAAAAAGCCCCTGCTAAACCAGCAGGGGCTTTTTTACAAATAGAATCGCCTACAAAATCCGTGAAATCAGTCAAATCCGACTGAATCCGTGATTAGGCCTTCTTCTTCTCCAGCACCTCGTCAATCAGGCCGTACTCCTTGGCCTCGTCGGCACGCATCCAGTAGTCACGGTCCGAGTTGTCGTGAATTTCCTGGTAGGTTTTACCGGTGTGCTGCGCCAGAATGTCATACAGCTCCTTCTTCAATTTCAGGATTTCACGAGCCGTAATCTCGATGTCCGACGACTGACCCTGCGCCCCACCCGAAGGCTGGTGAATCATCACCCGGGCATGGGGGAGGGCCGAACGCTTGTTGGCGGCACCGCCCGCAAGCAATACGGCGCCCATCGAAGCGGCCAGACCGGTACAAATCGTGGCCACGTCGGGGTTCACGTACTGCATCGTGTCATAAATGCCGAGGCCGGCATATACCGAGCCACCGGGCGAGTTGATGTACAACAGAATGTCCTTTTTGGCATCAGCCGACTCCAGGAACAGCATCTGTGCCGTCAAGATATTGGCGATGTAGTCGTCTACGGCCGTGCCCAGAAACACGATGCGGTCCATGATAAGGCGCGAGAATACGTCGATTTCGCGGAAGTTCTGCGGACGTTCTTCGATAACCGAGCGGGTCATGTTAGTGGGCAGCATCATGCCGTTGCGCACCTGGCCTTCCATGTGGTTCAGGTACTGGTCAACGCCCAGGCCGCTCAGTCCTTGGCCTTTCACGGCAAACTTGCGGAATTCTTGTCTATTCAGTAATGGATTCATTGGAGAAAAATGGGGTGCGGGCCTGCGCTCGCACGGGTGAGGGTAGTAAGACGGACGAAGAAAGCGAATGTTGCTGGAAACCCAACAAAAAAGCCCCTACGTTTCCGTAAGGGCTTTTCCAAAAATCGGGTTGCGCAGGGGTTAGCTGTGCAGGGTCCGGAATTCTTCGGCCGTTACGGGCTTGTCCGTAACAACAACTTTGCCGCGCAGGTTTTCGAGCACTTTCTCTGCCAGAATGGCCTCGTACTCGCTCACGTAGTTTTTGCCGTTCTCCTGCTTGAGGTACTCGTTGGCGTAGTTGCGCATCGACTCGCGCATCTCGTCGGGCATGTTCGGCATGTTGAACTGGCCCATGATTTTGTCGAGCGTGCGGTCCACAATCTCGTCGTTGCTCACCTTCAGGCCGGCGTCTTCCACCACCTTGTTGCGAATCATGCTCCACTTCAGCTCCTTCTCGTAGTCGGCGTAGTGCTCTTCCACCTTCTCGGCGGTCAGTTTGCCTTCGTTGGCACGCACCAGCCACTTCTTAAAGAACTCCGTGGGCACCTTGATGTTGGTTTTGCTCACCAACTGCTCCACGATGCTGTTATTCATCGCGCCGTCGCTCTCACGGTCGTAGTTCGACTGGATGGTTTCGCGCACTTTGGCATCGAACTCTTCCTGCGAAGCCACCGCCTCGGGGCCGAATACTTTGTCGAACAGCTCCTGGTTCATTTCCGGGGCAGCCGTGCGGTTCACTTTCTCCACGCTCAGCTCGTAATCGCCGGTAGCCTCAGCGGCTTCGGTTTTGCTCAGGCCGGTGAAGTTCGAAATCGAAGCTGCGTCGTTACTGAAAGCCGCTTGCAGGTCAAACGTCACCACATCACCCGCCTTCTTGCCGATGAATTGGGCCGAGTCGCCGGTCACCTTGCTGATAGGCAGCAGGATGGTGCGTCCTTCGCCTTCTTCGCCAGCCTTTTTCAGCTTGCCAAACAGGTAGTCGCCTGCCTCCGACTCGTCGGGGTTGGTCGTCTCGCCGTACTGACGCGCAATTTGCTCGTTGGTCTGGTTGAGGGTTTCGTCGTCGAGGCTCACTTGGTGGCGCTCCACGGCGAGGTCGGCGGGCAGCTCGAAATCGGGCAGTAGGCCCAGCTCAAACTGGAAATCAAATTCCTTGGCACCATCAAAATCAACGGAGCTTGGCAGGGGCAGGGGCTCGCCCAGCAGCTTGATGTTGTTGTCTTTGATGTAAGCATCCACGGCCTGACCGAGCACTTTGTTGAGCTCCTCGCCCATGATGCCTTTGCCGTACATCTTGCGCACCATGCCCACGGGCACCATGCCGGGGCGGAAACCCTTCACCTGGGCACGCTTGGTGTATTCCTTAATCTGCTTTTCGACGGCGGGGGCGTAGTCGGCTTCGGTCAGGTGTACCGTCAGCAGCCCGGTCAGCTGCTCGTCGTTCTTGTCGAGAGTAATGTTCAAAACAGGGAGCCAGCTGCTGCCGGCCAGATTGAAAGGTTGAAAAAAAAGCCCCCAGCCTATACGACTGAAGGCCTGCATCAAATAAAAGTGCGGATAGAGGGACTCGAACCCACACGCCTTGCGGCACCAGATCCTAAGTCTGGCACGTCTACCAATTTCGCCATATCCGCATATGGGGTGCCGCAGCCGTTTGCTACGGGCCCGCAAAGGTACTCGGGAAAACCATTGTGTGCAAAGTCTGGGTATAACTCGTATTAGAAGTGCTGGTGGGGCCACCTTTTCCGCCCCGACGTTGTTACTTTACCTATTATGCCTCCCGTTATCTCCCCCGAAGCTGAGCGTCAGGAAATCCTGCGTCACTACCGCCGCCTGCTGCGCACCGCCAAGCCGTACCTAAAAGACGGTGATACCAAACTGATTAAAAAGGCTTTTAATCAGAGCCTGGAGGCGCACAAAGAGATGCGGCGGAAGTCGGGCGAGCCGTATATTCTGCACCCGCTGGCGGTGGCGCAGATTGCGGTGGAGGAAATCGGGTTGGGGACTACCAGCATTGTGGCGGCGCTGTTGCACGATGTGGTGGAGGACACGCCGACCGAAATTTCGGACATCGAGCGTGAGTTCGGCACCAAGGTGGCCCGCATTATTGACGGGTTGACCAAAATTTCGGGTGTTTTTGAGTACGGTACCAGCGAGCAGGCTGAGAACTTCCGCAAGATGCTGCTCACGCTGAGCGAAGACGTGCGCGTGATTCTCATCAAAATTGCCGACCGGCTGCACAACATGCGGACGCTGGATTCGATGCCGCGCCACAAGCAGCTGAAAATTGCTTCGGAAACGCTGTATCTATATGCGCCGCTGGCCCACCGTCTTGGCCTCTATACTATAAAGAGTGAGTTAGAGGATTTGTACCTCAAATTCACCGATACCGAGACGTACAACGAGCTCAAAGCCAAGGTGCGCCAGAGCCAGGCGGCGCGCAACCGCTTCATAAAGGAGTTTGTGCAGCCGATTGATGACGAATTGAAATCGCAGGGCTTTGAGTATGAAATCAAAGGCCGGCCAAAGAGCATCTATTCCATTCTTAAAAAGATTAAGAAGCAGAACATCACCTTCGATGAGGTGTACGACCTGTTTGCCATTCGCGTGATTTTGGACGTGCCGCCGGAGCAGGAAAAAGCCGCCTGCTGGCAGGTGTACAGCATCGTGACGGACTTCTATCAGCCCAACCCTGACCGCCTACGCGACTGGGTGAGCACGCCCAAAGCCAACGGCTACGAAAGCCTGCACACCACCGTAATGAGCCGGGCGGGCCAATGGGTGGAGGTACAAATTCGTTCGCGCCGCATGGATGACATTGCCGAAAAAGGCTATGCCGCCCACTGGAAGTATAAGGATACCGGCAGTATCCAGCCCGAAAGCTCGCTCGAAGGCTGGGTGAACAAAGTGCGCGAAATGTTGGAATCCAACAATTCCAGTGCGCTGGAATTCATGGACGAGTTCCGCCAGAACCTGTTCGTGAAGGAGGTTTACGCCTTCACGCCCAAGGGCAAGCTGGTAATTCTGCCCGACAAAGCCACCGCGCTGGATTTCGCCTTCGACATCCACTCCCAAATCGGCATCCACTGCCTCGGTGCCAAGGTGAACCAGAAGCTGGAGCCACTCAGCTACCAACTGCACAACGGCGACCAAGTCGAAATTTTGACCTCGCACAAGCAGCGCCCCACCGCCGAGTGGCTCAACTACGTCATCACGACTAAAGCGCGCTCTAAAATCAAGGACTTCCTGCGCGACGACAAGCGCGCCAAAGCCGAAGATGGCCGCTTTCTGCTCGAAAAGCGCCTTGAACTCATCGGTGTACCCTTCACGCAGGACAACTTCAACCGCCTGCTGGCCTACTTCAATGCGCCCAGTGCCCAAGAATTCTACTACCGCTTGGCAGTGGGACAGATTGACGGCCGCGCTATCCGCGAGTCGCTTTTCAGCTCCGAAAAGCCGTTACCGTCCGTACTTGAGCCAAAAACCTTCGACAATGAGGTTCAAAAAATCCGGGGGGTAAAACCGGATATGCTCGTTGTGGGCGAGCACACCGACAAGTTCAACTACAGCATCGCCCGCTGCTGTAATCCCATCCCCGGCGACGACGTGTTCGGCTTCGAAACCGACCAGGGTCTCATCATCCACCGCACCAGCTGCCCCCGTGCCGTCGACCTGATGTCGAACTACGGGAACCGCATCGTGCGCGCCAAGTGGACCGACCAGCTCGAATTGGCTTTTCTCGCTGGCGTCCGCCTCAAGGGTTCTGACCGTGTCGGCCTCGTCAACGACGTCACGCGCATCATCAGCACCAGCCTCAAGGTGAACATGCGCTCCATCACCATCACCGCCGACGACGGCTTTTTTGAAGGCCAGATTATGGTCTTTGTGAATGATACTGACCACCTCACCAAGCTCATCCAGCGCCTCAAAAAAGTCGACGGTGTGCTCCAAGTCGAGCGGTTCGATTCCTAGTCTGTGAAAGCCACCCAGTCCATTACCATCCACGGCACCGAGGTAAATGCGCACACCCAATGCGCCCACTACCATTCCGAGCGCGACATCATCGCCATCCAGCACAAATGTTGCGGCGAGTTCTATGCTTGCACCCAGTGTCACGAAGAAGCCTCTGGCCACCCTGCGCAAGTCTGGCCTAAAAACGAATTCCAAACCGAGGCCATCTACTGCGGCAACTGCCACCAAGCTTTAAGTATCGCTAGCTACTTAAGCTGCAACAGCACCTGCCCCAATTGCCAAGCTGCCTTCAATCCCGGTTGCGCCAATCACTACCACCTCTACTTCGAGCAGTAAATGCGCGTCAGACTCCCCTCTCCGCGGGAGAGGGGCCGGGGGTGAGGTTACCCGTATCTTTGTCCCGCCGACTTACACCTTATATATATACCGTGAACAAATCCCAAATAACTGACCTCGTTGCTGAAGCAGGGCAGGGGGTAGGCGGCTCCTCCGAAACCGGCTACGCCGCCAAGCACACGCCCAGCGCCGCTTCCCAAGCCACTCTCAATACCGATAAGCTCGAAGAAGTCAAAAAACTCTTCACCGCTCATCTCGAAAACAAAGGCCTCCGCAAAACCGGCGAGCGCTACGCCATCCTTGAAGAAATCTACGCCCGCTCCGGCCACTTCGATGTCGAAGAACTCTACGCTGGCATGAAGGAGCGCGGCCTGCAAGTAAGCCGCGCCACCGTGTACAACACGCTGGACCTCTTGGTTGAACAAGGCCTCGTCAGCAAGCACCAGTTCGGCCGCAACCTCGCCCAGTACGAGAAGAGCTACGGCTACCGTCAGCACGACCACGTCATCTGCACCGAATGCCATAAAGTGGTGGAATTCTGCGACCCCCGCATCCACGGCATCCAAACCATGGTCGGCGACCTGCTGAACTTCCATATCTTGCACCATTCTTTAAATCTTTACGGCATCTGCGGCGACTGCCGCGCCAAAGCAGAAGCCGCCGCCCGCCAGAACACCCCCGCATGACCACCACCAGCACCGTCCAAAACGGCATTCTCTTCATCCGCCTCGCCGGCGACCTCATCGGCAGCCCCGATACCGACCAGCTCCTCCAAACCGTCAACCACCACCTCGGCGAAGACCTCACACACTGCGCCATCGACCTCTCCGAAATCCGCTACATCAACAGCACCGGCATCGGCGTCCTCGTCTCGCTCCTCACCAAATTCCGCAGCCGCGGCGGCGAGCTAGTCCTCATTAACCCTGCCGACCACCCCAAGAAAATGCTGGCCATCACAAAGCTGAATAACATCTTCACCGTTTCGCCCGACGAAGCCACCGCCCGCCAACAGCTAATCCCGGCCGCCATCTAGGCGGCCGTTTTTTTGTTAAAGCAACTCCAAACTCATTCTTAATTACTCACCGTCAGTTTCTCTCTCCCCAAGGAGAAGGGCCGGGGGTGAGGTTTTTCACACAAGCACATGCCAGTAGACGTATTAGTAGGCCTCCAGTGGGGCGATGAAGGCAAAGGTAAAATCGTAGATGTCCTGGCACCCACCTACGATGCCGTAGCCCGCTTCCAAGGCGGCCCCAACGCCGGCCACACCCTCTTCTTCGACGGCGTCAAGCACGTCCTGCACCAGGTCCCCAGCGGCATTTTCCACCCCCACATTCTCAACATCGTTGGCAACGGCGTGGTCCTCGACCCTATCGTTTTCCGCCAGGAACTCCAGAAACTCACCGATAGGGGAGTAGACTGGTCCAAAAACCTCTACATCTCCAAGAAAGCCCAGCTCATCCTACCCTCGCACCGCGCCCTCGACCGCATCAGCGAAGAAGCCCGCGGCAACACCAAAATCGGCAGCACCCTCAAAGGCATCGGCCCCACCTACTCCGATAAAATCGGCCGCGTCGGCCTCCGCGTCGGCCACATCCTCCTGCCCGATTTCCAGCAGCGCTACCAAGAAGCTGTCGCCCAGCACGCCGCCATCGCCGCCCACAACCACAAAGAGCTCGAAATCGAAGCCCTCGAAGCCGACTTCTTCTCCGCCGTCGAATTCCTACGCACCCTTCAGCTCATCGACACCGAATACCTCCTCAACGACCTCCTCACCCAAGGCAAGCGCATCCTCGCCGAAGGCGCCCAAGGCTCCTTATTAGATATCGATTTCGGTTCCTATCCCTACGTCACTTCCTCCAGCACCATCGCCGCCGGCGCCTGCACCGGCCTCGGCATCGCCCCCCGCCACATCGACAAAGTCTACGGCATCATCAAAGCCTACAGCACCCGCGTCGGCAGCGGCCCCTTCCCCACCGAGCTCCACGACGAAGTGGGCGAGCAAATCCGCCAAGCCGGCCGCGAGTTCGGCTCCACCACCGGCCGCCCCCGCCGCACCGGCTGGATAGACTTGCCCGCCCTCCGCTATGCCATCATGCTCAACGGCGTCACCGAGCTCCACCTCATGAAAGCCGACGTCCTCGACGGCTTCACCGAAATCCAGGCCTGCACTCACTACCGCACCGCTACCGGCGAGAGCACCCCCCAACTCCCCGACCCCGGCGAGCTCACCACCATCACCCCCGAGTACCAAGCCCTCCCCGGCTGGAACACCGACCTCACTCAAATTACCGACGTCGCCCAACTCCCCCCCAACCTAGTTGCCTACCTCGATTTCCTGGAAAAGGAGCTCCAAGTCCCCATCCGCATCGTCAGCGTCGGCCCCGACAGAGTAAGCACCCTACATCGGTAAGAGAACGGGATAAGCAGAACGTCATGCTGAGCGAAGCCGAATCATCTCTACCGCGCAAGTAATCCCGCCAACCCGACGATTCTAATCGCCCCATCAAGCCCCGTATCCATCTCCAGCCCAAGTCTGGAGGTAGATGCGGGGCTTTAGTATGGAAGAATATGCCCCAATTGAACCCTGCAGGCAATAACCCCGCTTCAAACAATGCTAATACAAACAGTAGGGCAGGGGCAAAGCCCCCTCATCCGCCCACTTCTCAAACTCCACGAAACACCTGCTCGCATTTACTCCGGCACAAACCAGCAAGCATCATTACAACTGAGCTACCCACATCCAGCAAGTGTAATATCAATCCCAACCATTCGTTTCACTAAACCAAACCACCAATCCCACGAATTTTTTAACCGCATCAATCAGCCACTTACAACCCCAATCCATCTATTTCGTATAAGCCCCCTTGTCGCCCCAAAAAGTCCACCTACCTTTGCAGTCCCGAAACGTCAAACGGACCAACGGAAACGCCAAAAGCACTCGCTCCGGCAACAAATTGAAAAGCCGGGAACTCCCACGGAAGTAAGATTGTCTTACCCACCGCAGCCAGGCGCAAGCATCGAGATTTATTTCTCAAATAGCTTGCACCAGCGAAAAAAGCCACCGTACCTTTGCAGCCCGCTTCAACCGGAAGCAGCCAGAACTTGAAAATCGGAACGAAAAGAATTTAAAAAATTTTCGCCGGAAGATTTAAAAGTCGAAAAAAACTTCTACCTTTGCACTCCCAAAACGAACAAAGGTAAACAAAAGCTAGTTATAACAAGTTGACTTACAAATTAAAAAGCCGCTTTAATCGAAAGCTGATGATTTGAAAAAC
>JAQBNT010000246.1 GCA_028288445.1 Hymenobacter sp. | reverse complement strand
GGCGCTGGCCGCGCTGGGCGCCTTCGTCACCAAAAAGCCGGTGAAGCTGGTGCTCGACCGCATGGCCGACATGCGCATGACCGGCAAGCGCCACCCCTACTCGTCCGATTTCAAAATCGGCTTCGATAAGGGCCTCAAAATCGTGGCCTACGAAGTTACCTTCTACCAAAATGCCGGAGCTGCTGCCGACCTCTCGCCAGCCGTGATGGAGCGCACGCTCTTCCACGCCACCAACGCCTATTTCGTACCCAACGTGACGGCTACGGCCTTTTCGTGCCGAACCAACCTGCCGCCGAATACGGCCTTTCGGGGCTTCGGCGGGCCGCAGGGCATGTTCGTGATTGAATCAGCTATTGCTAAGGCGGCTGAAGAATTGGGTGTGCCGGCTTTCGAGATTCAGCGAAAGAATCTACTGCGCGAGGGCGACCTATTCTCCTACCGGCAGGAAGCTGAAATGTGCCACGCCGAGCAGGCCTGGGACACGGCGGCGCAGGAGTTCGATTTGGCTGGGATTCGGGCCGAAGTTGAGCAGTTCAACCAGACCAATAAGCTGAAGAAAAAAGGCTTCGCGGTAATGCCGATTTGCTTCGGCATCTCGTTCACCAAAACGCCCATGAACCAGACGAGGGCGCTGGTGCACATCTATTCCGACGGCTCGGTGGGCATCAGCACCGGCGCGGTGGAAATGGGCCAGGGCGTGAACACGAAAATCGCGCAGGTGGCGGCCCGCACGCTGGGCATTTCAATTTCACGCATCAAAATCGAAACCACCAACACCACCCGCGTCGCCAACACCTCCCCCAGCGCCGCCAGCGCCACCGCCGACCTCAACGGCAAGGCCACCGAAATGGCCTGCGCCGCCCTGCGCGAACGCCTGCTGCGCCACGCCGAAACGGAATACACGCTCAACTACGAGGGCCTGGAAATCCGGGGCGAGGAAGTACTGGCCGCAGGAATCCCCACCGAAACCACCTGGGACAAGCTGGTGTCCTCGGCCTTCTGGAAGCGCGTGGCCCTCACCGAAAACGCCCACTACGCCACCCCCGACCTGCATTTCGACGCCACCGTGAACCAGGGTCACCCCTTCGCCTACCACGTGTATGGCACGGCCCTCACCACCGTGACGGTGGACTGCCTGCGCGGCACCTACACCGTGGATGCCCTGCGCATTGCCCACGATTTCGGCCAGAGTTTCAACCCCGTCATCGACCGGGGCCAGATTGAGGGCGGCGCAGTGCAGGGCATCGGCTGGATGACCATGGAAGAAGTGGCCTACAACGCCGAGGGCCGCCTGCTCAGCAACTCGCTCAACAGCTACAAAATCCCCGACATCTACGCCGCCCCGAAAGTGCTCGACGTGCATTTCCTAGACACGCCGGGCCACCCCAAGGCCATCCTGCGCTCCAAGGCCGTGGGCGAGCCGCCGCTCATGTACGGCATCGGCACCTACTTCGCCCTGCGCGACGCGGTGCGGGCCTTCCAGGGCCACACGGCGCTGTCGTTCTCGGCCCCGCTCACGCCGGAAAAGGTGCTGGTGAGCTTGTACCCGGAGTTTGTGGGGGTTAGCGAAATGGCTTCGGTGGCGCGGGGTTAGTGTAGGATAAGTCGCGGGATTTGAGGCTGCGATAATGCATCTTTGCTTAAAAACAGAACTTTGCCATCAAATTATGACCCTGAAAGAAGCCGTCCTGATATCTTTAGAAGAACTAGGAAAACTAGTAACTCACAATGATGTATGTGGGAATATTATCAATAAAACTTACTATGACTTTGGGTCGGCTAAAACTCCTTCTTCTACAGTTTCGGCATTACTTGGCGACTTTGTTCGCAAAGGAGATTCTAGAGTAAAAAGAATAAGCACCGGAAAAGGAAATTTCAGTTATTACTTAAGCAAGTACGAAGAATCTATTTTTCCCGCAACAGGGAACATTAATCAAGTAGTACCATCAATTATTCAGAAACAGGCACATTATAGTGAGAGAAGCTTACACAAATTGTTTAGCACATATTTGAAAAGTGTCAATATTTCTTCTAAAACAATTTATCATGAACAATCAGCAAATAGTAAAGACAGCAACCAAAAATGGATTCATCCAGATATGGTCGGTGTTGAGTTCACTAGTCTTCATACGAAAACAAGTCAAAGCTTTATCAAGTCTATCAGCGTTGCAGAGTCGTTTAAGATAACATCTTACGAAATGAAGCGAGAGATAAACACTGATTATGATTTGAAACAAGCATATTTTCAAGCAGTCTCAAATTCAAGCTGGGCCAACTTTGGCTATCTGGTTGCTTTCGAAATAAGCGACAATTTAAGCGACGAAATAAGCAGACTTAATCAATCCTTTGGAATTGGTGTGATAGAAATCAAAGCCAATCCTTATGAGAGCAAAATTCTTTATCCTTCAAGATTTAAAATCCTTGATTTTAAGACGATAGACAAGCTATGTCACATAAACGATGATTTCAATAAATTCATCGACAAAATTGACAAAATATTAAAAGCTCAGGATGGTTATGTAAAATCAAGCGAAAGAGAGCTTGAGGAATTTTGTGATACTTCTTTCAAATCAGAAGCCGAGATATTAGCCTACTGCAAGGAAAATAACATTCCCACTGGCGATAACTAGTCAGAAACAGCAAGAGGCTGAAGCTCCCGTAGCTTCAGCCTCTTGCTGTTTCTGCCGCAGCTCAGGGCTTTGGGGAAGGAGTTGGGCAGCTCTGAGCTACTCCGCCTTGCTCACGAACGTCTGCTTCGCCCGGATATCCGTGGAGGAGCTGCCCACCAGCACTTCAAATTCGCCGGGCTCGACTACCCAGCTCATGTTGCGGTCGAGCAGGGCCAAATCGTCGGGGCGGAGGGTGAAGTGGATGGTTTTCTTCTCGCCGGGGGCCAGGCTCACGCGCTCGAAGCCGCGCAGCTGGCTGTCGTAGGTGATGACGGGGCTGAGCTTATCGCGCAGGTAGAGCTGGACTACTTCGTCGCCTTTTACCGGGCCGGTGTTGGCCACGTCCACCGCTATTTCGATGGCGGCTTTGGGGGCGGCTTCGCGGGGCGTTATTTGGAGGCTGGAGTAGGCGAAGGTGGTATAGCTGAGGCCGGAAGCCCAAGGGATAGAGCGCCGCCAATGGGTTGGTCGGCCTGGTTTCAGGCAGGCTGGAAATGCCCATAAACTTCCCGCCATAATGATTTGAAACCAACGGTTATCTACGCAAGTGTTTACAAGTGCATCCGCCGGAGCCCGCCCTCTATTGCCAGCATCTCTGCTTTTAAAACTGCGGCGCGGCTTAATGCTTCGAGAAAGAAGGCAGGCCGGTTTCGTCTGGTAGCAGCGCCTTCATCAATCTATGCTAACTTGTTGAAGCATATCGACTGCGCGATTCACAACTTATTTGGCCAGTCCGAATGTGCTCAATAATATTCCTACCATACAGCGTCGATAAATGCGGCATTACTACGCGCTTTTCCTCACCGGCCTGGGCTTGCTGACGAACCTGACGGCCTGCTCGCCGGATACCAAATCCGAAACCCGCGCCAGCCGGAAAAGCCCGCCGGCTGCCCTGAGCGGCACCGCGATAACCACTCCCAATGCCGGCTCAATTGGACGGGTGAACCCCGATGTCAACCAGCAGCCAGCAGCCAAAACCGGCCAATGGCGCAATACGGTACTGGCCCCCGCTGGCAAGGTGCTGCCCGAGGTCGTACCCGCCATTCCGCCAACGGCCCGTCGCCAGCTGGCCTGGCTTGCCCGTCGGCAACGGCGTGCGGCTACGGCCGCCACCTCTACCCTGCCGGCTGAGATGGCGCGCCCGGCCGCAGGCCCCGCCTTTATCCCAGCACCGGCAGCCGCCAGCGCTGCCGACTCAGCTCCGGCACCGGCCGACGGCACCAAAACGGCCCAGGTTTTCCGCATTCGGCCCGACCGCGATACGGTGCTGTATGGCACAGAGGGTACCGTGATGCGCATTCCGGCGGGCACCTTTGTGCAGGGCACCAACCGCAAGGGCACCGCGCCGCAGGGCCCGGTGGAAATCCGGCTGCGGGAGTTTTATTCGATGGCTGACATCCTGCTGGAACGCCTGAGCACCCTGGCCGGCCCCCGGCTGCTCGAAACCGGCGGCATGGTGCAGCTAAGCGCCACTGCCGCCGACGGCCGGGAATGCAAGCTACGGCCCGGCAGCGAGTTCGAGCTGGGCTTCCCGGCCACCCGGCCCATCGAGGGCATGCAGCTGTACAATGGCCAGAACACGGGCGAACACGGCCTCAACTGGAAACTGGCCCCGCAGGCGAAAACCAAAAGCCGCAAGCGCTGGAATCCTACGCAGCACTGGTTGCCGCCGGGTCTGACCGGCATCGGTGGTCGCCAGCGCCTGCGCAAAGCCATTGAGTACACGCCGGCCATGGCCATGGAGCGGAACGGCTACCAGCCGCCCCGGCAGTTGCGCCGCCAGCTGCGCCGCACCAACAAGCGCGCGGCAGTAGTGGGACTGGTGCAAGCCAGCTTCGAGCTGTCGGAAAAAGGACGGGTCAACGACGTGTATTTCCGTTCCGCAGGCCCCGCCGACTCGGCGTTGCGGGCCACCGTGGCGCAGGGCCTGCGCCGGCTGGTGGTGGAGCCCTCCTACATCGGACGCAGCCCCAGCTACAAGGCCACCCGCAGCCTGATGAAAGTGGACGTACGCTTCACCGCCGACCGGCGCGTGCTGGTCGACCACCTGCGCTGGGACCGCGCCAGCACGGTAGCTCTCTACAAAGCCGACGCCGAGCGCAAGGCCACCGGCAAGGGCCGCCTCAGCGATGCTCAGGTGCAGGCCGCGCCCCTAGACGTAGTCACGGATGAGCTGTTCAAGAAGCGCCAGACCAATGCCAAGCGGTATTCGGTGGGCAGCCTTCTGGGCGAGCAGCTGAACTACGTGAAGGAGTTGGCCGTGTTCCGCGTGAAGGTGGTGGCTGCCCCGCAGTCGCTGGGCTGGGCCAATTGCGACCGGCCGATGCCGCCGCTGCTCGCTCGCATCACTATGGGCAGCAACATTCGCGCCCCCAAAGGGGGCCTGGCCAAGCTGGCTCTGGTGCGCCTGGGTTTGGAGCACCCCGCCACCCAGCCGGCCGATATCAGCCTGGTGCTGCGCGACCGGCGCTGCGTGATACGCGGCGACGCCCGGGAAGGCCGCGTCACGTTTGAGCAGCTGGCCGACAGCACCGCCGCCACGCTGATAGCCATTCGCCGCGAGCAGGGCCAGCTCTACTTGGGCCTGCGCGACGTGCTGGTGCGCCAGCGCGTAGAGCCGCCACTGGAGTTCCGGCCCGTCACGGTGGCCGAACTGCGGGCGGCCGTGGCCCGGCTCGATTTGTAGCCCCTCGCCATCCTCGATAGGAAAGGAAACCTGTTTAGGGCGGGCTATTCAATTTATCATTAACAAAAAGAGCCCATTGCTGACAGCAATGGGCTCTTTTTGTTAATGATGTAAGGCTTGCCTCTCTGTGGGAGAGCGGCCAGGGGTGAGGTTACGCGAGACCGGCTACTTGGCCGCCTTCGCGCGCCGTCCTTCTAGGATGCGGAAGAATGAGCGGGTCTGCACCTCTTCCAGCGTCAAGCCTGTCGCTAAAATCTCTTCTTCCGAAATCGCGCCGCAGTTCAGGGCTTTGAGGAAGAAGTTGAGCAGGCCCTGGCCGGTAGCGGCGTCGTCGAAAATGTCGCCGGTGAGCGTGGAAATGGCGGCGCGCTCCACGAAGGTTTTCAGACGAAAAACCGCGTCGTCGTAGCTGCTGAGGAAGAAGTTGTAGGTGGCCGCGTAGCGCATGGGCAGCTGCGCGGGGTTCAGGTCCCAGCCCTGGTAGAAGCCGTTGATGAGCGAGTGGGTGCTGTGGTGGTAGGCCTGGCGCCACGCATTATGCACCGATTCGCGGTTTTCGCGTAGTTGGGCGAAGGTCAGGTTGTCGCCGCGGTGCGGGCCGATGGGCATCACGTTGGTGGCCCCATCCGAGAGGAAGATGCCAGTGCCGCCCAGCGCCACTTTGGTCATGTGGTGGGCAAAATCATTCACGGGGTGGCCCATGGTCTGATACTTGGCCGTAATGCCGCAACTGGCCGTGTAGTCGTAGGTGCCGAAGTGGGCCGCCACGCAGCGCCCCTCACTGGCCCGGATGATGCGCATGAGCGGGTTACGACCCTCCTCGTCCATGATAATCTGGGTGGCTTCCACCATCGTTTCCATCTTGAGGGTGCCGGGGGCCAAATCGTTGGCTTTTTCCAGCAGCTCAAACAGGCGCACCATGGTGGTCATCTGCTCCGGGATGGTGACTTTGGGCAGCATCACTACGAAATTATCGGGCAGCTTGCCGCCGGTTTCGGCCAGCAGCGCGGTCAGGAAAATATCGAGCGTACGCACGCCGCGCTGCTTGAGGTCTTCGGTGAAGGGCTTGATGCGGATGCCGATAAACGGCGAGAGCGTGCCCTGCTGCATACCCTTGGCCACTTCCTTGGCAGCGCGCACGGCGGTTTCGTCCTCCTCGGCATCGGGCCGGTTGCCGAAGCCGTCCTCAAAATCAACGCGAAAATCTTCCACGGCTTCGCGCTTCAGCTTCGCCACAATTTTATTGTAGACCGAGTAGGCCAGCCAGGCGGGCTCCTGCTTGCGGTCCTCGGGGCTCATGGCGTCCAGTTTCGCCGTCAGGGCAGCTACATCGGCTTCGAGGTGCGGCAGGTGCTCGTGTTTTTTGAACTGTAGCGCACGGGCCAGCTCTACGAAATTGGGGGCGTAGGTGAGCAGGCTGTTGAGAGCGATTTCGCCCATCTTCACGCAGGTATCAGCCTTGAAGAGGTTGGCCCCGCCGTACACGGTGTGCACGGGCTGGCGGTCGGGCCGGTCGCCGGGGTAGGTGTGCTGGAACTTGATATTGGCCGTGCCCAACTGGTCGAGCAGGGCGGCTTTGTCGGAATCTTGTAAACTGAGTTTCATGGTGGGAATCTGGTTGTTTGTTGGTTGATGTAGAGACGCATATTTGCGTCTCGTCGTCCGCACCGCAGAGGATTTTGCGCTGTCGTTACCGTTCAACGATAAGACGCAAATATGCGGCTCTACGACCCGCGATAGGTGGAATATCCGAACGGATTCAGCAGTAGCGGCACATGGTAATGCTCATTGCCAACCACGTTAAATACGATTTCCACGAAGGGATAAAAATTCACTGTACCGTCCTGCGCAAAATATTCCTGGGTGTAGAATTTCATTTTATACACGCCCAATTCCACTTGCTTTTCTTTCGGCAATAAATCGGGAATGCGGCCATCGGAATTGGTTTTGCCGCGCGCTATTTCCTGCCAATTATCGCCGACTTGTTGCAGCAGCGCAATGCTAACATTAGCGGCCGGCTTGCCCTTGGTGGTATCGAGAATATGAGTGGTTATCTGGCTCATGCGGCGAGGAGTTTTTCGAGGCGGAGGCGGGTTATTTTGTTTTGCTCGCCGGCGGCGATGAGGATTTCGTCGGCGGGGTCATTGGTCAGGCGGGCTTGCAGCAAAGCCAGCATTTCATCGGCCGATTTCCCGGTGGCGCACACGATAAAAATGTAGCCGAATTTGCGCTCGTAATCCTCGTTGCCCTTCGCTAAAGCTTCTAATATTTCCTGCGAAGCTGATTTTACCGAGGCCTGCTCGCCCTCTGCCCAGGTGCTGGTGCTGACGAATTTGGCGCGCAACGCTTCCACGTCGCCGCCGATTTTGGGGTGGTGGGTGAAAGCTTCGCGCCAGTCGCCTTCGTTCAATTTATTCCACGCGGTATTGGCCTCGTCCATCAGCGTTTCGGCGTCGGACACGGGAAAGGCGGCGAGCATATTTTCCACCCATTGGGTCGAGCCGCAGCACTTTTGCAGGGCTTCGGCAAGGGCGGGTTTGGGAAGGCTATTTAGTTCGGTCAGAGTCATTCGTTGGTTCCTTTTCTCGCAATTCTGGATGGGCAATATTGCGGGCCATGAATTCAATTGTGCCTTTATTTCGACGGGCTTTCTCGGCAAATGCGATACCTATGCCGCAGCCAATTAGCGCAATTATTATCGCCGCACTCAGCCCCCAGGCGTTACGCATGTTTAGCCAGATAATCACACCGAGAATTGCGCCAATAATTACCGGTGAAATAAATATCTGGAGCCACGCCAGCGACGAAAGTAACCATTCGATGATTTTCATCTGGGCAATTAATTACTTACTGCGGTAGAGATGCTTCGGCTGCGCTCGGCATGACGGGCTATTGCCAACCGGCGGTTAAATCACCGTCGGAAATCGGTTCACGTTCTTGTAATAAATATAAACCGACGGCTCCTGCCCCATCGCGGTAGCCCACTGCTGGCAATACGGGCCCATCCAGATGGAATCGCCTTTTTTCACCGGGTACCAGCACTGGTCGAGCATGTAGATGGCCTGGCCTTCGAGGTACATCAGGCCGTGCTCCATGATGTGGGTTTCCACCATCGGCAGGTTGCCGCCGAGGCCGTAGGTGAAGATGTTCACGGCCATGTCGAAGCCCGGCACGTTCGGCAGTAGCTCCTGGATGCGCAGGGCCTCGTCGTTCATATAAACGGGCGCTTTGCTGTAGTCGCGCTCGCCCCAGAAAATGCCCGGTGTGGCGTGACCTGCCAGCGGCTCATACACTTTATGGAACGTCAGTAACTGCGTACCGGCGCTGGGCTGGCTGAATTCGTAGCTCTGGCCGACGGGCACGTACACATATTCGCCTACTTTCAGCGCCCGAGTTTCGCCGCCCACGGTGGCTTGGCAACTGCCCTGCACCACGTAGAAGAAAATCTGCGAAGCTTCGGTTTCGCCCTTGACATTTCCGGCCTCGGTGAGGGTGATGAGCGTCTGGCAGAGGCGCGCACCCATCTGCTCGTTGATGATGACGTTGGTGGTGCAGCCGGTCCAGCCGGGCACGTTGCTGTTGATGTAGCCATCGGGGGCGATGATGGCGTGGTTACGCTTCACGACTGAGCGCGTCAGGGCGGACATTTCCATAGTAATTAGCGGGTGGGATTTTGGGTTCGGAGAAGGGTGATGAACCGGTCAGCCACGGCAATAGCGGCGGCCAAATCGGGCAGTTCCACGTCCTCCAAGGGGTTGTGACTGATGCCTTTGTAGCAGCGAATAAATAGCATAGTGGCCGGCGCCACGAACGAAACGGGCACGGCATCGTGGCCCGCGCCGCTCACCAGCGGAATGGTTTCGTAGCCGCTGTCGGCAATGGCCTGGGCCAGCAGGACGTTCAGCTTAGTGTCGCAGGCCACAGGCGCGGTTTGCTGAATCAGCTTCCAGTCCAGCGCCACGTTGCGCTGCACGGCCAGCGCCTCGGCATGGCTGCGCAGGAAATCGTAGGCCTGGGCCAGCTGCTGCTCGTCGGGGCTGCGCAGGTCGAGGCTGCACGTTACTTCGCCGGGAATCACGTTGCTAGCCGAGTGGCTGATGGCCAGCTTGCCCACCGTAGCCACCAGGCCCCGGCCGTGCGCCTGGGCGAATTGCTCGGCGATGAGCACGAACTCGGCGGCGGCACAGAGGGCATCTTGGCGCATGTTCATGGGCACGGTGCCGGCGTGGCCGGCCATGCCTTTAAAAGTCAGCTCCACGCGCTGCTGGCCGGCAATGGCCGTCACCAGCGCCACCGGCACGTTGCGCTCCCAGAGCACCGGGCCCTGCTCGATGTGCATCTCGAAATAGCCCAACCACTCGGCGGCCGGAATGGCATCCAGGGTGAGCTGCGAGGCATCGGCGTCCATGGCCACCAGCGCCTGGTCGAGGGAAATACCCGCTTCGTCGCAGCGAGCCAGCAAGGCGTGGTCGAAGGCGCCGGTCACCACTTTACTACCCAGGTAGGTGGTGTGGAAGCGTACGCCCTCCTCGTCGCTGAAGGCAATCAGCTCGATGTGGAAGGGCAGCTCGGCTTTCTGCGCCAGCAGGTTTTCCAGCAAATCGAGGCCCATGAGCACGCCCAATGGGCCGTCGAATTTGCCGGCGTTCACCACCGTATCGATGTGCGAGGCCAGCACGAAGGTTTTGGCGTCGGGGTTGGGGCTTTCCAGGCGGGCGCGCAGGTTGCCGATGCCGTCGACGCGGGTGGGCAGGCCGGCGGCTTCCAGCCAGCGTTGCACCAGGTCGCGCCCATCCAGAAAGGCGGGCGTGCCGAAGGTACGCGTCACGCCATCGGTGTCTTCGCTAATGGCGGCCAACGCCTGAATGCGCTGCATAATTTGCTCAGCGCGTACGGTGTATTCCTGCTGCATTCCGCTACCGGGTTAAAAATTCGCCGTGGTTGAGGTGGGTGAAATCAGGGCGCTCAAAAACCTGTTCGCCTTTGAGAAAAGTTAATTCCACCACGCCCGCCAATTCCTGGCAAATGTAAGGCGACACTTTGTGTTTGTGCTGAATCAGCTCTTCGGTCACCACAAAGGTCTTTTCAGGGTCGAAAACGATTAAATCAGCGTCGAAGCCGGGAGCGATTTGGCCTTTTTTTCCGCTTTGGCCCGCCAGTTTTGCCGGGTTCGTGCTCAGCCATTTCACAATGTCCGATAAGCTGGCTCCGCGCTGGCGGGCGGCCGTCCAGAGCACCGGCAAGGCAAATTGCAGCGAAGCAATGCCGCCCCAGGCCGTCGTGAAATCCCCGTTTTCGAGTTGCTTCAGGTCGGGCGGCGCGGGCGAGTGGTCGGTAGCCACAAAATCAATAATCCCGCTTTGGAGCGCCGCCCACAGCTGGTTGTTGTTGGCCTTTTCGCGGATGGGCGGGGCGCACTTGAACTGCGTTTGGCCGTCGGCAATGTCCTCGGCGTTGAAATAGAGGTAGTGCTGGCCGGTTTCTACGGTCAGCGGCAGACCTTTGGCCTTGGCGGCGGCGATGGGCGCAATGGAATCGGCCGACGACAAATGCACGATGTGCACCGGGCAATTGAATTCCTCGCACAGGCGAATCATCATGACGATGGCATCATCTTCCCATTTTTTGGGCCGCGAGGCCAGGTAGTTCGGGTACGAGCGGTGGTCGTTTTGTTTCCAATCATTGTTGGCTTCCGACAGCTCGCAATGCACCAGCAGCGGCAACTTGTGCCGCGCCAGAATCGGCATCACCCGCCGCAAATCGTCCTCCGTGGCATTCGGAAAATCATCGATGCCCGAGTGCGTGAGAAAGGCTTTGAAGCCGAGCACACCGGCCGCAATTAATGGCTCAATCTCATCAGCATTGCCCGGCACCACGCCGCCCCAGAAACCCACATTGGTATGCAACTGGCCTTTGGTAGCGGCTTTTTTCAGCTCCAGATTAGCCACCGAGGTGGTTACGGGCGCGGAGTTCAGCGGCATATCCACCAGGGAGGTAAGGCCGCCGGCCAGGGCGGCGCGGGTGGCGGTATTGAAACCCTCCCAGTCGGTGCGGCCGGGTTCGTTGATGTGGACGTGCGGGTCAATCACGCCGGGCAGGATGGCGTGGTTACCAACATCGAGTAACGTAGTGCCGGCTACGTCGGCATCGTGGGGCAGCACGGCGCTGATGCGGCCGTTTTCGAGAAGGAGGGTGGCGGCGCGTTCGCCCTCGGGCGTGACGACGCGCTGGCTGCGCAAAGCAAGAGTTGACATGAGTAGGGAATTTGGCGCTAAATTGGGGGCTTTTTCCCGGTTTAATTAATTGGCGGGGCTACATGGTGGTATCCTTTTGAAAGAACGTCATGCAGAACATAGCGAAGCATCTTGCCCGTCACAAGTAAACCAACCAATCGATTGAATTGCGTTGCGCGGCAAAGATGCTTCGCTGCGCTCTGTATGACGTTCTAATTGTCTACGTTTCCGCCCACCCCACCCTCCTACCCTATCTCCTTCTACCTCAAAATTCCCCCATTACCCGCTTACCCTATGCTTCAATACATTACCCTGCTTTCCCTGATACTGGCGTTTCTGCTACTGCTGGGTGTTATTTTCGTCCTCCAGCGCGTGGCCAAAACCCGGCCCGACGGCGGCGTGGTGGGCGACGGCGGCTCCACGCTGCAAGGCTATTCCTATTTACTTATCCTGTTGGCCGTCATCGCGGCGGTGGGCATTGCCTACGTGCTGGCGCGTGATTCGCCCTGGGCCGGGCA
Organism: Hymenobacter sp.; assembly: GCA_028288445.1. Classification (GTDB taxonomy): domain Bacteria; phylum Bacteroidota; class Bacteroidia; order Cytophagales; family Hymenobacteraceae; genus Hymenobacter. Next base: position 31,169 of record JAQBNT010000246.1, on the reverse strand, counting down.
TATTCTGGAGTGGCTCAACATTGTGGTGCGCCTCATGCACATCACCTTCGGCATTGCCTGGATTGGGGCTTCGTTCTACTTCGTGTTCCTCGAAAACGCTCTCAACCGCACCGAGAACGTGCGCGAGGAGCTGGCCGGCAACCTCTGGGCCGTGCATGGCGGCGGCTTTTATTACCTGGAGAAGTATAAGTCGGCCCCGAAAGTCATTCCCAAAAGCCTGCACTGGTTCAAGTACGAGGCCTATTTCACTTGGCTGTCGGGGTTCAGCCTGCTGTTCGTGGTGTATTATTTCAACGCCAGCTCCATGCTGATTGACCCGCGGGTGCTGGATATTTCGCCGCTGGCGGGCGTGGGCATCGGGGTGGGGTCGTTTGTGGCCGGCTGGCTGATTTATGACGGGCTGTGCCGCACGGCGCTGGTGCGCACCAAGTGGTTCATGGTCATTGGGTTTATCATTGCCACGGCGTTTGCGTTTTTCTACGCGCAGGTGTTCAGCGCCCGGGCGGCCTACATCCACTTCGGGGCCATGCTGGGCACGCTGATGGTAGGCAACGTGTTTTTCACCATCATTCCGGCCCAAAAGGCCATGGTGAAGGCCGCTACCGAAGGCACGCCGCTCGACCCGCAGCTGGGTAAAAACGCCCTGGCCCGCTCGCTGCACAACAACTACTTCACGCTGCCCGTGCTATTTGTGATGGTCAGCAACCACTTCCCCAGCACGTTCGGGCACTCGCATCCGTGGGCCATTCTGGCAGCCATCACGCTGGGCACTGCCGGCGTGAAGCACTGGCTGAACCTGCGCGAAAAGCACCAGACCGATACCGCCGTGTGGGTGTTGCCCGCCGCCGTGGCCCTGCTGCTGGGCGTGGTATTCGTGACGGCCCCGCCCGCGCAGTCGGGCAGCGCGGCCGGCAGCAGCGCCTGCACCCAGCAGGTGAGCATCAGCCAGGTGAACATGATTGTGCAGAAACGCTGCATTCAGTGCCACTCTGCGCACCCGACGGATGATGTGTTCAAATCGCCGCCCAATGGCGTGGTGTATGACACGCCGGAAGACATCATTCGCCTGAAAGACAAAATCATGCAGCGCGTGGTCGTCACCAAAACGATGCCTCAGAACAACAAAACCCAGATTACCCAGGAGGAGCGCGACCTGATTGCGTGCTGGATTAATCAGGGGGCTCAGAACAAGTAAGATGCCCGCCTCCCCCCGCGACCTGCCCGTTTGGACCCTCGCTGCTGCCTGCCTGCGGGCCGGCACGCCCGTGGCCCTGCTGGCCGTGCTGCGCAGCGAGGGCAGCAGCCCCGGCCGCCAAGGCTTCAAAATGGCCGTGACGGCCGATGCCGTGGCCGGCTCCATCGGCGGGGGTATTATGGAGCACAAGTTTGTGGAGCTGGCCCGCCAACGCCTGCAAGCCGGCGATACCACACCCCTGCTGCGGCCCCAGATTCATCGGCGGGAAGCCCCGGCCGACCGCTCCGGCATGATGTGCTCGGGCGAGCAGGACGTGCTGCTCTGGCCCCTGACGGCACCTGATTTAGCAGCCGTGGCAGCCATTGAAAATGCTTTGCAAACGCTCAGCGGGGGCGTTTTGGAACTGAGCCCGGCCGCCGGATTCCGGTTTTTCCCACCCGCTACAGCAGCGGCTGATGAAGCTGCCGTTATCAAGGCCGCCGAATTGCCCGGCTTCTATGACTACCAGCCGGGCGCGGCGTGGTGCTACCGCGAGCGGCTGGGCTTCCGCGACCAGCTTACCATCGTGGGCGGCGGGCACGTAAGTTTGGCGCTGTCCAACGTGGCGGCCGCGCTCGACTTTGAGCTGACCGTGCTGGACGACCGGCCCGACCTGCCCACGCTCGCAAGCAACCAAGCGGCGCACCATCGCCGCGTCATCAACTACGAAAACGTGGCCGCTGAAATACCTGCCGGCCCACACCAGTACGTGGTGGTGATGACCGTGGGCTACCGCACCGATGCCGTGGTGCTGCGCCATTTAGTGAGCCGTACCTCCCGCTACCTGGGCGTGATGGGCAGCGTGGCTAAAATAGCCGAGCTGCGCCGGGGCCTGCTGGAAGAAGGCTTTTCGGAAGCTGAGATTGCGCAGCTGCGCGGCCCCATCGGCCTGCCCATTCAGAGCCAGACCCCGGAAGAAATTGCCATCAGCATCGCGGCCGAGCTGATTCAGGTGCGGGGGACGCTACGCTTCGCTTAATGAGGAATGAGGAATGAGGAATGAGGAATTTAGGACATATTCGGTCATTTTCCAATTCCTCATTCCTCATTAAGCGTAGCGTCCCTACCGTTCGGTGTCGCTGGCCCCGTTGGGGGAGACGGTGCCGTTGGCAAACTCCTCGGTGAAAATGCGGTAACGGTCCAGGATGGAGCGCACGGAGCGGCGGAGCACGACTTCGCCCATGGGGCCTTCGGGCACGGTCACGCCCGAGGCGTAGCCGTTCCAGACGGCGCGGTTGGTTTTCACGTCGATGAGGGTGACCAGGAGCGTGCCCTCGGCCAGGAGCAGGCGGATGGGCTCGTAGCCCTGGCGGTCTTCCTTGGGCGTATCGTCGTTTTCCTCGATGTTGCGCTTAATCCACTGGCTGAGGTCTTCCTGCTGGAAGCCATGGAAATGCATGTCGCCCTGATACACCCGGAAATTCACCAGCATATCGGGCCGGCGCTTGGCGCGCCGGTAGCCCTGGGCCAGGAACCGCTGCTGAATGGCTTCGCGCACCGACTGGCCCAGGCTGCTGCTGTCGGAAGTGAGGCCGGTGCCGGTCACGAAATCGTAGGTGCGGTAGTGGCGAAAATTGCCCCGGTAGCTATAATCCGAATCCACCCGGGTTTCGCGGGTGGTCATGCAGCCCGTCAGGGCCAGCACGGCGAGTACCAATAATGTAATAGTAGGCTTCATGATTAAGGGAATTCTCGTTGGAAGATGGAATTACCAATTTACGAAACCTTAGGCACTTAGGGGCTTGCATCGGGTAAAAAAAACACAATTACCCATCCCACGCCCCACCAGCCGCGATTATCATTCGCCGGCGGCCTATAGCACCAGCAGCCCGGTGCAGTGCCCGCCCTGGTCGGCAGCACTGCACGCCAGCCAATCTTCCCGAACCCGGCAAATCAGGCGCGCTAGCCCGGACAAATCGCCGAGGGGCGGATGTGCTGCCGGCTTTTGGCCAAAACCGGGCGCTTGGCCTTGCCCCGCGCCCCGCCGCCGCTGAAGCTGATGGTCCAGATGCTGTCGAAATCGGTATCGGGCCAGTCCGACACGTTTTCGATGCCCAAAGCATTGGCAATATCCACGATGTTGTTGTGTTCCCACACCACCAGCACGGTGCCCCGGAGCCGCCGCAGCTGCCGGGCAAATGCCTTGGTGTTTTCCACCATGAAGTCGCTGTTGATGGTCAGGTTGTGCTGCACGGCGTAGGGCATCACGGTTTGCAGCATCCGCACGCGGGTGGTGTCCTTATCGTTGGTGCCGATGACGGGCACGAAGGTGAGGTTGGGCGGCGTGGGCATGAGCCGGTTGAGCACGGCGGGCAGGGCCAGCGCCCGGTTGAGGCCGGCACAGGAGAGATTGTCGCCCTCGGCAGGCTTCTCGCCGTGCCGGATGATGACAATGCGCAGCACGGGGGCGGGCGGGGCAGCGGCAGCCGGGGCTTTCGGGACCAGCGGGCTGAGCAAGTACAGCAGGTACAGCTTGGCTTTGTCGGCTTCGGTGAGTTTTGGCAGCATGGTGAGGAAAGCCTGATTCTGGCGGCCGTAGGGTTACGGGGCTGGTTATGCTGCGCATACGGTAAAAGTCTCCATACCGTCATGCAGCGCGCAGCGAAGCATCTTTACCGCACAACGCAATCCAATCGAAAGGATTAGTGACTACGGTAAAGATGCTTCGCTGCGCGCTGCATGACCGTTCTTTTAAAACGTTCAATTAGCCCCGCCCCTACCGATACCCCGCTGCCTGCAACGCAAACAACTCCGCGTAGCGCCCGCCGCGGCTCAGCAGCTCCTCGTGGCTGCCGATTTCCACGAACTGGCCGTTTTCGATGACCAGGATGCGGTCGGCCATGCGGACGGTGCTGAAGCGGTGGCTGATGAGGACGGCGGTTTTGCCCTGGGTGAGCTCCTTGAAGCGCTGGAAGACTTCGTACTCGGCGCGGGCGTCGAGGGCGGCGGTGGGCTCGTCGAGGATGAGGAGTTGGGCGTCGCGCATGTAGGCGCGGCCGAGGGCGATTTTCTGCCACTCGCCGCCGCTCAGGTCCACGCCGCCGTTGAAGCGGCGGCCAATCATCTGGTCGTAGCCGCCGGGCAGCTTGGCGATGACGGTATCGGCGAGACTCTGGTGGGCGGCGGTTTCGATGCGGGGCTGGTTCTGGCGCTCCTCGATGCGGCCCACGGCGAGGTTCTGGCCGGCGGGCAGTTGGAAGCGCACGAAGTCCTGGAAGATGACGCCGATTTCCTGGCGCAGCTCGGCGGGGTCGTACTCGCGCAAATCGTGGCCGTCGAGCAGGATGCGGCCTTCGGTGGGGTCGTAGAGGCGGGCTAAGAGCTTGACGAGGGTGGTTTTGCCGGCTCCGTTTTCACCCACCAAAGCCAGCTTTTCGCCGGCTTGCAGCGTGAAGCTTAGGTTACGGATGGCCCATTTTGTACCATTCTTGTACTGGAACCCGACGTTTTCAAACTCAAAACCCTGCTGAATGGGCCGGGGGAAGGGTCGGGCGGTTTCGCCGGTGGCGGGCTGGCGCACGATGCGCGGCCGCAGCGCAAAGAAGTCGAAGAAATCCTGCAGATACAAGGCCCCGTCGGCCACGGAGCTGAAGCGGCTGAGGATGCCTTCGAGCAGGCCCCGCAGCCGGGCGAAGGAGCCGGCCAGGAAAGTGAGCTGGCCCAGCGAGATGCCGCCGGCCACGGTGCGGGCAATGATGTAGACGTAGGCCCCGTAGTAGCCGGCCGCGCCGATGGCGGCGAAGAGCGTGCCCCAGCCGGCGCGGCGCAGCACGAGGCTTTTGTTCTGGCGATAGAAGTCGTCGGACAGCTCGCGGAAGCGGGTTATCAGGAAATCGGAGAGGCCGAAAATCTTGACTTCCTTGGCCGTTTCGTCGGAGGCCCCGGTCTGGCGCAGGTAGTCGAGCTCGCGGCGCTCGGGCGTCCAGGAGTGCGAGAGGGAGTAGCTGCGCTCGTTGAAGTGCGACTCGCCGAGGAAGGCGGGCACCACGGCCAGCAGCAGCAGCCCCAGCAGCCAGGGCTGGAAGGCGACGAGGCCGCCGGCCAGCAGCAGCAGCGTCACGAAGTCCTGGCCCTGGCTCAGCACCTGGCTCATGAGCACGGTGCGGGAGAGGGTTTGGCGGCGGGCGCGCTCCAGCTTGTCGTAGAAGGTGCTGTCTTCGAACTGGTCGAGGTCGAGCTCGGCGGCGTGCTCCATGAGGCGGATGGACGACTGGTTGGCGAACAGGTCGCCGAGCAGCGAATCGAGCAGGGCCACGCCGCGGCCCAGGGCATCGGCCAGCAGCACGAGGCCGAACTCCAGCGCCACCAGCGTGAGCACGGGCGTGAGCTGCCGGGCGGGCGCGGGCAGCTTGGTGAGGGCCACCACGTCGTCGATAATCAGGCGGCCGATGTAGAGCGTGGCCAGCGGCAGAAACGCCCGCAGCAGGCGCAGCGCGATGTTGCCCAGCGCCAGGCCGGGGCTGGTGTGCCAGATTAGCTTGAGGAAGGCGGGCAGGTGGCGCAGGGCCGATACCCGCTCGCGCACGCTCACGGCGGGCTTTTCGGGGCCGCGCCCGCCGTTGGGGTTCTTGGCGGAAATGGATTTCAGGAATTCAAACATGGCCCGGGCTGGGGCAAGCTTGGGGCCGGGTTTGGGGGGCGGCCGTTTTGGCAGGGGGTGGGCTTTGTAGCGTGCGCCTGGGGTTTCCACGTTGTTTTTATTGTGTCACTGGCGCTCAGCCTCGCGGTGCAGAAACACCAACTATATCACCGTCTTCTTGAACTAGGAGATTAGCTTTGTTCGATGGGTCCTATCTTCAAGCGTATCAACTGGCCGTTGCTATTTATTCATTTTCTGGCCATCCCCTGCTTCATCTTGGGCGGGCAGTTGTTGGAGCGGATTCGCTGGGTGCCCCTGCGGCAGGCGTACCAAACCGGCGGCTTGGAAGGGTTCCGACAAGCGAGCGGCACCACGGACTTGGCCGGAACCCTTTCCGCGATACAGCTGGGGCCCTTGTATGCGTGGTTGGCAGCCGTGCTGCTTGGGTGTTCATTATCGGCCCTGGTGATGTGGCGGCGACGGGAAGGCGTGGCCGTTCCGCTGCTGCTCTTCGGCCTAGCCGTTGTTACGTCAAGGACGCACTATTATAAAAGCAAGGCCGTATTGCAGGGCCTGTCTTCCCTGCTGGATGTGTTCGCCCACAGCTCCCGCCAAACCCAATTGGGTATAGTGGGCAGCGCCTTCGTTTTGTTGGGACTATTGCCTTTTTTACTGACCTGGGCCCCTCCCCAGGCCTTGCTGATGGGGCAGCAAAACAAATAGGCAAACAGTACCCTCGGTTTCCCAAACGGCTCCAACACCTCGGCAAAAGGTGCCCAACCGACCGCCGTAGCCCCGGCAGCGTCTCAGAAACTCAGCCACAACTCAACGTTTCCCCAGAAGCCCCAGCCCCGCCAGCGGCTGGGGCTTCTTTTGTTGCTGGCTGTGGCCTCTTACACGCCACGCGGCCCCTCTTACACGCCACGGGTCTGCTCATACACGTCTCGGGCTTGCTCATACATACCACGGGTCTGCTCATACACGTCTCGGACGTGCTCATACACGCAAAATGCCCGCTCATACACATCTCGGACGTGCTCATACACGCAAAATGCCCGCTCATACACGTCACGGGCTTGCTCATACGCGCCAAGTGGCCGCTCATACACGCCAAGCTCCTGCTCCCATGAATTTTCGGAGGCTAAAACCCCATTCCCTGCCAACAGGCGCGGTTATGGGGGAAGGCAAGCGCAGCAATAAAGGGATATTGCGGTGGAGAATCGGTAGCTTACTGCCTCATCATTCCCAACCCAACCACACTCTTTATGACTGCCCAAGAAACTTCCATCCTCGACAGCGGCCAGCGCGTGGGCCTGGCCGTGAAAAACTACCGCAAAGAGCTGGAGGACTTCCCGCCCCTGCAAGACGCTGAGACGGCCCGCGCCGAACTGGTGACGGCCATTGAGGCGCAGCAAGCCACGCAGGACACGCTGACCGCCGATGCCACGACGGACAAGGAAACGGCCCGCGAGCAGATGGCGCAGGCCACGGCCACGCTCTCGGCCAAGGCGGTGGGCTATGCGCTGGCCACCAATCAGCTGGGGTTGAAGCAGGCCTTCACCCTCTCCTATGCCGACGTGCGCTACGGCGAGGCCACCGAGGACGTGAACCACGTGCGCGACCTGGTGAAGGCCGTGGCGGCCCTGCCGGCCCAGGTGCGCAAGGACTACCGCCTGAGCGATGCCGTGATTCAGGCCCCGGCCGATGCGGCCCAGCTGTTCGAAGACGCCGACGACGACCAGACCGACGCCAAAGCGGCCCCGCACCTGGCCACACTGGCCCTGCCCGAGCTGCTGCGCCGCCTCAGCGCCGCCCTGCGCCTGATGGAGGCCTTGCTAAAGGGCCAAAGCACCGATACCGACCCGGCATTTAAGTGGCCGGCCTTTTATGCGGCCTTTGCCGATGCCAACAAGCGCCGGGGCCTGCCCGCCCGCGCCCGCAAGGCCAGCAGCGGCCCCCGCATCGTGCGGACGCTGCCGGTGACCACGGCCGCGGGCACGGCCCTGCAACTGGCCAACACCAACTACGGCCCGGCCTACACCCTGACCGTGGAGAACCGCGCCGCCGTGCCCCTGCTGCTGTGGATGGCCCAGAAGGACGGGGCCAAAACGACGCCCCTCCCCTGCCCCGCCGGGGCCGTGACGGTGCTCACCCGCGACAAGCTGGGGCCGGACACGGCCTGCTACCTGATGGGGCAGTTTGAAGGCGCGGCCGGCGGCAGCGCCACGGTGGTAGTGCGGCGGGTGGTGTAGTTTACCGCCCAACAAGACCCAAAAACGGCCCGGGAACCCTGCGTTTCCGGGCCGTTTGGGTGGTCTTGCAAAAGCCATCCAAAAAACGACCATCATCTGGAGGCCACCGAGTTCACGAAACGCATCGCCCTCGTGCGTTTCTTAAACGTTGATTCGTAGACGGGTTTATTAAACTCCGCCAGCGCTACAGCGGCTAACTGGACACCATTTTGCCGGGGTGTTGGAGTAGTTTAGGGAATTGAGCCTTTTAGTTGGTGCTGGGCACCCAGCTAGAACAGGTCTCGCTGCCATCGGCTTGTTTGATACTCCTGGTGTTGGAGCAATTCAACTACTTCAACCGTGAAAATCCGCTTAGGTCCGCCGAACTGGTAGCTGAAACGGGTGCTGTCTTCCCAGGCCGCCCACTGCACCGTGAAGACTGGACCGTTGTCCACGAAGCAGGTGCGGCGAAAGATTTCCTGCTTGTGCTTGTCGTACAGCACTTCCGCAACTTCGTACCGCTCAGAGTCCACGTGATGGAACAGCGAAAAGTAGTGGGTCCTATCCGGGGACAAAAAGAGCCGGCCTCGGAAGTTCCATTCTACGCGCAAGCCGCAGTCGAGACAGCCCTGATAAGCGCGGTCAAAGCGTTCGGTGGGCCAGCCCTCTTGGTGGGCTAGGCGCAGCATCGAGGCATGGATAAATTCGAGCAGGTAGCGCTTGCGCTCGAGCGGGGGGGCAAGCTGGGCAAATGCCTGAAAGTCGAACAGAGCATAGAAGGTGATGAACCGGCCTTGCCGCAAGCTGGTCCCCTCCTCTGACACCAGACTCGTCAGGTAGAGGTTAATACTGTGATACCCGGCGAATGAGTCTCCCTTCAAAAACGACGAATACCGCATTTCAAGCGACCCCGTATGCAGTTGCTTTACCGGCATCACTGCCTTTCGACTGACGTAAAGGCCCAATCGGTTAAATGGCATAATTGAGGTTTAAGAAAACGGTAGTGGCTGTTGCAGAACCCGTCTTCGTAGCAGGAAGATGCAAGGCAAGAAGCTGTTTCTCGATAAGGAGGTGACCCGCTTTCGGCTCAGTGAGCGGGTCCCGCGCCATAATTTGTACCGGCGGTTAGCAGAGCTAGTGGACTGGACGTTTCTCTACGAGGAAACGCAGGCGCTCTACAGCCATACAGGGCAGCCCTCGCTCGACCCGGTCGTGTTCTTCAAGCTCGTGTTGGTGGGCCGCTTGGAAAACATGGTCAGCGACCGCCGCCTGGTCGAGCACTGCGCCCTGCGGCTCGACATCCTGCTGTTTTTGGGCTACGAAGTGGACGAGGAATTGCCCTGGCACTCGACCGTGAGCCGCACCCGCCAGTTGTTTCCGGCCGCCGTGTTCGAGCGTCTGTTCGACCACGTCTTTGCCCAGTGCGTGGCTCGGGGGCTGGTGGCAGGCGACACGCAGGCCGTCGACTCGGCGCCCGTCAAGGCCAATGCCTCGTTGGAAACAGTGCTGGAAAAGGGGCTGACGGGTCCTAGAAGCCCCTTCCTGGCCACAGACGAGGTCGCCGCCGTGCCGGATGCGTCCGTCGTGACGGCCCCGGCCCACCAGTTGCGCAACCTGGCGGCTCATCAAGCCCGGCTCGTCGCCCACTCCAGCGTGCCCGGTTCGCAGCACGAAAAAGCCCGCCTGCTTAGCAACAAGACTCACTACAGCCCCACCGACCCGGATGCGCGCATTTCCCTCAAGCCCGGCAAGGCCCGGGCCCTGAACTACCTCTGCAGCTTGGCCGTGGACACGGCCCACGGCATCATCAGCCACGTGCAAGCCGATTTTGCCGACAGCCGCGACAGCTTGCACTTGCCCCGGCTGCTCACCGGCCTGCAACGCCGCCTGCGGGCCCAGGAACTGCCCCTACGCGACCTGCTGGCCGACGCCGGTTACGCCAATGGCTCGAATTACGCCCTGCTCGAAGCGCAGCACATCACCGCCTGGATACCCGTGTTTGGCCAGTACAAGCCGGAAATTGCCGGCTTTACCTACGACGCCCCCACGGACGCTTACACCTGCGCGGCGGGCAAGCTTCTGCCGTTTCGCAAGTACGATACCACGGCCGACGGCCACTGGAGCAAAATCTACTGGGCTACCTACCAGGACTGCCAGCAGTGCCCCCTCAAGCCGACCTGCGTGCCCGGGGCCAAGCGCAAACAACTCACCCGCACGCTGTATGACGCCCCCTACCGCCGGGCGTGGCAACGCCAACAAAGCCGCCGGGGCCAGCGCATGCGCCGGGTCCGGCAAAGCACCGTCGAGCCCGTCTTCGGCAACCTGATTCACCACTACGGCCTGCGGCGCATGAACGTGCGCGGCCACACGGGTGCCCACAAAACGATGCTGCTCACCGCCGTCGCCTACAACCTCAAAAAGCTCCTGAAGCACCGGCCCCAACGGCAGGTGAGCCTGGCCATGGCCCTGCCCAGGCCATTTCTGGCGGCCACCAGGTGCGCTTGGCGGCGAAACAGGCACCCCAAAGCGCCCACTTGGGTAATCGCGAAGTCGCTACCTAAAAGCGGAACCGCCTAACCCGAGTTCTGCAACAGCCACGGTGATTTTCCTGAAAGATAGGGGTGTTTAAATTACTCCCTATTCAAAAGGCCCCGAAAACAGTGTTTTCGGGGCCTTCAGGTGGGTGGCTAAAAGTGTTCAATAAAGAACTCTAATTTGAACGCTGCGATTCCTTCTTCCAGCGCTCACTGAACTCCTTCTTGCTGCAGTATCCCCACAGCTTGGAAACCGGATTGATGATGACGACCTCGGACGGGTGCTCCTCATCCTCGGCATCGGTCATGCCCAGTTCCAACTCGTACTCCTGGCCGTGGCGGAAGCCGGCAAACCCATCCATGCCGCGAAACGTGTATTTCTTTTTCTGAAACTCCATGCGGCAAAGGTAGCGGCCGGCCGAAGCCTACCCCCGGATGCCGTTCTCCAGTTGCACCTGCTTCCGCTCAGCCAGGCCCTCGTCCAACTCGCCCAGGTGCAGGGCCACGGTGAGCCGGCTCTGCCAGTCCTTCACGTCGGCCAGCTGCTCGGTCTGGCGGCGGGCCTGCTCCAGCAACTGCACCAGCACGGCGTAGGTGAGCTCGCCATCAGTACCCGGCGCGGCACTCGCCGCCGGCAGCGTGGCCCCGCCGGTACCGCCGCCTTCCGCGTAGCCGCGCAGGCGCTTGGCTTCAAGCCACTGCTCCACGGCCGCCACCTGCGGGTCCTGGCGCATCCACTTCGGCACCACGTACTCGTCCTCGTGCACGATGCCGGCGACGGCGAAGCCGGAGTTGTCCATCAGCTTGCCGTTGCTGCCAATACCCATGCCCGACATTTCCATCAGTGTGCCCAGGGGCGAGACAGCCATGCCGCCGGCGTCCTTCCCGCCGGCCATGTTCATGCCGCCGCCGGTGGCACCGCCGCGGGCGAAGCTGAACTCCTGCAGCTGGGTCAGGGCGAAGCCGGTGCGGGCCACGGCCATTGCTGTTTGAATCCCGGCGATGGTCATACCAAACACCCCTGCGGTTGCTACGTTCAACGGTTGTTCAGAACCGTATTTCCAGATGGCGGCCACTTCCATCAAACCATCCATAATAATCTTGGCACCCGCCAGAGCCGTGTACATATTATGGTGCTTTTTGCGGGCGACCTCATCCTGAAACAAAAGGCCAATTGTCGTCTGCACCACATCACCAGCTACTTGCAGCCCCAATAACTGCATCTGTCGCTTGGCCTCCTCCCGCTTTTTAGTTTCGGCCACGACGGCCTTGCTCTGGTCGGTTTCCAGCTTCAGCAGTTCCTTGTTCGCTTTCCGGTAGGCCGCTGATTCTTTCCCGCCAAACATCTCCAGTAGGGCCAGCTCGGCCTCCAGCGCCGCGTGCTTGGCATCGTAAATGGCCAGGCTGCGCTGCTGCTCGGAAAGCAGGGCCGCGTCGAACTGTTCCTGCACCAGGGCTTCCTTCTCTACCTCGGCTGCCTCGATGTCGGCCAGCTGATCGGCGACGTCCTGCTTCACCTGGGCGGCATCTTCCTCCGCGAACTTGGCCTGCATCGCCAGTTGCTTCTGGCGGGCCTCCTCCATAATCAGGGCCACGGCCGCGTGCTTTTCCTGCTCGGTACCAGTTACCGTCAGCGCCTTACGCCTGGCATCAAGCAGCACGCGGCCGAGTTCGACCTGGCGCTGGTTGCCGTGGGCCAGCAGGGCCGTTTCTTCCAGGTTGAGCAGCATCTGTTGGTGTGCCCGCTCGGCCGCCGCCTCGGCCTTGTGCTGCTTTTCCAGCGCCGCCAGCCGCTTTTTCAAAGCCGCGGCCGACTCGCCCGCCGGTGCATCGCCGGCCGCCGGGGTCAGCGTTTCTTCTTTTGAGGACGTTTCCTTCGTTTCTACCCGCACTGTGCGGGTGATGTGGTTGTTTTTATTGGCCTCAAACCCGTCCTGAAAGGCTTTGGCGGCCCGTTCCCCCTGGCCCAGGGCCAGGTCCGCCGTCGCCTCAAACGTGGCCCGGAAGCCTTTCAGAATCCGGTCCTTATCCAGGGTAAAAATGCCCACAATCAGGTCGCCCACACCGCCCAGGTACTTTACAGCATCGTCCTTAATGGCCTTGAACGTTGCGGCTACTACCGCCCCCAGCCCCCCAATAATGCCGCGCAGCAGCTCGCTTTTGTTGTACCAGTCGATGAACGTGTCCACCACCGCCCGGCTTACCTGGAGCATCACGCGCAGGGGCATGAGCAGCAAGGTGAGCGCCGTTTTCAGCACTTCCACCACGATTTTCGCCGTGTCCGTCTGCGCGTTGAACAGGCCCAGGCCTTCGAGCACGTCGCCGATTTCGCGGTAGTAGCCGGCAAACTCCGTCGCCAGTTCCGTCACCATATCCACCAGGGGCTGGGCACTGTCGAGCACGCGGCCAAACCACTCGCTCAGCTTGCTCAGCCCCTCGCTCACGAAGCCGCCCACGGTTTCCTTCATCTCGCCCCAGCGCATGCTCAGCGTGGCCATGCCCCCGCCGGCCTTGCGCGCCGCCTCGGCCGCCCCGCCAAACTCCGAGTTCAGCTCCCGCAGAATCAGCCGCTGCGCCCCGGCGGTATCGCCGGCTTTTACCATTTGCTTAATCTGCTCCTTCTGCTGGTCGGTGAACGTCACGCCCACCCGCGTGAGGGCCGTGATGCCGGTCAGCGGCGCGTTCAGGGCCTTGCCGAGTTGAATGGAGGCCCCCTTCATGTCGGCCGGGCCGTCGCCGCCCATCTTCGTGGCCAGGTCCTGGATGGCCGGGATGGCCTCCTCAAACACGCCCTTCTTCACGTTTTTGAAGGTGAGCAGCATCGCACTGGCCCGGTTCGTCTCGTCGTCGTCGAAAAGCGTGACCTTGGCCCGCGCCTCCCCGATTTTGCGAATCTCGTCGGCCGTCAGCCCGGCCGCGTGGCCCGTGGCCGCGAGGGCCGCTTCCAGGTCGGCCGAGCTTTTGGCGCTGGCCTGGAACTCCTCCTTCGAGTCGGCGAGGAAGCCCCACACCTTTTGCACCAGGGCCAGCAGGCCGCCCCCGGTGAACATCGCAAACGCGTTGGCGAAGGCCTGCTTCATCACCCCGGCCGAGGCCGAGACGCCGGTGAGTTCGGTTTTCACCTCGACAATCTTACCCTTCAGCGCCTGGTAGTCGGCAATGAGCTTGGCCCGACCCGGGTCGTCGGCCGCCATCTTGTTAAACTGGTTGTAGAGCACGGCCGCGGCCGCGTTCATTTCCTTGAGCGAGGCGTTGGCCTTCTGCCCGTTGACGATGATTTCAATCGTCCGTGTGTCTTTATTCTCTGCCATTTTCTTCCCCTCTTCCTCCTGATTAATGAATTACACATGCCGCAGCTCCTCGCGCACCCCAGCTATTCGCTGCCCCAGCAACTGAAGCCACGTCCGCACCGTCTGGTGGTGGGGGTCTGCAGTGCTGAGCGTGCGCAGTTCTTTTTGCAGGGCCATGATATCGGCCGTTATTTCTTTAAAACTCATGGCTTGGGTTCACTTAAAAGGTAATTTCCACGGCTTCCGTGGGCACGCTGGCGGCCGCGGTGGCCAGGCCCACCGTGCCCCACAATTCGCTCACGAGTTCGCTCAGACGGTGCGTTTCGCGGCCTATCTGCCGGCTGTACCAGCGCTTGGCCTTGCGCTCGTGCCGGTGCAACTGCCCGCGCTGGTTGCGCAGCCGGGCGAAGTCGGCGCCCTGGGCCTTCGTCACGCCGGCGCCCATGCCCCGGCCCACGCCCATGTCGACGAACATGCCGTACAGGGCGTAGCTCAGCCGCAGCTTCAGTTCGTCGCCGCCGGCGGCACTGACCAGCTCGCCCTGCAGGCTGTTGTACAGGTCCTGGGTCGAGCCGATGCGCAGCTTCTTAATGTTGGCCCGGAACTTCTCGATGCTGAAGGTGAGCCACGCCTCGGCGATGTCGCGCTCGTTGGCGGCGAAGGTTTCGGCAATTTCCGGGCCGGCGGCTTGGCGGGGTTTGCGGCTCATAGCAGTTCCTGGTAAGCAAACGTGGCCGAGCGCAGCCGGCTGCCGGCGCTCACTTTCAGGCTCACCTTCTGCCAAAGCAGCAGGTGGTAGTCGACCAGCTCGTGACCGGCCGGGTCGAGCGTGAGCAGGTCGGCGATGCGGAACGGCACCTGGTACTCGCGCGTCACGGCCCGGGCGCGGAAGTCGAGCCAGGGCTGATGCCACTGCGCGTACAGCCCCTGCGGGCCATCCCACTGCAGCGCGTAGGTGCCCACGACGTTGCCGGCGTAGTCCTCGGTGCCCGGGCTGAGCAGCCGGTAGGACGCGCCCTGGCTGGCGGGGCACATCCCGCGGTCAAACAGCAGGCGCAGGCCGGTGCGGGAATCATCGCCCAGCTCGTAATCCGTCGAGGCCCCCTTGGCGCTGATGGCCGGCACCAGCCACTGGCGGCCGGCCGCGTTGGGGTCGGCTTCGCGCACCAGATGCAGCGTGCCGGCGGCCGCCGTAATCTCTTCCTGGCCGGCCCCGATTTTGAGCTGCTGCCCACTCACGTCGAGGGTTTTGTCCAACTCGTCGTTCGTATCGGGGTCCAGCCTGAGCAGGAAACCGGCCGTGTCGTTGGCCGTCGTGGCCTGCAGCACCGCGCCCGGGCGGTCCACGTAGGCGCCGCGCTGCACCGCCCCGCGCAGGGGCGTGAAGCGCACCTGCCGGGTGGCCGGGTTGAAGTAAATGCCCGCACAGAACACGTTCTGCACGGCCAGCAGCAGCTCCGCCACGCTGATATCGGGCAGGTGCCGGGCCGGGTTGAACGCCGTGCCCACGGCCTGCGCCGCCGGCAGCGCCCGGTCGGAGTAGATGACGGCCGCCTGCACCTCGGCGTCGTCGACCAACGGCCCCACCACGTCCCAGCCCAGGGTGGCCAGCACCTGGCGCAGCACCGGCACCAGATACAGCATCGGCACGAGCACGCGGTTGGCCCCGGTCGCGCCGGGGTAGTTCAGGATGCCCTTGAAGGCCGGGTTTTTATCATCGAAAAACTCGGTGTTGCGCACCGGGGCCAGCACGTAGACCCCGGCCACGCCGGCCAGGCTCAGCACCTGGTCGGCCAATACGACGTCGGGCAGGCGCAGCGCCGCCAGCTGCTTGGCCAGGTCGGTGGCGTCGGCCACGAAGTTGCAGCGGTAGGTCTGCTTGCGGGCGTCGTAGCTGCGAAACACCAGGCTGCCGCGCTTCCAGCGCACGTTGTCCAGGTAGCAGTCGACGACCACCGGCGGCGGCCCGCCCGCGCCCCGGAACTGCTCGGGGAAGCCCAGCAGGCGCGGATTATTGCCCACGGCCGGCAAATCAGACGGGTACGTGGTGATGCCCGGAATCGAGGTGGTGTCGAAGTACGGGCTGGCGATTTCGATGCCGATGTCCTGGCTCCCGAGCGTGAGCTCCTCGCCGGCGGCGGTGACGAAGCGAATCATGGCTGCGCCCCCTCTCCCCCGCGCACGGGCACGACGGCGCGGCCGGCCCCCGTGGCCGGCAGGCGCGGGGTGAACTGCCGCTGGCGGGGCAGCAGGAAGTCAAACTCCAGCGCCTTTTGCTCGCCCGGGGCCTCGTCCAGTAAGGGGACGGACTTCACCTTCACCCGCCCGGGGAAGTACGCCGCATCGGTTTGCAGCACCACCCGGGTCGAGAGCAGGAAGTCCTGCACGGCCACGAGCTGCGCCCGGAGCAAACTGCCGCTGCTGACGCTGAGCGTCAGCACGCCCGAGCGGTCGGTGGTGAGCACGTCGCCCAGCAGCGGGTCGCCGCCGGCGGGCCGGTCGGCCTCCTCCGCTTTCACGTCAAGCGCCGTTTTGGCCTCGCCCACGCAGGCGAAGGTGCTCACCGCGCCCAGGCTGTTGGTGTATAAGAAATACCGGGGCTTGGCTACGTAGTCGGGGTTGAGCACGAAGCGCCGGCGCTCGGTCTGGGCCACGCCGGCCGCGTCGCTCACCCACACCTCCCAGCTGGCCACGGCCGGCCCGGCGTCCGCCACCAGGCCCAGCTGCGCGTAGCCCACCGGCAGGCAGAACACCTCGAAGCGGTTGACGCCCGTCACGGTGGCCAGCGTGAGCGCGGCCGTCGTGTTGTTCACGTAGCGCACCTGCACCTGCACCCGGAAGCTGGCCAGGGCAAACGAGTCGGCCATAAAATACAGGTACTCGGGCTGGGTGGGCAGCACCGGCTTATTATCCGGCTCCCAGGTCAGGAACGGCTTGGCCCCGGCCTGGTACGAAGCGAACCAGGTGCCGGCGGCGGCGTAGTCGTCGAGGCCGCCGAGCACCACGTAGTGCTGGGCCTGGTTGCTGAGCGCGGCCGCCACGGGCACGGCGCCGAACTTCTCGGCGTAGCGGAAGTAGAAGCGCCGGAACAGGCAGTCGGCCCGGCTGGGCTGGGCCTGGTTCAGGGCCGGCAGGTGCTCGCTCAGGTAGCCGTCGAGCAGGGCCTGGGCGTCGAAGACGGTGCGGCCGAAGCGGTCGGCGGGCTGCTCCTGCACCGGCCCGAGCCGCACGAACGTGCCGCTGCGGTACACTTCCTCCACCCACACCTCGCACACGAAGCTCAGGTTGGGCTTGGTGGTCGGGTCGAGGCGGTAAGCCGCGCCGGCGTCGAGGGCCAGCGTCACCGGGTTTTTGCTCCAGTAAAAGCGGTAGGGCTCCACCGTGAGCTCGACCAGCCGGGTCGCGCCGTGGCCGTCGGTCACGGTGCACCGGTAGGTGCCCACGCCCAGGGCCGAGCGCGTGGCCGTGGTGGGGCCATCGGTCCAGAGGTAAGTATAGGGCGGCACCCCGCCGCTGGGAACCAGCGTCACGTTATTGTCGGTGCGGTCCACCAGCACGTCGAGCCGGTCGTCGGAGCGCACCACGTTGGCCAGCGAGGCGCTGGCCCCGCTCCCGTCGGTCACGGTCACGGTGTAGGTGCCGGCGGCCAGGCCGCTGCGGCTGGCCAGCAGCGGCGCGCCGGCGTCGGCCCAGCCGTAGGTGTAGGTGCCCGCTGTGCCGTTGGTGGCCGTAATGGCAATGGTGCCCGTGGCCGTGCCGAAGACCTGGTTGTGGGTGATGGCGGCCGTGAGCAGCACCGGCCGGATGGTGTTGGTCAGGGTGCTGTTCCAGCTGAACCCCGTGCCACCGGTCTGGTACACCTGGGAACAGACCGGGAACTGAAAGTCGTAGGCCGCGTCGTAGCTCGTGGCCTGAATCAGGCAGCCGATGGTTTCGCTCTGGCTGCCGTACACGGCCGTCACCGGGGCCACGGTGTAGTGCGAGTCCAGGCCACTGGCCCCCAGAAACTGCTGCAGGGCGTAGATGAACGACTCCACCGTGGTCCGCTGGAGCTGGTCCGGGCTCACGTTGTACACGGTCATGATGTGGAAGCGGTTCGGCGTGTTCAGCGGCACGGCCGAGTGGCCGTCGTTCATCGCCGCCGTAAACCGCCGGGCCTGCCCGCCGAGCCAGAGGTCCACCCACGAGCCGTCGCTGAGCTGGTACTGGGTGACGTAGAGGGTCTGAGTTGCTAAACGTTCGCCGGCCATTATGCAGTGAATTTGTCGGGGTTGTAGGTCAGGTCCTGGGTGGCGGTTTCGCTCCAGCGGAAGTTCATCCGCACGCCCACGTGGTTATCGCCGATGGGGCCGACGTGCTCGGCAAAGCAGTCGCGCACGCTCATGCGGATTTTGTAGTTTTCGCGGTGGTGGTGCACCACGTAGGCCAGCAGGTCCTCGGCGATTTCCTCGCAGCCATCGATGGCGGCATCGCGGGCGTCGTAGTCGCCCGGGGCCACTTTCTGCAGCACGTAGTAGGCCCCCTGGGGCGCCCGGCTCAGGTGCTCGCCGCCGTTGTCCTCGTAGTCCAGGTCATAGTTCTGGAGCACGAGAAAGGGCTGGCCCGGCTTGGCCTTGAGCTTGGAGCGGAGCACGTCGTAGAAGCTACTCAAATCGAGCTGCTTGGCAATCGGGTCCGAGGCGATGAGCACGCGCACGAAACGGCCGTTTTCGGGCGTGTAGCGGATGGCCACGTGCGCTTTGGCAGCGTCACGAAAGAGTTGGGTATAGGCGAGCAGGCGCATCAGGCAGCGGGTTTAGCGGCCTCGTACACGAAGGACCGGGAAATGAAAAAGGGCAGGCCGGTGCGCATGCTTTTCACCTTCAGCTGGTCGTTTTTACTGTTCAGGCTGAGCACGCGCACGGGATGGCCATCGGCGAGTTGGCAGAGCAGGAGTTTGCGGGGAACGAGGAGGTTTCTCATCAGGAGTGGGAGGGTTGGTTTTGGCGGGCTTGCTCGCGCAGGGCTTCGGCCTGGCGCGCATCATCTTCCATTTTTGCGAGCACGTCGCGGGTGAGTTGCTTTTCGGTTTGCTCCAGCGTGCCGAACGTGGGGCCGCTCATTTCGCGGGCCACGTGCGCCCAGCCATCGGTCGACTCGGCGGCCTTCGACTCGATGGCGGGCGTAAACACCGCGGGGTAGACGCGCTCCAACTCCAGCCGGCAGCCGCGGTACCAGGTCACGATGGCCAACTTCACCAGGTGCGGCAGGTGGGCCACCTGCGCGGCCCGGGCGGCCACGTGCACGGGATTGAACGCCTCCCGCCGGTCGCCGTCGTAGTCGCTGGCCAGCGGGCGGTAGGGACGGCGCTGCGGCCGGTAGAGCACGGCGACCAGGTTATCGAGCCACTGGGCCTGGGTCGGGTCCTGGCAGTAGGCCACGAAGTAGGCGTCGGCGAAGGCGAACTCCAGGAAGCGCAGGTTGCGAAACTTTTCCCGGGGTCCCCACCAGGCGGTCGGGAGCGGGCGGCGCCACGTGCGGGGCAGCGTCACCCCCGGCACCAGCTGGGCCGTGAGGGTCAGGTCGGCCAGCACGAAGTCCGTGAGCCACTTTATCTGAATGATTTGCGCGGGCGTGTAGCGCATCACCACCGTGGCCAGCGGCACTTGCAACAGCACGGCCAGCAGGTGGATGCGCTGCTGCATTTCGTCCAGGCTACGGTCGTAGAGCACGCGGACCACCCGCAGGAGCAACTCCGGGGTCAACTCGTTCCAGGTAGCGGCAACGGCCCGGTGGCGGCCGTCAATTATCACATCGTGCATGGGGAGGAGCAGTTATTTCAACAAAGCTCTCCCCCCACCTCAGCGCAAAAAAGGACACAAAAAAAGCCCCGCCGGTGGGGCGGGGCTTCGTGCTTCTGGTAATACCCTACTGGAGCAATCGTTTATCGATGCCCATTCGCATCGGTTGAATAAATCGGATTTCCACATCCCGCTCCGGTACTGGGACTTTCATGGCAGTGCGCATTTCTCCCAGCATATGTTTTACCTCGTGCTTCGGAGTGCCTTTTAGCACGCAAAGCATAAAAGCACGCCGGCGGGGTTGAATCTGTAGTTTGCGCATATTCGAAATTAAACTACACCGGCGTGATGAACCCGCCGGCTTGCAGGTCGTGCAGGAAATTGACCAGCGAATCCGTCCGCACAATGGCACCGGTTTGGATTTTGCAGGCCTCGGCCATGTTTTCCATGAAGTCCTCGACGCCGACCGAGTGTACCCATTGCAGGTCCAGGACGCGCAGGGCTTCTACTAGTTCCAGGGGGGAGGCGGCCTCGATGTGGCCGCCTCCTAGTATTTCGTATTTCATGCGGGTAGCTTAGCGGGTGGCCAGGGCCGTGCGGCGGCGCTGGTAGTAGGTAGCGATGTCGCGCTGGTTAAAGGTAGCAAATTCGGCTACGGGCAGGGCTGGCGTTACGAGGCGCTGCTTCGAAAAGTCGACCAGGTTGGTCAGGAATTTTACCCAAAAGCTGATTTTTTCAAAGTCCGTGCTGCCGCTGTGCTGGCGAAATTCGATGGTGCGCTGGCGGAAGTAGCTCTGCATGTTCACCTTGTAGTAGCGGCCGCTGCCGTTGGCCGCGGCGCCCAAGGCCTGGGCCGTGGTGGCGGCCAGTATCTCCTGCTCGGCCTGGGCCAGGGTGCGGCCGCGCAGCAGGCCCTGGCAGTAGGTGGCGGCGTTGCCGCGGCGGGCGGCGGGCATCAGCTGGTCGATGGTGGGCTCCAGTACCAGGTAGTTGCGTACTAGCTGGCGCATGTTTTCGACGCTGAGGTCGGCGGCGCCGAGGTGTACGTGCAGCCCGCAGGAGGCGTTTACCTGGGCGCCGCAGATTTTCAGGGCGCGGCAGGCGCGTTCCAGGTCGGCCAGGCCTTCGAGGCCTTGCAGTACCGGGCTTACCAGTTCGAAGGCGTTGGCGCCGCTGATGCTGCTGTCGCTGGTGATTTTCCAGTGGGGGCGGGTGTCGTGGTTGTAGCTCTCGTCCTGGGCTTCGAGGCCCTGGGCGCGCAGCTCGGCGAGCAGGGCGGCGCGGGTTACGCCGAAGGCTTCGATTTCTACGCCGAAGGTGCGGTTGAAAGGGCCGGGGGTGAAGGGTGCCAGGGCCTGGGCGGTGGCGGTGCGGGTGGGCGTTACCAGGGCGCGCTGGGCGGTGGTGGCAATCCAGGCGGCATAGACGTTCTGGGCGAAGCCGTAGCCTACGTTCATCAGCGTGGCCACCTCGGTGCGGGTGAGGCCGAGTTGGAAAAGCTGCTGCATTTTCCAGGTTTTGGTGGTTCCGGTAGTGGCGAGGATTTGGGCGGCGGTCATGGCGTAAGGCGTTGTTTGCGTTGCTGTTATCTGATACAAACAACGCATCCTTCTGCCCCCCAAGTCAAGTTAAATAACTTGTTTTTGAGTGCTTTAGCGCAGATTCCACGCACGGTGGAATCGTCGACTGGCACGGTGCAAATACCACCGGCAATTCCCTATCTTTGTCCTATTAACGCTGCCCTGAGAATCGGCGTTGGTGAATAAAAAAGGCCCTCACTTCGGTGAGGGCCTTTTTGTTTATGCTTGGGGCCGCTGCCGCAGCCTGGTAATCGTCGATTCCTGGTCCGTGACCATATCCTCCAGGGCGATAATCACCTCGCACAACTTGCGCTCCACGTCGCTGGGTGGGTTGAACTGGATATTGGACCGGTCATAGCACGTCCACACGTCGGTATCCGTCACGCCGCGCACCGTCACCAGTGGCAGATTTGGCTCTATTTGAGCGTCATCGGAATTCTCACCAAAAGGGTCCATAACAGCAGTCGAGGCAAGCCGGGGAAAATCGCTGCGAATATTCCGGACCAACGGCCCAAAGCATAGGGGTCATGCTCCCCCTCTACTTCCCCGGCCGTTTTCTGACGGCCGAGGGCGGTTGGTTATAGTTTCTCGGAATATTCGCGGGGCGAAGATAGGCGCTTAGCGCTTGAGAAATGACAAAAAGGAGAACTTAGATTGCAGCCAAGCCAGCAGCGCCGCGCCGGCCAGGGCCATGAGCACGAACACCCACCACGGCACGCCGGCCTTTTTGGTCGTCGCGGTGGCCACCGCATCCGGAGCCGTAGCGGCAGCGCCACCGCGCTGGCCAGCCTTGCGGTTGTCAGTCGACGTCGACGTGCTCGTGGCTACCGCGCCCGGGGCCGTGGCCACCGTGAAGGTGACCGGGCCGGTGAACTTGTACTTGCCACCGACGGGCAGGCCGGGCAGCAGCAGGCCGGTAGTATCCGGAGCCATGGGCGCCCGCCACACTTCGCGGCTGCAGCTGCTGAGCAGCGCCAGCACGAACAACACCAGCAGCCATCCGATGAACTGGCCCAGTAGTATGGCTCCCGGTATGGGCCAGAAGAAGCTTTTCAGAATTCGCATTAGTACAGCCAGTTGGCGCCCGCGTAGATTTCCCCTTTGCCCCGGCTGAGGCGGTGCACGCCGGCGTTTCGCCCGGTGCCGGTATTGCCCTCGTCGGTGACAAAGCCGTTGCGGGTGGTGGCCCGCACGCTGCCGATGTGGGAAATACGCCCCTTGGCGGGGTTGTAGAATCCGACCTTGTGGCCCGGCTGAATGTCGCCCACACTCCCGCGCTGGCCCCGGAGGTAGAAGGTGCGCGGGTTGTTGACCAGGAACCAGTTGTAGGAGCCGCCGGCGCCGGCCGGGTACGGCAGCTGGCAGTGCACCTGGGCGGCCCGCTGAAAAAAGCCGCACCACTCATCGCCCGGCCGGCCGCCGCCGGCGCGGACCAGGGCCAACACGCCGGCCCCGTCGTTGTGCCCGGTTGCTTCGCGCAGGTTGGCCTGCGCCTGCTGCCAGTCAAGCAGGCAGGCCGCGTTGGCTTGCTGCACTGCCAGGGAGGGGACTAAGCGGCCTGGCTGGCTCCGAGCCACATGATGGCAAAGCAGAGCAAGTACGAGGCCCAGATAAACGCGAAAAACTGCATTTTTTGCCATGGGGTGAGGGATAAAAAGGTGCGGGTGAAGCGCTTGGCCAGCCAGCGCGGCAGGATGGGCAGGTTGAAGCGCAGCCCCAGCCAGAGGTAGCCGTGGGCGAACGTGAAGACCTCGGCCGTGAGCAGCAGCTTGTGCAGCTGCGTCGAGCTGAGCGGAGCGGCGTCGGGGAAGTACCAGGCCATGAGCCACTGGATGGGGTACCAGGACCCGGCGATGAGCAGGGCCAGGTGCAGCTCGTTGTGGCGGAGCACCCAGCCGTAGAGGCGCTGGTGCCAGGCCAGGTGGGCGGGATTGCGGTCGTGCAGGAATGCGCGCATAATCAGTGCTTGATGAGGTAATCGGTGAATAAATCTTTGACTTTGCCGATGTCGCCGGCGATTTGCTCGATGCGCCGCTCGATGCGGTTTTCGAAGCTGCCCACCCGCCCCTCCAGGGCGTTCACGCGCTGCTCGGTGCGGGCGGCCAGCAGCACCGTCTCCTGCAACTGCGCCGCTTGGCGGTTTTCGTGCTGCAACTGCTTGGCCCGGCGGTGGGCCGTGAGCAGGTTGTACACGGCCGCGAACACGCTGACAAAGCCGAACACGGCCGCCAGAATTTTGAAGAGCAAGTCCATTCAGAAAAAGCGCATGGTCGGCGCAGCGGCCGTGTTGGTGACCACCGGCCGGGGCGCGGTGGGCGCGGTGTAGGCGCTGGAAGTGAAGTAGCTGGCGAAGCGCGTGGGCGAGGCCTGCGTGTTCAGAAACTGGCGGGCCTGCGTGAGGAAGGCACGGCCGTCCTCCAGCGCCGCGGCGGCCTTCATCGTGAGCAACTGGCTGAAGCTGGCGTCGGCCTCCTTGGCGTTGGAATCATCGGGGCGGTACATGCTCAGTTCCACGGCGTCGCCGTTGAGCGTCAGGCCCACGTCGCCGTTGAGGGCCTTGGCCACCACGAAGTGGGCCAGCGCCGGCCGCAGGAACAGGTCGAGCAGCTCCGCGTTGTCGGCCGATAGGTCGCGGTCGATGAGCTGCTCCTTCAGCTCGGCGTAGAGGGCCGCGCCCAGGGCCGGGGCCAGGTCGAAGCGTTCCACCTTCCGGAGCGTGGGCAGCAGGGCCAGGTAGGTCAGGCGCGAATCAGCGATGGCGTAGTGCGCCGAGAACTGCCGGGCCGTGGCCAGGAAATACTGGTGGGTGGCTACGGCCGCGGTCGATGTGCCCCAGGCCGCCAGCTCCGGCGCATCGATGTGGGCATCGAGGTACTCCAGCACTTCTTCCAGGGCGTTGTAGCCCTTGCGGGTAAAGCTGACCTTCAGGTCTTTAATCTGCCACTGAAAGGCCGTTTTGCCGCCGGCCAGGTTCACGCCGGCGTCCGAGATGAGCACCTGCAGCAGCGGCATGTATTCGACCATGGCCAGGTTGGCGGCCGCCCGCTGCACCAGGCGTAGCAGCTCGCTGCGCACGTCGGGGTTGCCCTTGGCCAGCAGTTCCTCTAGGTCGGTGTCGCTGAGCGCCTGCAGGTCGTTGTAAAGGGCCGGGCCAAGCAGGGGACGCAGGCGCTGGGTTTCGACCAGGCTCAGGTCCGGCTCCAGGTTTTCCAGGTCGGTGCCGCTCACGTTCACCCGAACGTGGGCACAGAATTGCTCGATGGTGCGGATGAAGCTCATGGGTGGGCGAGGCTGTAGCCAGCCATGGCGGCCAGCACGATGAGAAAAATGGCCAGGCATACTAGGGCCACGAACAGGGTCTTGAGGCCGCCACCGATGCCGCCCTCGTTATCACACGCGGCGACGATGGCCAGCAGCACCACGGCCAGGGGCAGCAGCAGCCACCAATAGGAGAAAGCCAAGCATATCATGCCGCTTGCTCAGCCAGAATGGTGAGGATGTAGGCGGCCGCGGCCTCACCGTAAGTGGTGGTTTCCATGGCGACGACTTCCGATTCGGAGGCGAAACGAGCGGGCTCTTCGCGGAAACGGCGCTCCCACTCGGTGAAGGCAGCAGCTAGTTTGGTGGGGGTGGTGATGAGTTTCTTTTCCATGATTCTGAGCGATTATTTCGATTGCTGCTGAGCGTCAGCGGCGGGCGTGTCCTTCGCTGCGGGCAGCATGACAAAGGGGTTGAGAAAGCGGAACTTGATGGGCTTGCCGTTGACCGTCCAGTTGTTATAGCGGGCAATCAGGTTCAGGGGCGCCAGCACCAGGTCGAGGTGGAATTGGGCGGTGCTGACGAAGTTGTTGAAGAGCACCCGGGGCTCGGAGCCCCCGCCGGCGCCGTCGCCCATGCCCTTGCCCGGGCTCACGCCCATCAGGCTTGGGGCCACGCCCACGGCCGTGTAGATGTGCGAGCTGGCCTCGGCCGAGTCCTCGATGTAAAGGCCGTCCTTGAGCTTGTCGTCGATGGCCGTAATCTTGAAAGCCTCCACCTCGGTATTGGTGCGCTTGTCGAGGATGGTGGTGGTCATCACCGTTTTGCCGGCGCCGTTGGTGCCCGACATCACGTTGTCGAAGGCCGTGAGTTCGTCGTTGATGAGCCGCACTTTCTCCTCTTGGCTGAGCCCTTCCCAGTCGCCGTACTTCCACTCCCAGTAGGCCGAGTGAATTGACACCAGGTACTTCACCGACAACTGATTCTTAAACAGCGCCTTCTTAAATTCCGGGATGGCGGCCGCCACGTCGAGCCAGCCGGAGCGGCGCACCGAGTTCCAGCTGGCCAGCTGGTACAAGGCCTTGTCCGCGCTCGGGATGCTGATGGGGTAGATGTATTTGAATCCATCGGTGCGCGCCCGGAGCTGGCCCACCGCGTCGTCGTAGGGGTCCAGAATGGGCACCTGCGTGGCGTACTCGTCGGTGGCGCTGCCGCCGTTGTCCCAGTTGGCGTTGATGACCACATGGGTGGGCAGGCCCTTGCCCGATTTGGGCTTCATATACCGGGTCCAGGCGGTTTCCTGAATGGAGATGCGGACGATTTTCTGCCGGTTTTTCGAGACAATCAGCTCGGGGAACCCGTTGGAAAAGGTGTTCACCTCGTGCAGGCCCTCGAAGGCGTACAGCGGCACGTTGGAAGCCTCCATAAACTCCTCGATTTCGGGCACTTCCTGCGCCTCGAAAATCTTGGAACCGTCCTTATTCACCCCCGTGATGATGCCGTAGACGATGCCGCCGCCGTACATCATGCTGGTTTTGCGCTCCAGCACGGAGGGCAGCACGGTGTTTTTCTCGATGTCGCGGATGACGGCCTGCGGAAACAGGTTGTCCTCGCCCCAGGGGTTGTCGTCGCCCCCAGCGTCCGGCTTTTTGACCGGGGTGGTGGGCGGCGTCTCCAGCGCCGTTTTGCCGCCCGAGCCGCGCAGGGCGGCCGCGGAGCTGGCGCTCATGTTGAGCCGGAAGACCGTGCCCGACTGCTGCGTGTACGCCAGCGTGGCGTCGTTATTTACTACTACTCTGTCTCTGCTCATCCCAACACCACTGTCTGCCCGTTGAACTCCAGAATCAGCCAGATGTGGACCTTCCGCACCTGGCTGCTCTTGCCTTGCACGATGTTGCGCGTGGCGTTCTGGTAGTGAGCAGGCAGCCGACTGGCCGATTCCTCGGCCGGCCGTTGGGCACGCGGCTTCTCCCCCACCGCCAGCCGGCGGCGCGAGAGCTGGCACCGGTGCCACTCTTCGATTTTGCCTCCGGTTTTGCGGCGTTTATCTGCCGTCACAAACCGAATACTGAACCGCTCCTCCCCTTCTTCCATCTGCCGGAGCACCTCCGTCAGCCGCACACTGTTCGCAATCATCGAGGCAAACTTCTCCCTGCCACGCGCCCGAAAAAAGGACAGCAAAACCGCCGCGACCAGGTGCGAAAAACCCCATTCTCACGCCACATTGGCCTGGCGCTACCGTGCGGGCCGTTTTTCGCGTTTTTTGGGTTTATATTTTCTCATTTAGTGCTTGAACACCCCGACATGCACTGTCACGTTTTTGGCAATTGCCGATGACGACAAATAGGATATATGCCAAAAAAAGGCCGTTTCCACGCCGGAAACGGCCTTTTACCTTGTTTTAACGTTGTCACGCGTGGCAATTGCCAGCAATGGGCCTCGAAGCATGAGTCTTCGGTCGCTGCTACTTCAGTGAGTCGTAGTGCTGCTGGGCCTCGCTGTAGGAGATGGTTTGCAAGACCTCATTGCCGGCGCTAGTTACGAGGTAGTAGGCATTGGTGGCACCTCCCTTCAGCTCCTTAACCGCCTCAATGGATTTCGTGCCTACGCTAGTCCACCCAAGCTGCAGCACATTGCGGTGCCTTGTATTAACCTGACTGGGCTGAAGAACTAGCTGGCTCATTGGGTAAAGCTACTAAGCCTGCACGATGATAAGCCCATGGCCATTGGGCGTCGCCCGGGCCACGTGCTTATCGATGCTGAGGAAGTGCAGGTCGACCGTATCGGTGAAGTGGGTAGCCTCCTGGCCTGGTACCGTGAGCTTCTTCTCCGATGACTTATCCTTGGCAATCTCGCCCCGACTGTCCTGCTTGACGGGCGCCAGGCTCATGGCCGTGAGCACGTCCTTGCAGTTAATCTTATTGAAGCGAATCGCCAGCTGGCGCGGGTCCTCCTCCCCCAGTAGCTCGTGGGCCAGGTGGTAGCGGTGGGCGTAGCTGGGCACGCGGCCTTGGTTGAAGTGGCGCACCTTCCAGTTGTTGCTCTTCAGGCGCTCGGCGAACTGCTGGTTGTAGGTCAGGTCCGCGTCGGGCTTGCGGGCGTTGCCCCACTCGGTGTCCTCGATAAAGTGGAATTCGCGCCGAATGTGATTCTCGTAGTACTTGCAGAACATGTCGGCCAGGTCGTTAATCAGCTTCGGGTGCTTCACGTAGGAGCCCTTCAGGAAGCGGTACTGGCGCACGTCCGAATGAATCTGGGCCGTGGTCAGGGTGCTGATTTTGCTGCCCCAGTCCACCGCGCCCCGGATGGGCAGCTCGGTGCGGCAGTCGCCGTCCATGCGGCTATCGTGCACCTTGAGCTTGCTCAGGTTGAACTCCAGGCCTTCGATGTAGGCGTTATTGGGGCACTCCTCGGCGTGGTGGGGCGCCAGGCGTGGGTAGAAGCCCGCCTCGACCGATTTGGGCCGCTGGTTGAGGATTTCGATGAGGAACACGAAATCCGACAACTCGCGGCGCTGCTCCTCCAGGTACGGGATGCCCAGGTTGACCAGGTTGTCGAAAATGTTGGCCTCCGAGTAGAGCAGGCCCCGGGGCACCTCCTTGCCCTTGTGCTTGAGCTTTTTGGGGTTGGCGTAAAACGTCAGCTGCGCGCTCAGGGCCAGAATCTCCTCGTAGAGCTTCAGCCGCGTATTCATCGACCGGGAGTCGACGAATTCGAGCTGCAGCTTAATCATCGCGTCCCGGGTGGCCGAAAACGGCTTGTTGTCGCGGTCGTAGTAGGCCGAATCGTCGAGGAGCCACTTGCCCGTGTCGCCCCAGGGCATCGAGGAGAAGAGAAACTTGCCGTGGTGCAGGTCGCAGCCCTTCCACATGTCCTTATTGCCCCGGTTGGAGGCAATCACGTCGGTGCCGAGCTTTTCGCGGTCCAGCAGCAGGGCCTCGTCGCCGATGTAGCCGTCCAGGTTCAGGCCGCGCGAGCTGGAGCCGTTGCCGTCCTGGCTGATGAGGTGGAAGCCGGCGCCGGTGTAGAAAATGATGAAGTGGTCGTACTTGACCGGGCGCTGAAACGGCTCGGGCCACCCCCACGAGGAGGGCGGCTTGCGGCCGATGAAGTAGTGAACGTCCTTGATGTAACCAAGCCGCTCCAGCGCGTCAATCGTCGAGGGCAGCGTCCGGGTCAGAATCTGGCCGTAGGTCGAGCCTACGATGCCCCAGCACGAGCGGGGCATCTTCGTCACGATGAGGTGAATCAGCCAGGCAATGAGCGTACTCTTGCCCGTAGCCCGGCTCCACAGGCTCACGGCCGAGGCCAGTTTCGTGATAATGAACCGCAGCTGGGGGCGGTTAAACTTCAGCGGCTTAACCGATGGGGCTTTCTTCATCTTCTTCCTCCTCCTCGTCCGGCTCCCGGGCCTCGCCGAGCAGCTTTTCCATCCCATCCAAACTCAAATCACTTGTTTCCACCGCTTCCACCGCCCGGGCGTAGGTTTCGGGGTCGATGTTGTTCAAATCGCCCAAATCGAGGGTTTTGGCCTCGCCACTGCCGCCCATGTGAATGGTGAGGTAGAAGCTGCGGTTGCCCAGGATTTCGGGCGTCAGGGCGCTCGAATCTTCCTTGTCCAGGCCCTTGAGCATGGCCATGTTCTTGATGGCCGTGTTCATGGCCTTCAGGTCGGGGTCGGGCTGCTTGAATTCGTTTTTGCGGCCCGCGGCGAGCTGGAACACCTTCATGGCGAACTCGTAGAGGATGTGGCGGATGCCGTCCTTGTAGGAGCGCGTCACGTCGCCAAACAGGCGGATGGCTTCGTTGCAGCGCCGGTAAGCCGTGGCCTTGCTGATGCTGTAGCGGCCCTGCAGCAGCGGCACGGCCTGCTCCAGCGAGTGGTAGTTCACCAGCAAGCTGTGGGCCGCCTCCAGCTGCTCCTTGCGGGCGCGCTCCTCAGCCGTTAGCTTCTCCTCGGCCCCTTCGCTGAGGAACGCGGCCTTGATGCGGTCCAGCGTCGTTTCCGTCGACGCGTCGTAGTTCGGATTAGTAGGCGCTAAGTTGCTCATCGCTCAATTCCTCCCCGTTTCTGGTTACCGTAAAGCGCCGCCCGTTTTCGCGCATGAAGGCCACCCAGCGCCGCACGTGCACGTCCACGTAGCGCGGGTCGAGCTCGACCACCCGGGCCTGGCGACCGGTCATTTCGCACGTCACCAGCAGCGACCCAGAACCGCCAAAACCGTCGAAGACGATAGCGCCCGGCTTGCTGGAGCACGTGACCAGGTACTCCAGTATCTCGGTGGGCTTCATAGTCGGGTGCTCGGCGTTGCGGCTGGGCCGGTCGAAGTTGAGCACCGTGGTCTGCTTGCGGTCGGAGCACCAGGTGTGGGCCGCGCCCTCCTTCCAGCCGTAGAGAATCGGCTCGTGCTGCCAGTGGAAGTCCTGGCGGCCCATCACGAAGGCTTGCTTCACCCACACCAGGCACTGGCTGAGCTTCAGCCCGGCTTCCTTCAGCGCCAGGCGGAAGTTGGCGCCCTCGCTATCGGCGTGAAACACGTAGATGGGCGCGCCGGGCCGCATGAAGGCGAAGCAGTTGGTGTAGAAGTCGTAGAGGAACGCCCGGAAGTCGGAGTCACCCATGTTGTCGTTCTCGATGCGTAGCGCGTCCTTCGTTTTGCCCTCGTAGGCCACGTTATAGGGCGGGTCGGTGAGCACCAGGTCGGCCAGCGTAAAGGCCCCCAGGGCGATATCAACGGTGTCGAACTCGGTCGAGGAGCCGCACACCAGGCGATGCAGCAGCGCCAGGCCTTCGCTGTGAAACTCGTATTCGTCGCCTAGCACCGACACCGGCGTGGCCGGCGGCGTGAGGTCCACTTCGGGCTCCTCGGCCGGCAGGGCGTTGAGGATGTCGAGCTTCAGCGCGTCGAGGCCGGCCAGCATGCCGGCATCGCCCAGCACGCCCAGGTCCAGATGGGCGAAGTTATCAATCAGGCCCTGGTAGTCCCAGGTGCCGGCGCCGACGTTCGAGGTGATGTTGTATTCATCGAGCTCGTCTTTCGTGAGCTGCCGGTTGGGCATCCGCACGTCGATGATTTCCTCGCCGCGGCCCAGGTCGAGCAGCAGGCGCAGCCGCTGGTGGCCGGCCAGCACCACGTCGTCGAGGTTCACGGCCGGGATTTCCACCAGGTTAAACTTGAGAATACTGGCCAGCAGGCGCGCCCGGCCGGCCTCTTCGAGGATGCGCGGGTTGTATTCGAGGGGAACCAGGTCGCGCACGCGACGCTGGGCGGTGTGCCACACCAACGGGGTCAAATCAACTTCACTCATGGCTTCAGCTTGGTTTCTAAAAAGTGGATATCGGCCTCCACCGTGGCCAGGTCAGCGGCCCGGTCGGGCCTGTTCTTCAGTTTGCTGCGTTGGGGGCGCAGGTTGGCCAGCAGCCGGCGCATCTCGCCGGCATCGGTCAGCGTGGCCCACTTGTGGTCGGGGGAAGGTTCCGGGCTGGCCAGCGCGGCCTGCGCGTAGCTCTGGCGGATGAGGTCGCCGAGTTCCAGGATGCGGAGCGACATTTCCAGCCGCTCGGCGTCGGTGGCCACGAGGCCCAGCTGGGCGTGCAGGAGGTTGCGGTCCGCGAACCAGTCGCGGCGCTGCGGGTCCACCGCCACCCGGGGCGCCGGCGCGGCCGGTGCCGCGGCGGGCCT
>JAQBNT010000222.1 GCA_028288445.1 Hymenobacter sp. | reverse complement strand
TGCCTGCGCGCCTGCCGTGGCCGCCTTAAAAGCCGGCGCAAACACCGCTTGTGCAAACTCCTCCACCGTGGTGGGCGTGGTGCTGGCGGCATCACGCGGGCCGTTGGCCATCGATTTGCCTTCGTTGATGTTGCGCGTCATCTCGTCGTAGAGGTCGGCCTGGTTTTCGCTCAAACCGGCCCCGACCATGCCTTTCTTGGCGTCCTCGTAGGAGAAGGCCACGTAGGGCAGCTCCGGCCGGCCAATGGCCTGGCCGATAGCGGCCGTAGCCTCGGCCAGCGAGTAGTCGTGCGGCCCCAGGATGTACTGCACGGCGTGGTTTTCCAGTTTGTCAGCGGCTAAAAACTCAGCGGCTTTGGCGGCAATGTCCTTGGTGGCCACCATCGGGAACGTGGCATCAGCCTTCGTGGCCGAGCCGGCGATGCCCATGTGCTGAATCATGCCCACGTTGGCCAGCAGGTTTTCCATGAAGTAGGCCGGGCGCAGGTGCACCACGTTCAGCCCTTCGATGGCGTTGAGGCGGGCTTCCTGGCGGTGCAGGCCCACTACGGGGCCGGTGCCGACGGCCTCATCGGCCCCGATGCTGCTCAGGTGCACCGCGTTTTTCAGGCCCGAGTCACGCACGGCCTGGGCGGTGGCTTCGCCGATTTGGTCCATGAAGCCCAGCACGTTGGGCGAGGTTACATTAGGTGGAATCATGAGGAAGGCCGCATCGGCCCCGCGCAGGGCTTCGGTGAGGAAGGGCGCGTCGTGCGCATCGCCGGCTTTGATGGCGGCCCCGGTCTGGGCGAGGGCGTCGAGGCGGGCGCTGGGGCGGGCCACGGCCGTTACCTGGTGGCCCTGTTTCAGGAGGCTGTGCACGAGGGCGGTACCGATGTGACCGGTAGCGCCGAGGACGGTGATTTTCTTAGACATGGGAGTAAAAGCTTGGGCCGGGGCATCGTTGCGCGGCGGCGATGCAAAGGTGACGGCTTACCTTTGTTTTTCGCAAGTACCTACTAAAAAGTAGGGTACTTACTTAAAGGTAAAAATTGCTGTTAATCAGGCTAATAATTTTATGTCGAAACTCACCAAGCAGCAACACGCCGAAGCATACTGGTCGGCCGCTGATGCCGAGCGCAACCTCACCTGCCCCGTGCGGACCACCCTCAACGTGCTGGGCGGCAAGTGGAAGCTGTTGATTCTCTCGTACTTGCTCGATGAGCCCCGGCGCTACGGCGAGCTGCGCCGGTTGATGCCCGAAATCACGGAGAAGATGCTGATTCAGGAGCTGCGCGAGCTGGAAACCGACGGCATCGTGGCCCGCACCGTGCACCAGACCGTGCCGCCGCGCGTCGACTACAGCCTCACGGAGCAGGGGCAGCGCGTGCAGCCGCTGTTTGGCGAGCTGGTGGGCTGGGGCAAGCAGTACCTGGGCCGCACGGTGGACTGCGGGCTGCCCGAAGTTCCGGCCTAAGCTGTGCAGATGAAGTAAGCTTCACTGATTCAACATCTGAGCGGCGGGAAATTTCGGCCGGCTTTTATTCGGGTCGCTCTCGCTCTTGATACTAAAATTCCCTTCTGCTTTCCTGCTCGCCGGGGCCCTGCTGCTGGCCGTGCCTGCTCTGGCCCAGGTCACGCCGCCCGGCTCTACCACGCCCGCCACGCCGCCCAACGCCGCCTCGGCCCAGGAGCCGATGCACCAGCCCGCCGAGAAGGCCCGTAACTGGAGCCTGCACTTCCAGCAGACGCTCATCGACCAGTGGCATAATGATTTGACCACGCCGTATTCGGGAGACTACAGCCTGGCCGACCGCGAATCGGCCAAGCTGTCCTTCACCAGCACCTTGTTCATCGGGCGGCGGCTGTGGAAGGGGGCAGCGGTGTATTTCAACCCCGAAGTGGCGGGCGGCAGCGGCCTAAGCGGCGCGCGCGGCGTGGCCGGCTTCACCAACGGCGAAACCTTCCGCATCGGCGACCCCGCGCCCAACCTGTACCTGGCGCGGCTGTATCTGCGGCAGGTGTTTGCGCTGGGTACGGCCACGGACGTGGACCTCGACGACCTCAACCAGGTGGCCGGCCCCACGCCCCAGCGCTACTTCGCCCTCAACCTGGGCAAGTTCAGCACCGCCGATTTTTTCGACCAGAACAGCTACTCGCACGACCCGCGCACCCAGTTCCTGAACTGGAGCCTGATGAGCGCCGGCGGCTGGGACTACGCCGCCAACACGCGGGGCTACACCGTGGGCGGCGTTTTTGAGTACGTCACGCCCGGTTTCACGGCCCGGTTTGCGTCCACGCTCATGCCCACGCAGGCCAACGGCCCCACGCTGGATTTCCACTACGGCACGGCCCATGCCGAAACTGTGGAGCTGACCAAAGTGTACCACCTCAAGGGGCGGCAGGGCACCATTCGGGCGCTGGGCTTCCGTAACGTGGCGGCTATGGGTACTTATAACACGGCCATCCGGCTGGCCCAACTCACCGGCGAGCAGCCCGATATAACGGCCGTGGGCCGCGCTGGCCACACCAAAGTCGGCTTCGGCCTGAACGCGGAGCAGGAAATCGCCAAAAACGTGGGCCTGTTTGCCCGCGTGAGCTACAACGACGGCAAGAACGAAACCTGGGCCTTCACCGAAATCGACCACAGCGCCAGCCTCGGCATTGCCAGCACCGGCGACCGCTGGGCCCGGCCCGACGACCGCCTCGGCGCGGCCATCGTGGTGAACGGCCTCAGCCCCGAGCACCGCGCCTACCTGGCGGCCGGCGGCTACGGCTTCATCGTGGGCGATGGGCGGCTGAACTACGGCCTGGAGCAGATTGGGGAGGTGTACTACAGCTTCGCGCTGCCGCAATACCACGCCTCCCTCAGCCCCGATTACCAGTTGGTTATCAACCCGGCTTATAACAAGGACCGCAGCGGGCCGGTGCACGTAGTGGCCGTGCGCCTGCACGTCGAGTTCTAAAAGCTGGTCGGGGCCGTCGTGTATCTTTACAGAAACCCATCTGGCCCTGAATTATGGCTCCCATCACCTCCCTCTCGCAGCTTGACGCAACCAAAACGTACACCTACGCCGATTACCTGACGTGGAAGTTCGACGAATTCGTAGAGCTTATCAAGGGCAAGCTCCTTCGGCCAATGGCGGGTCCCAGCCGCCTGCATCAGGTGTATTCTCTTAATATCGCCGCAGAAATTCGGCAGCATCTGAAAGGAAAGCCCTGCCAGGTGTACGTAGCCCCTTTTGATGTGCGCCTGACCACGGCCGGGGCCAACGGCGACCAGCAGATTATGACCGTGGTGCAGCCCGACATCTGCGTGGTGTGCGACCTGGCCAAGCTCGATGACCGGGGCTGCGTGGGCGCGCCCGACTGGATTGTGGAGATTCTATCGCCCGGCAACACGTCGCGCGACACCAAAACCAAGTTCGACCTCTACGAAGAAAGCGGCGTGCTGGAATACTGGATAGTATTTCCGGGGGTGAAAACCGTGGCCGTGTACGTGCTGGAAAACGAGCAGTACCAGCTCGCGGGGGAGTTTTATGAGCCCGGCCTCATTCCGGTGCGCACCGTGCCGGGCCTGGCGCTGGAATGGACCGAAGTATTTGCCGAAGCGTAGTCCGCGCCGGGCAACCGCTGTAACGTTGGCTGCATCATGGCGGTAACCGGGTTTACTCACTCATCCTTTACCCTTTTTTCGCATGAAGAATTTTCGGATTACCTCGATGTGCGCCAGCCTGCTGGTGCTAGCCGTGGGCGCGCTCTCGTCCTTCACCCGCCCCCTGAGCGACCGCGAAACCCGCTCGGTGGGCGCGTTCACCGAAATCAGCCTCGGCGGCTCGGCCCGGGTGGTGGTGAAGCAGGGCAGCCCCCAAAGCGTGGCAGTGGAGGGCAGCAAGGAAGACCTGGCCGATTTTGAAACCGAAGTGCAGGGCAGCAAGCTGCGCCTGAATTTCCGTGACCAGAACGGCCGCATGTTTAACAACAAGTCCCACGGCCCCGTGACGGTGTACGTGACCGCGCCCAGCCTCACGGCGCTGCGCGTGGGCGGCTCGGGCAAGATGGAGGTGAACGGCCCGCTGCAAGCCGATGCCATGACCCTAGCCGTGAGCGGCTCCGGCGATTTGGTGGTGCCGCAGCTTAAGGCCGGCCGCCTCGAAACGGCCGTGTCGGGCTCGGGCGACGTGACGGTGGGCGGCACCTGCCCCAGCAACGAAATCCGCATCAGCGGCTCGGGCAAAGTGAAGGCCCACGACCTGAAAACCGAAACCAGCCGCGCCCGCATCAGCGGCTCGGGCGATGCCCATGTGTACGCCAGCCGCACGGCCGATGGGTCGATTTCGGGTTCGGGCAGCGTGTACGTGGCCGGCGGGGCGCAGCTCAGCAGCAACACCCACGGCAGCGGCCGCGTGGTGAAGGAATAGTGTCAGTTAAGAGTTAGGAGTTAAGGGTTAAGCGTTAGAATGAGGAGCCAAGCCTCTGTTAACTTATAACTCTTAACTCCTAACCCTTAACTGACCGCAGGGCCGATAATGGCCTGTTGGTATAAAATTCGGGCATATCGCCGGGGCGGGCCGACCGCCGGGGAATGCAAGCCGTACCTTTGGGGGGCCGCTTGCTGGCTTTGCGTTTCACCCAATACCACCCCGTGTACCTTCATCATGTGGCGGCCTACCTCCCGGAGGCCGTCGTCACCAATGCGCATTTCACTCGTCTTAATGGCCTGGCCAGCGAGTGGATAATTGAGCGCACCGGCATTCAGGAGCGCCGCAAAGCGGGCCCCGGCGAGAATGCCAATACCATGGCCATTGCCGCGACCCGCGCCGCGCTGGCCGCTGCTCCCGCCTTTGCCCAGGCCAGTGTCGACCTGATTGTGGCCGGCACCTACACGCCGCACGATACCATTTTTACCGCTGCGCATGCCGTGCAGCGCGATTTGGACATCAACGAAATCCCGACCGTCAGCATTTCATCGGCCTGCTCGTCGCTGCTCAATGCCGTCGAAATCGTGGAGGGCTACTTTGCCATGGGTAAGGCCAGCCGCGCCGTGGTGGTCGTGACCGAGCACAACACCGCCTACAACAACGAGGAGGATACCATGGCCGGCCACCTCTGGGGCGACGGCGCGGCCACCCTGCTCATCAGCAAGGAGCGCCTCAGCCCCGACGACCTGCACATTGCCGAAGTCATCACCGGCGGCGCGGCCCCCGTGGGCAAGGCCGACGAGGCCGTGACCCTGAAGCCCGTGGAGAAAGGCATCGTGATGCCCTTCGGCCGCGACGTGTTTCAGCAGGCCTGCACCTACATGGCCCGCGTGACCCAGACGCTGCTCGACAAGCACCACATCGCCACGCCCGACCTGACGTACCTCATCCCGCACCAGGCCAACCTGCGCATCTCGAAAAACGTGGCCAAGCAGCTCGGCATCGAGCTGGAGCGCACCGTGAATAACATCGAGCGCCTCGGCAACACCGGCTGCGCCGGGGCCGCCATTGGCCTGGCCGAGGTGTGGAACACGCTGAAGGGTGGCGATAAGGTGATTATTACGGTGTTCGGCGGCGGGTATTCCTACGGGGCGATGCTGTTGAATAAATAGTGAACAGTTAACAGTGAGCAGTTATCAATGAAAAGGAGCATTACTGTTAATTGATAACTGCTCACTGTTAACTGATTTGTATGCTGCCTCCCGCCGCCGCGTTCCTGCCCGAAATCACCTTCCAGACCAGCCGGGCCAGCGGGCCGGGCGGGCAGAACGTGAACAAGGTAGAATCGCGGGTGGAGCTGCGCTGGCACTTAATGGATTCGCAGGTGCTCACCGACGGCCAGAAGCAGCTGATAGGGGAGAAGCTGGCGGGCCAGCTCACCGCCGAGGGCCTGCTGCTGCTCACCGCGCAGGACGACCGCAGCCAGCTCCGCAACAAGGAAATCGTGCTGGCCCGCTTCCACGAATTACTCCTCAAAAGCTTGCGCCGCCCCAAGCCCCGCAAGGCCACCAAGCCCAGCAAAGGGGCCGTGCGCAAGCGCCTGGAGGGCAAAAAGATTCAGGGCGAAAAGAAGGCCAGCCGGCGGCGGCTGGAATAGGGGCCGTTGGTAGGAAAAATTGCTGGCCGTGGAATTTTCCTACCAACGGTTGGTAGGAAAATTCCGCGGCCAGCAATTTTTCCTACCAACGGCCCCTATTCCAGCCGCCGCCGGCTGGCCTTCTTTTCGCCCTGAATCTTTTTGCCCTCCAGGCGCTTGCGCACGGCCCCTTT
>JAQBNT010000201.1 GCA_028288445.1 Hymenobacter sp. | reverse complement strand
GCCCTGCAGGTAGTTGTCCACCGCAATGTTGTCGCGGGTTCCGCCAGGGCCGGCCACCTGGCTAAACTCGGTGTTGGCCTCGTTGCGCGCCGGCGTCTGAATGGTGGCGTTGCCAGTCCGAAATTTTTGGGCCTGGTAGATGCGAAACGGCTCGGCCACGTCCATCAGCGTCACCACGTTGCGCAGGTTTTCGGTGGTGCGGTTGTCGTTGGTCACGTACACCTCCAGCCGGTTGATGGTAATCTGGCTCTGGATGGTGGGCAGGCTGCGCAGGGCCTGGTCGTACCGGTCGCGGAAGAACTGCGCCAGGAAAAAGTGCCGGTCCTTCTCGTACTGGCTGGCCTTGATTTCGTACTGGCGGCTCTGTGCGCCATTCTGGATGCGTACCTCGTCGGCGGTGCCGCGCACGGTGGCGGCCACGGCCGTCACGCCCAGCTTGCCAAACTGCAGCTGGGTCTTGATGCCGAACAGGTTTTGCCCGCCCTGCACCAGCGAGTTGGTGAGTGGCAGGCTCACGTTGCCTAAATCTACCTTGCGGACGATATCCGTTTCCTCGCCCGCGTAGTCGAACTTCATCTGGTTGTCGAAGTCGAACGCAGCCTTGGTGTCGTAGTTGAACACCAGCTTGAGCTTGGTGCCGATGGCCCCCGACAGGTTAACGTTGATGTTCTGCTCAAACAAAAAGTCGCCTACGCTCTGCTGGCGCAGGGTCAGGGCCGGGTTTTCGTTTTTATTAAAGCGCGCCCCAAACTTGAGCGTAACCGAGCCCGCCGGCCGGATATCGACGTAGCTGCCCCCGAAAATCCGGTTGGCAATCGGCCCCATGTAAATTTTTGGAATCAGCCGCTGGGCCTGCGCCGTACCAGCAGCTGCCGTCGGGCCGGTAATGCCGCCCTTGGCTTTCTGCCGGTAATAGTCGCTAACGGCCTGACGCCGTTGGAACTCCGTATACTGCTTATAGCTCAGCACGCTGGGGTCACGGTAGTCAACCTCCTTGCCCACCGTCTCCTTAACGTCGAATTGTTTCAGGCTGTCGTCAACCGCGACGCTCAGTTTTACGTTCTTCGGCAAGGGCAGCACCAACGGCGACTCGCGGCGGTGCGGCCCAAAAGGGCTACCCGGCCGGTCGTGCGCCCGCACCCGGGGCCGCCGGCTCGGCTTGTAGGGTCCCGTGGTATCCGCCACCGCCCCAATGGGCCGGGGCGTATCGGAGGCCAGGGCCCGGCTGGCGCGCAGCCACAGGTTAGCCGCTCGCGGGCCGGCCATGGGTGCGGCCTGAGCCCACCACGCCAGCAACGACGCAACCATAACAACCGACGCGGGGAGTAATTTCTGTCCGGATTTCAAGCAGGATAGGTGGATAATGACGCCAGCCAAATGGCCCGCGTCAGGCACGGCATTTCAAATACAATAGCAAGCCAGCTGAGGCAACCCGTGCAACGACGCGGGCTAAAAACCCGCGTCACGACTCAGTGCGACTTCAAAGCAAATTTAATCAATTCCTCCACGCTTAGCTCCCCGCCGTGCTTGTGCTGAATCTGGTCCAGCTGTTTCTCGGCAGCGGCCCGCGCAAAGCCGAGGGTCACCAGGGCCTGCAACGCTTCGGCGCGGCGCGTATTGTGTTGGCGAGCCAGCGGCACGGTGTCCACGCCGGCCTTGGCCAGCAGCTCGTCCTTGCGGAGCTTGTCCTGCAACTCCAGAATCACGCGCTGGGCCGTTTTCGGCCCCACGCCCTTGATGGCCTGGATGGCGCGCACGTTGCCGCTCACGATGGCCTCGCGGATTTCGCCCACGCTCATGCTGCTCACCATCACGATGCCCGTGCCCGGCCCGATGCCCGACACCGAAATCAGGAGCATGAACAGCGCCTTTTCGCTGGGGTCGAGAAAGCCGTAGAGCGTCTGCCCGTCTTCCTTGATGTGCTGGTAGGTGTAGATTTTGGTGGCCGCGCCCTCGGCCGGGAGCTTGGAGTAGGTGGCCAGCGAAACCCGAACTTCGTAGCCGATGCCGAGAATGTCGACAATGGCGAGGGTGGCGTCTTTGTAAGCGAGTTTACCGTCGAGGTAGGCAATCATGCAAGCGGGAAGGATTAGGACGAAACGAGAGGAGAGTGACTTGCCCGAAGAACACCCCAAGCAGTTTTTTACTTCCCAAATTTACTGGCTTTATCCCAAAAGAAATCGCATTTTTTACGGAAGTTGCCGGGCCCGCCAGCCGGGCCGCCGGGCCTTCTCTGGTGGCCCGCTGCCATAGCAGTATTCGGGGCAACGGTTTAATTGTCGGCAATAAGCAGCCAAAAAATAGGTGTCTTGGGACTGACCGTGTAAAATTGCGGGCTCTTTCCATTGATTCTATTCCGCTTATGCGTCTTCTTTTTCTGCTTGTCCGCCGGGGCAAAAGCTCTGTTGCGCGTCATTATTGCCGGGTGCTGCTGGTGCTGGCGGTGCTGGCCGGTGGGCCGGCCCGGGCCCAGACAACTTCCATAAACCGCACCGGCAGCCTGGCCGACTCGCTCCGTCAGGTGCTGCAGCAGCCCGACCTCGAACCCCAGAAAAAAGTCCTGGTTTTTGACCAGCTGTGCTGGTTTATGGGGCAGGAAGACGTGGGCGCCGCGAAGCGCTACGGCGAACAGGGCCTGCAGCTGGCCCGCCGCATCGGCTTTCAGGCCGGCGAGCTGTCGTGCTTATTCCACCTGAGCACGGCGTATCTCAGCGCGCAGGAATACCTGCGGGCCGAGCAGACGGGCCAGCAGATGCTCCGCATCATCGCCAAAGCGCCACCCAAACTGGTCTATCGCAAAACCTTGGCGCTAAGCATCCTGGCTGAGGTAGCCGAGGCGCAGCGAGACTACGTGCGAGCGGTGCGGTACCGGCGTCAGGCGCTGGCCTGGGCCCAGGCCCACTCCGACACCCCATTTAGCGTGCTGGAAAGCGCCTACAGCGGCCTAGCCATGGTGTATGCCGGCCAGATGCAAAGCGGCAATACCACCGATTCCATCGTGGCCCTTACGGCCTACCATGCGCGGCGCGCTCTGCCCGTGGCCCGCAAAGACGACAACCCCATTCACGAAGCCAATACCCTGATGGCGCTGGTGCTGGTGGCGCAACACCGCCAGCAGCCCGACTCGGCCGTGGCGCTGGCCCGGCAGGCGCTGGCGCTGTATCACAAAGTAGGGGCAGCGGCCGACGAAGCGTTTGGCCTGCAGCTGCTGGGCCAGCTCGAAATGGACCGGGGCCACGCCGCCGTGGCTGCCAGCCTGGCCCGGCAGGCCCAACAGCAAGCCCACCGCGTGCAGGTTTCGGCCGAAGAAGTGCAGAGCTACGACCTGCTGGCCGAAGCCTTGGCGGCCCAGGGCCAGGGCCTGGCCGCTTACCGGGCGGCGCGCACGGCCCGCCACCTGCGCGATTCGCTGATTACCAGCGATAACACCCAAGCATTAACCCGCCTGCAAGTGCGCTTCGACACGGAGCGCAAAGAAAGCCGCATCCGGGAGCTTACGCAGCAGCAAGCGCTGGAACATGAGTTGGCGGCCCGCCAGCGCCAGAAAATATGGGCATTGGCGGGAGCATTGGGCACGGCAGTACTGGCTCTGGCGACGGTGGTGGCCCTGGCCGTGCGGCTACGCCGCAGCCGGGTGCAGCTGGCGCGGCAGCACGACGCGCTGGCCCAGGCCCGCGCCACGCAGGACCGGCTGTACTCCATCATTGCCCACGACCTGCGCTCACCCCTCACCGCCTTCACCGGGCTGGCCGATATGGTGCGCTACTACCGCCAGCAAGGTAGTCCGGAGGCGCTCGACGAGCTCAGCACGGAGGTTGGCCAGACGGCCGAAAGGCTGATTGGTCTGCTCGACAACCTGTTGCACTGGGCGGCGGCGCAAACCGGTGAGCTTACCTGCCGGCCGGAGTCCCTGCCCGTGGCCGAGCTGTTTGCTGAAATCACGGGGCTCTACTCGGCCGCCGCGCATGCCCGCGAGGTGACCTTGCGCACTGCTCTCCTCCCCGCCAACCTGCCGCCACTGTACGCCGACCGCAACATGACGCTTACCATCTTGCGCAATCTGGTGAGCAATGCACTCAAGGCCTCGCCGCCCGGAGCGGTACTGGAGCTGGCCGCGCAGCAAGGACCCGCTGCGGGCACCGAGCTGCTGGTGCGCGACGCTGGCCCCGGCCTGAGCCCGGCCCAGCTGGCAGCGGCCATGGGCCAGTCCCCAATGGCCAGCCCGCCACCCCGCCGGGGCGGCACCGGCCTGGGCCTGCCGCTGGTGCGCCGCCTCACCGAGCTTCAGCAGGGCGTATTCCGGCTGGAAGCCGCACCGGGCGGGGGCACCACCGCCCACGTGGTGCTACCCTCGGCAGGAGAAATCGTGGCCCGGCCAACCGAAATGCTGGTACCAGGCCTTTGATTTTTATCTTTACGGTAACGCTTTTCTCTTTCCACTATGCCAACCAACCCGCCTATTCGCATCCTGCTCGTAGAAGACGAGCCGCTGTTTGCCCGCCTGCTCCTCACGCTGGTGCGTGGCCTGGGGTACGTGCCGGTGGGCCCGGTGGCATCGGCCGAGGAGGCACTGGACCTGTACCGCGAGCTGCCCCGCCCCGATTTGGCGCTGCTCGACATCAACCTCAGCGGTGACCTCGACGGCGTGGACCTGGCGCGGGAGCTCCAGGCCCGGCAGCCGCTGCCTATCATCTTCGTTACGTCCCTGGCCGACCGCGAGCACTTCACCCGTGCCCGCGCGCTGAACCCGGCCGCGTACCTGCTCAAGCCCTTCGACCAGACTGCCCTGGAACATGCCATCGAGCTGGCCCTGCACAATTTCGCCAAGGGCCTGGCCGCCGTCGAGACAATTATTCCGCCCACCGGCGAGGCCCCGCTCAACTGGGGCCACGATTTAGTTGTCCGCGAGTGCATTTTTTTGCGGGAGCGGGGCCGCCTCACCAAGGTTTGCATCGAGGATATTCACTACGTCGAGGCCGGCGAAAAATATTGCGTGCTGATGACGGCCCACGGCAAGTTTGCCGTTCGGATGTCGTTGCGCGACCTGGCCCTGGAGCTGCCCGCCACACGTTTTGCCCAAAGCCAGCGCGGCTACCTAGTTAACGCCGACCACATCGATTACATCGAGCCGGCTACCAATACGGTGTCGGTTGCGGGCACGGTGCTGCCCCTGGGCCGTTCCTACCGCGAGGCGCTGC
This sequence comes from Hymenobacter sp., assembly GCA_028288445.1. Taxonomy (GTDB): domain Bacteria; phylum Bacteroidota; class Bacteroidia; order Cytophagales; family Hymenobacteraceae; genus Hymenobacter. The sequence goes on along the minus strand of JAQBNT010000201.1, from coordinate 2,354 downwards.
TCAGCCAGTTCCGGCTGGTGGGGTAGCCGCGCCGGCCAGCATTTAGCTTAAAGCAAGAAATACTTTACGGACAAATTCCTTCCGTCTACTCCGTTCTGGTGGTAGTTCACGGACAGGCAGTTGGCACGCGCCCTTATCGCGCCTCAATTTTGGGGTCGCGGCAAGGGCGTCGTCATTTATTCTCCTGAGTAATTGGCCCTTCGTAGCACACTGTTTGTCATCTTTTTCCTGCACTTATATGAGAATAATTAGCCGCACTATCCTCGGCCTGGGGCTGAGCCTGGGCATTTCCACCAGTATCTGGGCCGACCCTGTGGCGACAGCCATCACGGCGACGGTCCGGCCCATTGGCTCGGTGAGAACGGCCATTCGTGGCTTGAGTGCTACTCCCACGGAAGACTATAGAATTCAGCGGTTTGGCACAGTGGAATCCACACTGAAAGGCTTTCGGATAACTGCCCTGCCGGCTGGCGGCACGCTGTACTACGCCAGTGCGGCCGATGGCCCCCGCACGGCCGTCACCAGCGCCACGGCCATGCCCGTTGCCCTGACGCTGGCCCAGGCGGCCAACCTGTCGTTTGAGCCGGGCAGCACGGCCGGAAACTTCATTTTCACTTATATCGCCTTCGAAACCAATAACTACAACGGCGCCAACTCGCCTATATACTCCGACCCCGTTACCTACGCCATTCCGCTCAGTGCCACCGCTTATCCGCAAGGGGGGAGCTTCGATTTCAGCTCCCAAACCAACGGAACCAGCAGCAACACGACCCTCTGGACCACCAGAACCCTGACCGCCAGTGGCGTGACGCTGACGCCCAGCGCCTACAGTGCCAGCGCTTCAAACCCAGTAGCTGAATTTCGGATTGGCGACAACGGGCTGGCCACTCCGGCGCTGTTCTGGTTCACCGATTACTCGGGTACCGGTAACACTTCCCAGATTACCTACACTTTCAGCACTCCCGTGCGGAGTTTGTCGCTGGTTTTTCAGGACGTGGATGCGGGCGTCGACAACAACAATAATTTCATCGACCAGCTGCGCATCGACGGCTACACCGAAACCGGCACCACTCCGGTAGCCCTGACCGCCGCCAACTTCAAAACCGGCAACAGCAGTACCTACACCGGCACGGCCTTCGCCAATGCATACGTGGGCACCATTGCCGCCGTCCCCAATACCGTGACCGGCACGGCCCCCAGCGCCGCCACCTCTACCGATAACGTCATCGTAACATTCCCCGCAACGATGATTAAAAGACTGACCATCAGCTATCGCAACGTAGCGCCCAGCGGCGCTTACAGCCAGCAGTGGGTCGGCCTTTCGTCGATGGGCTGGGCGGCTACTGCCACGGGCACGCCCCTGCCCGTGGGCCTCACGCGGTTTGCGGCCACCGCGCGGCAAGCCGATGCCGACCTTAGCTGGGCCACGGCCACGGAACAAAACAACGACGCTTTCGAAATCGAGCGCTCCACCAATGGCAGCAGCTTCGAGCGGATGGGCATGGTGCGCGGCCACGGCACCACCACCAGCGCCCAATCTTATGCCTATACCGACAAAGACGCGGCCCATTTCGGCACCACGCTCTACTACCGGCTGCGGCAGGTCGATGTCGACGGTACGGCCGCCTACAGCCCCGTTCAGACAGTGCAGTTCGAGGCCGATGGCTACGCGGCTGTGGTACCGTACCCCAATCCCAGCGTCGGCTCGGTGGGTTTGGACCTTGGTACGCTGCCCACAGGAGCCTATTCCCTCACCGTCCTCGACGCAACCGGCCGGGTTGTGCTCAGCCAGGAAGTGCCCGTCGGCGAACTGCGGCCGGCGCTCGACCTCCGCAAACTGCGCGATGGCCCTTACCTGCTCCACCTCCAGGGCAAAGGCATCAGCCAGACAATGCACATAAGCAAGCAGTTGTAAAAAAATCAGTTGTTTATCAATAAAAAGGCCGACCGGTATTTACCGGTCGGCCTTTTTATTATCAGGAGTTGACTATCACAACGCCCGGCTGCCCGTCTGGGCATCCACCACCGCGATGGCGGCCATGTTCAGGATGTCGCGCACGCTGGCCCCAAGCTGCAGGATGTGCACCGGCTTGCGCATGCCCATCAGCACCGGTCCGATGACCTCGGCACCGCCAATTTCCTGGAGCACTTTGTAGGCAATGTTGCCCGACTCCACGTTGGGAAAAATCAGGGTATTGGCGCCTTTCTCAGCCAGGGGCGAGAAGCCGTAATGCTCCTGGAGCAGCTGCGGGCTGAGGGCCACGTTGGCCTGCATCTCGCCGTCAATCAGCAGGTTGGGGAACCGGGTTTTGGCCAGCTGCGTGGCCAGGCGGGTTTTTTCGGGCAGCGGGCCG
>JAQBNT010000199.1 GCA_028288445.1 Hymenobacter sp. | reverse complement strand
CGATGGCCACCTCGAAGTGCGCCTGCCCGATGGCAGCACCAAGCACATCGGCATCACCCGCATCCACATGGAGGAAGACGCGGGCAAATCCATGCACCTGGCCGGCGAAACCGAAACCCTGGTCGACCTGAACCGCGCCGGTGTGCCGCTCATCGAAATTGTGAGCGAGCCCGACATTCGCACCGGCGACGAAGCCTACGCCTACCTCACCGAAATCAAGAAGCTGGTGGAATACCTCGGCATCTGCGACGGCAACATGGAGGAAGGCTCGCTGCGCTGCGACGCCAACATCTCGGTGATGCTGCACGGGGCCGCGCAGTTCGGCATGAAGGTGGAAGTGAAGAACATGAACTCCTTCCGCAACGTGCAGCGCGCCATTGCCTACGAAATCGAGCGACAGATTGCCATCATCGAAGCCGGCGGCGAAGTGGACAGCGAAACCCGCGGCTTCGACGCCGCCAGCGGCACCACCAACGGCCAGCGCAGCAAGGAAACCCTCAACGACTACCGCTACTTCCCCGAGCCCGACCTGCCGCCGCTGGTGATATCGGACGAGTGGCTGCACCGCGTGGCCGCCGAGTTGCCGGCCCTGCCGCAGCAGCTCTACTCGCGCTTCGTGGGCGAGCTGGGCCTGAACGACTACGACGCCTCGGTGCTCATCGACCAGAAGGAAGTGGCGCTGTTTTTCGACGACCTCGCGCGCCTCACGCCCAACGCCAAGGCGGCGGCCAACTGGGTGATGGGCCCCGTGAAGTCCTACCTGAACGAGCGCGCTCTTACCATGGCCGACTTCCCACTCGACGCCGCCCAGCTGGCCGGCATCATCGACCTGATTGACGCCGGCAAAATCAACTACTCAGTAGCCAGCAAGCAGCTGTTTCCGCACCTGCTGGAGCACCCCACCGCCAACGCCACCGGCGCGGCCGAAAGCCTGGGCTTGCTCACGCAAGCCGACAACGGCGAGCTGGCCGGCCTCGTGCAGCAGGTGCTCGACGCTAACCCCGCCAAAGTAGCCGAGTACCGCGCCGGCAAAAAGTCGCTCACCGGCATGTTCATGGGCGAGCTCATGAAGCTCACCGGCGGCAAGGCCGACCCTAAGCTGGCCAACCAGCTGCTCCGCGCCGGGCTGGACGGGTAGGGCATAGGAAAGTCATCCTGAATCCTTCTGTCATCCTGAGCACAGCGAAGGACCTTATCACGCAAGCGCTGTTTGCATTAATTTAATTGGTGCAGACGTGATAAGGTCCTTCGCTGTGCTCAGGATGACAATTGTCCTAAACGACAGACGTATCCATTGTTCCTCAGCCATTCGGAACAAACCTCTAACGGCCTCGCGTTGGCCATTTTGATTCACCAGTTCACGCACATGCTTCACCCCATGATAAAATCTGTTTTTCTGGCCGCCACCGTGCTGGGCATGGCCAACGCCTGCCAGAATGCCGCCGCTGCCGATGGCTACGAGATTTCAGGCCAGCTGAAAAATGCCCCCGCCGGTACGGTGTTGCACCTTTCGGAGCTCAACTCCAACCAGTTTGTGGAGAAAACCACGGCCAAAACCGATGCCGCCGGGAAGTTCTCCCTGAAAGGTGCGGCAGTGGCTCCCGGCATCTACCAGCTGAAGCTGGACGACGCCAACCAGGTGCTGCTGCTGCTCGACAACAAAACCCACGTAGAAGTAAGCGGCGATGCCAAAAGCCTGGCCAATTCCTACAGCGTGAAAGGCAGCAAGGATGCCGAGGTATTGCGCCAGCTCACGCAGGTGATGGAAGGCAGCAAGGGCCAGCTGGAGGACATCAGCAAGCGCTACGGCGTGGCCGGGCAGGCCGGCAAAACCGAGGAGATGAAGAGCATTGAGAAGGAATATTACGCCATTCAGGGCCGCAACACGGCCAAGATTAAGTCCCTCATTCGGCGCAATGCGACGTCGGTAGTGGGCGGGTTCGCGGTGGGCGCTTTTATCAACCCCGAAGAGGAATTCCTGTTTGTCGATTCCGTGGCCACCATCCAGCGCAAAGCCAATCCGAATTCGCCCTTCACTAAGGAGCTGACGGCCCGCCTGGAGCCCATGCGCGCCACCGCTCAGGGCGCGATGGCCCCCGAAATCAACCTGCCCCAGCCCGACGGCACCAAGCTGGCCCTGAGCAGCCTGCGCGGCAAGTACGTGCTGATTGACTTCTGGGCGAGCTGGTGCGGCCCCTGCCGTCAGGAAAACCCTAACGTGGTACGGGCCTACAACCAGTTCAAGGACAAGGGCAAAGGCTTCACCATCTACTCCGTGTCGCTGGACCAGGAGAAGGGCAAGTGGGAAAAAGCCATTGCCGCCGACGGCCTCACCTGGCACCACGTTTCGGACCTGGCCGGCTGGCAAAGCGTGGCCGGTGCCGCTTACGGCGTGAAATCCATTCCGCAGTCGTTCCTGCTGGACCCGAAAGGGAAAATCATCGCTAAAAACCTGCGCGGCGAAGCCCTGGCCACCAAGCTGGCCGAGGTGCTGAAGTAACCTGCATTAGCACCATAGAAAAAGCCCCGTCTGATTTCAGACGGGGCTTTTTTGTGCTTAGACGATGTAGGGTGCGACCCCGCACCCTACCCCAGAAACATACGCTGCAAGCCGGGCCAGAGGCGCTTTTTGAGGCTGACATCGTACTCCACCAAATCGACGGTGGCCGAAGCCAGGTAGGCGAGGTTGAGGGTGGGAAACAGCACCGGCTCGTAAATCTGGGTGTTGCGGATGGTGGTGTCGAGCAGGTTTTTGCCGAAAGCCACGATGCGCGTGGCCGCCAGCTCCCGCCGCAGATTGACCAGCGCCACGGGCAATTCCGACTCCACGTTGACCAGTAGCACATCGGCCATCACCAAGTTCAGGGCCTGGAGCATTTTGTTCAGAAACACGTTGCGGTGCATTTTGAGAAACTGGTCCGCCGGCAAGCGGAACAGCAGGATGACGCCCTGCGCGTTGTCGCCCATCACCGTGAACGGCGTGAGCATGACCGGCGGCACGGCCGGTTCTGCCGGGGCTACCGCTGCCGGAGCAGCTTGGACCGGGCGTGGAGATATCGGCTCCGGTGCCCCCACCGCCGCTATCGGATGTAACGCACTCGATGTAAGCCGCTCCAGCCCCGCCGATGGCTTGCTATACGCCATAGGTGGCATGCTGGAGATTCGCGGCGGCGCGACCGGCTCTGGTTTCAGAGCCGGCGGCGGCGCAGGCGCAGGCGCAGGCGTTGCCTGGGTGGCAATGGGGGCCGGCGGCGCGGTTGCGGGCTCGTCGGCGGCCGGCTCGGCGGGCACGTAGAGCGTCACGTCGGTGTAGAAGTTTTGCAGAAAGGCCAGCTTTTCGGCAGACATGGCGCGGCGGTTGGGATGAGAAAAAGCGGACTGATTTACTGGCGCAATTATACCGATTATTTCAAATCGAACAACGCTTTCAGCTCCTGGGCTTCGGCGGGCTGCATGCGGCCAGCCAGCACGAGGCGCAGCTGCCGGCGGCGCAGGGCTCCTTCGTAGAGGCGAATTTCGGCTTCGGTTTCGGGTACGGCCTCGGGCACGTCGATGGGCCGGCCGCTCTGGTCCACGGCCACGAAGGTGAAAAACGCCTCGTTGGTTTTGAGCTTGGTGCCGCTGGGGATGTCCTCGGCCCAGACATCGATATGCACTTCCATGCTGGAGCTGAACGCGCGCGTGACCTGCGCCTGGAGCGTGACCACGTTGCCCAGCTGGATGCTGTCGCGGAACGACACGTTATCAACCGAGGCCGTGACCACGATGCGGTTGGAGTGCTTCTGGGCCGCGATGGCGGCGGCAATGTCCATGAAGTGCATCATGCGGCCGCCCATGAGGTTGTTGAGGGTGTTGGTGTCGTTGGGCAGTACCAGCTCGGTCATGATGACGAACGAGTCAGCCACGGGTTTTTGCTTGCGCATGGAGAAAATGTAAAGCGGCCTGCGGGAGGCTGAAAAGATTGGGGCAAAGGTACGGCCCCAGGGCACCGGCAGCCCGAGGCAAAAAAAAGTCCCGTCCGATTATCGGACGGGACTTTTCAATTCAGCAGTGAAATGCCGGGCGTGGGGTTATTCCACGTTGAGCTTGCTGGTGAAGGTTTCGCCATTGAGCGAGATGTGCACCACGTACACACCGGCTTTCAGGGCGTGGCCGGCGCTTTGCAGCGACACGCTCTGCTGGCCGGCACCGTACAGCTTGGCGGGCAGCGAAACCACGTTGCGGCCCAGCACGTCGGTGAGGCGGACCTGCACTTGCGTGGCAGCCGTCAGGTTGAGGTGCACGGCCGTTTCGTTGGTCATCGGGTTCGGGTACACGCTGATGCCACGGCTGGCCAGGGCATCGGCTTTGGCCGACAGCGGGCCTGCAATGCGCAGGTCGTCGAAGAAGAAGTTGTTGCCGGTGGTCGTGCCGTTCACCATCTGGAAGCGCACTTTGAACAAGCCGCTGCCCTGGAACTGGGCCGGAATGGCCACCGTAGTGGTCTGCCAATCGGCGCTGCTGGCCGGAACGAAGCCATCGATGGGGGTGAGCCCCTTGGTGGTGAGGTCCGTCACGTTGAGCACGGTGGGCGTCGACCAGTTCACGCCGCAGTCGCTGCTGAACGAAATGCGCAGCTGCTCGTTGCTGGAAATAGAGCGCAGGGCGAAGGACCGCGAGAAGCTCAGCGTGGCCGGGCTGGGTGCCGAGGCCAGGTTGATGTTGGGGGTGAAGAGCTGGGTGGTGGTGCCGGCGGGAATCACCCGGTCCTGCACAATCAGGTAGCCGGTGCCGGTGGCAGCGGGCACGTTGGCCTGCCGTACCCAGCGGTAAGTGGCCGAGGCAGCCCCGGCGGCGGTGATGCCCGAAGTGGTGTAGTTGCGCAGCGTGGGGTCGGCGAACAGGTTCGGGAAGTTGACGTTCTCAAACGACTCCGTATAGGGAGCCGTTTCGCCGCCCGTCGGGCCTTCCACCCTGATGTAGTTGGTCACGGTGCTGGTGCCGGGGCCCGCAGTGTTGCTCACGGTTTCGGTCACGGGATAGAAGCCCGCTGCCGCGTACGATACCGATACCGTAGAACCCGTAGCCGTAGCGGGCGTGCCGCCGGGGAACGACCAGGAGTAGGTAGGGGTGCCGCCGCCCGCCGAGAAGTTGTAAGAATAGTCTTTCAGCGTCACGGGCGTATTGATGCACACGCTGGTGCTCGAGTTGGTTGCGACGGCAAAGGCAACAACCGGGGCGCAGCTGGCGGGAGCTACGTAGCCATCGTTGGTGCCGGTGGCAATCAGGTTGGCCTGGGTGGTGAGGCCGGTGCGCTCGGGGCGGGTGGCCAATACGTTGCGCATCAAAGCCTTCTGGCCCTGCGTGAACATGGTGGGGCACGCCGCGTAGTCCATGATGTTCTGGGTATTGGCCAGGATGCGCTGGCCGGCCGCGTCGGTGCAGGGCGAGTACGTCAGGTCGCAGTTGAAAGTGCCGTCGGTGGTGGGGGTGTCGGCCACGCCGTCGTCGCCGCTGCAATTGCCGGTGCCGGGGCTATTGGTCTGGCCCCAGGGGTGGCTCAGGCCGAAGTAGTGGCCGATTTCGTGGGTAGCGGTGCGGCTCTGGGCGCGGCTGGGCGTGCTGGTTCCGGTGTTGCCGAACCAGTCGCCGCGGGCCACAAAGCCATCGCGCTGTGCCGTTGAGTTCTGGGGCAGGTTGGAGTAGCCCAGCACGGTGCCGCCAGCTGAGGGCGTACCGATGCTGCTCACAATCCAGATGTTGAGGTAGCGCTGACGGTCCCAGATAACCAGGGACTGCACGGCGCCGCTCTGGTCATCGTTTATCAGGCTGGGGGCGTAGTGGCGGGTGATGCCCGTGGTGCAGTTGCCGTTGGGGTCTTTTTTGGCAAGCCGAAACTGGAAGCCGATGGCCGCCGCCCGCGCCCGGAAAAAAGGCACCGTGTTGGCCGTGTCCCCGTTCAGCTTCTGGTAGTCGATGTTGAGCTGGTCGATGGCACTGTTAATCTGCCGGTCGCTGATGTTCTCGGGGCCGCCGGCGTGAATGATGTGCACAACCACCGGAATGGTGACATCGGTCACGTAAGAAACCTTGTTCTGCTGCTTGGCGGCCATTGCCTCCAGCTGCTTGTACATGGTGCGCTGGGCTTCGCGGGCACCGGGGTGCTCGGCAAAGTAGCGCTCCTGCTCGGCCACGGCCCCGCACCAGTTGGGGGTGCGCTCGCTAATGGTGTTTTGGGCGCTGGCACTCAGGCCGGTCAGGGCCAACGCCAGGGTCAGCGCCGTGGGTATCAGTTTTTTCAACATGAGAAAAAATTAGGAGGAAAAATAGGTTGTTTAGAAGAGGGACAAGAAAAAAAATGCGGGGCTGCAAAAAAGATTTGCCCCACCGCAGGGCTTTCAAATTTACCAAAAAAACCCTGAATCTGACCCATTTCACTGACGGAACGGGAGAGTTATGCTCAGGGAATTACAATCTTGCTGGTCGAACGCCCATTTGCGGTCCGTAGTTCAACCAGATAGATGCCGGAAGCCGGGCGAGCCGTGCCGGCCGGCAGCAGGGGCAGGGTTTGCAGGCCCGCGCGGCCGGCCGCCCGCGTGGCCGGGCCCACCGGACGGCCCAGCAGGTCGGTCAGGCACAACTCGACCGGGCCGGGGGCAGCCAGGGTGAATTCCACCACTGATTCGGCCGTGAGCGGGTTGGGGTACACCCGGGCCGGCGTGCTGCCGGCCCCTGGGCGCGTGGCCAGGAGCGGGGCGGCCCCCACGGCCAGGTGGTCGAGGTAGAAGTAGTTGCCGCCGTTGCTCAGCATCACCAAGCGCACCTGGAAGTGGTTGGTCAGGTAGCTGGCCGGGATGTCCACCCGCAGGCTTTTCCACTCCGAAGCCGCCAGGGGCGTGTAGCCGAAGATGCGTAGCGTGTCGCGGGTATTCAGCACAAGGGAGAAGAAGCTGCGCTGCGTGGCCCAGGTCTGGCCGCAGTCGTTGCTGAACTGCACGGCCAGCGACTCGTTGGCCTGGCCCGCTCGCAGGGCGTAGGCCCGGTCGAAGGTCACGGCCGGCTGGTCGGCCACCGTGAAGCCGCTCAGGTTGATGTTGGGCGAGGTGAGCATGGTCTGGGTGCCGGCCGTGAGCACCGAGCTGGGCACCAGCACGCAGGCTGCGCCGTCGCTTACGGCCAGGCCGCCGGGCACGCTGGCCCGCTGAATCCACCGCGCCGCGGTGGAGGTTGCGTTCGAGGAATTGGTCCAGTTGCGCAGGTCGGGGGCCGGGAAGTTGGCCGGGAAGCTGGACGTTTCAAACGACTCGGCTATCGCGCCCACCAGCCCGGAATTCCCCCCGACTACCTGCACGAGGCCCGTGCGCGTGGTCGTGCCCGCTGCGCCGCCGGCCGTCACGGTCAGCGTCGCATCAAAAAGGCCGCCCGTGGGGTACGTCACCGTGGGGTTGCGCAGGGTGGAGGTGGCAGGCACCCCGCCCGGAAACTGCCACGCGTAGGTGGCCGCCGTCAGGCTGGCGTTGTAGGAATAGTCGGTAAACGTCACCGTCGAGCCATCGCAGACAGTGGCGGCCGAGGATTGAAATGCTACCACCGGGGCGCAGTTGGGGGCCACGTAGCCGTCGTTGGTGCCGGTGGCCAGCAGGTTGGCGGCGCTGGTAAGCACCTGCCGGCAGCTCAGCTGGAGCGAGGCCCGCATCACGGCGCGCTGGCCCAGGGTGAACATGCGCGTACACGAGGAATAGTCCATGTAGTTCTGCACGTTGGCCAGCGGCCCGCAGGGGTTGAAGCTGGTCAGGACGGTGCCCGTGCCATAGGCCGACGAGCAGCTGGATTGCGAGCCCGTCGTGTTGGGCGTGTCGGCAATGCCGTCGTCAATGCTGCAATTGCTGGCCAGGCCCGGCGTGTTGCTGCCGCCCCAGGTGTGGGGCAGGCCAAAGTAGTGGCCGATTTCGTGGGTGAGGGAGCGCACCGCCAGGTTGCTGCCGCCCGAGGTGCCGATGCTGCCAAACTGCGCGTTCCGAATCACAATGCCATCGGCCGCGCCGCCGGTGCAGGGCAGGTAGGCGTAGCCGCCGGCCCCGTTGGCGTTGGTGCACACCCAGATGTTGAGGTACTTGTCCTGCGGCCACTTAATCAGGTTTTTCACCCGGTCGTCGCCAATGTTGGTATCGGTCGAGTACGTGCGGGTGATGCCGCTGGTGCAGTTGCCGTTGGGGTCGCGGCGGGCCAGCTTCATCCGAAAGCCGATGTTGGCGTACAGCGCTCGGAAGGCCGGAATCACGTCGGCCGTGTCGCGGTTGGTTTTGCTGTAGTCTTCGTTGATAACCCGCAGGGCATCATTCACCTGTGCGTCCGAAACGTTGTTGCTGCCGCCGGTGTGGATGATGTGAATCACGACGGGCACCGTCACGTCGGGGGCGGCCAGCAGGCGCGCCTGGGCGTTGGCCGGCATCTGGGCCACGTTCTGGAGAAAGGCGCGGTAGGCGGCTGCCGCGCCCGGCTGCCGGGCAAATGCCGCCTGCTGGGCGCTGTCGAACGCACAACGGTAGCCGGTTTGGTGCTCGGGGTACTTCCGCACCACGCCTTCCGGCGTTTGGGCCGCAGCCACGAGGCTGCCGAGCGCAAAGGCCACACTGAGCAGCCCGACCTTAAAAGGACGTAACATTTTCATCATAAGCGGGAAAACGGGTAGGAGAAATTAGGAGGGAAAAGGGGGATGATAAAATAAATATGCCCATCCGGCCTTGCATCTGGGGGAACAAAGGCGTGGGACATCTTTAGGCAGGCAAATTACACCCGGAAAGATGGCCAAGCGATGAAGCGGAATTCTACGAGCGCCAGCCCCCGGCCCCGAGCAGCGGCACAAACCGGAAGTCCTCAAATTCTTCGCGCACAAAGGCCTCCGCGCCTTCGCGGGTCACGCGTACCATGCGCTGGGTATGGCTGCCGCCCACGGGTATCACCAGGCGGCCACCCACGCGCAATTGGCGCAGCAGGGCAGGGGGCAGCCCCGGCGCGCCGGCCGTGACGAGAATGGCGTCGAACGGGGCGCGGTCGGGCAGGCCCACCGAGCCATCGCCGCAGTACAGCCCGGCCCCGCCGGCCCCCAAAGTGGCCAGCAACTGCCGCGTGCGGGCAAACAGCACTTCGTTGAACTCGATGCTGTCGACGTGGGGCGTGAGCTGGAGCAGCACGGCGCACTGGTAGCCCGAGCCGGTGCCCACCTCCAGCACCCGGTCGGTGGGCTTCAGGTTGAGGAGCTGGGTTTGGTAGGCCACGGTGTAGGGCTGCGAAATCGTCTGGCCCTCGCCGATGGGAAACGCCTTGTCCTGGTAAGCGTGGGCCTCGAAGGCGGGCGCGAAAAACAGGTGGCGCGGCACGGTGGCGATGGCCTGCAACACCCGCTCGTCGTGAATGCCGCGCAGTCGCAGCTCGCGGGCCAGCGCCCGCCGTTGCCCCTGGTGCCGATAAGTATCCTGAAGCGGTGAGATGATAAAATGCGGAATAGAATGAATAAAAAGCCGGGCATAGCCTAAGGAAGGCACATGGGCCGGGCCAAAAAGAAGCCGCCGGACAACTACCGCCTGTCCCTACCTTTGCCGGGAGCGGTACGTCTCCACAGGCCGCGAAAATACTACCCCGCCCACCGTTTTGCAGTTAATTCGTCGCTTTCAATATATCAAGCTGGTGGCCGCCGATTTCGGCGCGGCGCTGGTTGCCTGGATGTGTTTCTACCTCGTGCGCAAATATTTGCTCAACGAGCTGACCGGCTATCACTTCACCGAAGGCGCGCTGTTCGACCTCACCGGGTCGGCCGTGTTCATCGCCATATTCTGGACCGTGCTCTACGCGCTGGTGGGCGAGTACCGCGACATCTACCGCAAGTCGCGCCTCGGCGAAATCCTGCGGCTGGCGCGCGTGGCCATGCTGGGCGCGGTGGTTATTTTCTTCACCCTGCTGCTCGATGACCAGGGCGTAGTGAACTACCGGGCTTACTATAAGACGTTTACCGCGTATTACCTGCTGCATTTCTTCATCACGGCCGTGTTGCGCACCTTGGCCGTGAGCAGCGTGCAGCGCCAGATTCGCAAGCAGCGAATTTTCTTCCCTACGCTACTGGTGGGTTCCAACGCCTTGGCCTTGAATACGTTTCATGAGCTTTCGCGCACCAGCCGGCACCTGGGGCTGCGCCTCGTCGGTTTCGCGCCCGTGGGCGATACCATCGACCCGGCCCTGGCCGCCGAGCTGCCCGCGCGCGGCTCCTACCAGCGCCTGCCGGCCCTGGTGCGGGCCCTCAAAATCGAGCAGGTCGTCATCGCCATCGAGCCCAGCGAGCACCTGCTCATCCAGGACATTCTGGCCCTGCTGGAAGGCACGCCCGCCCGCGTCAGCATCCTGCCCGACTTGTACCAGATGCTGCTGGGCTCGGTGAAAGTCAACCACTTATTCGGGACGCCGCTCATCGAAATCAAGCAGGACCTGCTGCCTGTGTGGCAGGTAATGCTCAAGCGCGTTATCGACGTGGTGGGCTCGGCGCTGTTCCTGCTGCTGGCCAGCTGGGTGTACGCCTTCACGGCCGTGATGGTGAAATTGTCGTCGCCCGGCCCCGTGTTTTACCGGCAGGAGCGCATCGGGCGCGACGGCCACCCGTTCCGCATCATCAAGTTCCGGTCGATGTTCACCGACGCCGAGAAGATGGGCCCGGCCCTGAGCTCCGACCACGACCCGCGCATCACCAAGTGGGGCCGCTTCATGCGCAAGGTGCGCCTCGATGAGCTGCCCCAGTTCTGGAACGTGCTGAAAGGCGACATGAGCATTGTGGGCCCGCGCCCGGAGCGCCAGTTTTTCATCGACCAGATTGTAAAAATCGCGCCCCACTACCGCCACCTGCACCGCGTGCGGCCGGGCCTCACCTCATTGGGCCAGGTGAAATATGGCTACGCCGAAACCGTGGCCCAGATGGTGGAACGGCTCAAATTCGACATTCTCTACATTGAGAATATGAGCCTGGCAATGGATTTTCGGGTGTTGCTCTACACGCTGAAAATCATTGTAGAAGGGCGAGGGAAATAACGCCTGCGGCTTAATGAGGAATTGAGAATGAGGAATGAAGAATTGAGGACGTGCCCCATTCTTCATTCCTCATTCTCAATTCCTCATTAAGCCGCAGGCGTACGGTACCTTTGCAGTTGCCAGCCGGAACCATTCAAGCTCCGGGTGAATTGCAACCCACTATGAATACCGAAGTAAAAGGAAGAGTCCTCGTCGCCATGAGCGGCGGAATTGATAGCAGCGTGGCCGCCGTGCTCCTGCACGAACAAGGCTACGAAGTGGTCGGGATGACCATGAAAACCTGGGACTACGCCAGCGCCGGCGGCTCCAAAAAGGAGACAGGATGCTGCTCGCTCGACAGCATCAACGACGCCCGCGACATTGCCGTGCAGCTCGGCTTCCCGCATTATATCATCGATATCCGCGACGAGTTTGGCGACTTCGTGATTGATAATTTTACCGACGAATACCTTGCCGGCCGCACGCCCAACCCCTGCGTGCTCTGCAACACGCACATCAAGTGGGATGCCCTGCTGCGCCGCGCCGACCAGCTTGGCTGCCAGTACATTGCCACGGGCCACTACGCCAACATTCGCAAGGACGAGGACACCGGCCGCTTCGTGGTGAGCAAGGGCCTGGATGAAAACAAAGACCAAAGCTATGCCCTCTGGGGCGTGAGCCAGGAGAGCCTGAGCCGCACGCTGTTCCCGCTGGGCGGCATGCGCAAAACCGAGATTTATGATGAGGCCCGTCGGCGCGGCTTCACCGAGCTGGTGAACAAGCCCGAGAGCTACGAAATCTGCTTTATCCCCGACAACGACTACCGGGGCTTTCTGCGCCGCCGCGTACCGGGCCTGGAGGCGCGCGTGGCCGGCGGCAACTTCGTGACCAAAAACGGCCGCGTCATCGGCAAGCACGAGGGCTACCCGTTCTACACCATCGGGCAGCGCAAGGGCTTGGGCGTGGCCCTGGGCTACCCCGCGTTCGTGCTCGAAATCCGCCCCGATACCAACGAAGTGGTGCTCGGTAACTACGAGGAGCTGGCCAGCACCGCCACCGTGGTGGGCAAGCTCAACATGGGCAAAGAAGCCACCCTGGCCGGGCGCGGCTTGGTGCCGGCCGTGGTGAAAGTGCGCTACAACCACGACGGCGCGGCGGCTTTTCTGGAAGAAGTGGACGGCAAAATCCGCGTGTATTTCGAGGAAGCCGTACACGCCATCACGCCCGGCCAGGCCGCTGTGTTCTACGACGGCAACGACGTGCTGGGTGGCGGCTGGATTGAGCGCCACGTAATTGGCGAATTTCCCTTACCTTTTGCCGCTACAGCCACGGCTGAGCAATAATTCCTTTCCCAACAACCCGCTGCGCGCTACTCATGCAACGAATACATTTTTCTTGGAATCTGCCGGCGACTACCCGCCGGATAGGCCTGGCCCTGACGGCGGGTGCGCTGGCAATCGGCTTTGCCGGCTGCAAAGAGAACACGGTGGAAATCCTGCCCGATGCGGGCCTGGGCTACTACCCGGTGGCCGTGGGCAACTACTGGATTTATGCCGTGGCCGATACCACCTGGAGCACCGCCAGCAGCCAGGGCAGCCAGGTAACGCCCAGCGTGCCCACGGTCAGTGCTTTTCAGTTCAGGGAAACCATCGCCAGCTCATTCACCGACGCGGCCGGCAAAACGGCCTACCGGCTGGTGCGCTCGAAGCGCCTGACGTCTGCCGACGCGTGGGTCGATGACAGTATTTTTACCCTGAGCCCATCGGCACAGTCGGTCATTCTCAACCGCAACAACCTGCGCACGCTGGAACTGATTTTCCCGGTGCGCGAAGGCCGCTTGTGGAATTTCAACGCCTACAGCAATAACTCCGAAGACACGGTGACGGCCGAAACCCGCCGCTACCGCCACGTTGGCGAGCCGTTCAGCACCACCGTAAGCGGCACCACCAAAGCCTATCCGGCCACCGTAACCACCACCAACGAAGGCACGGCGCAGGAAGATGACGCCTACTATGTGAAAACCTACCAACAGGTATTTGCCAAGGGCGTGGGGCCGGTGTTGCGGCGGCGGCGGCGCTTTTCCAACTTCTACATGAACGTGGGCAGTACCGTTGTTTTCGTCCCCAAATCGTATACTTTCGGCTATTCGCGCCGCGAAACGCTGATTGAATATAAAGTAAATTAGGCTCTCCGCCGCTGATTTTATTCCCCTCGCTGTTCACCCCAACTTATGGTGCCCTCTACGTTCAAATGGGTGAGCCTCGCTCTCTTGGCCGGCGCGCTGAATGCCCTGGCCGCTGCCCCAGCGTCGGCGCAGGGCACCGTGCGCCGTCATCTGGTGTATTTTCGGGATAAGGCCGGTACACCGTTTTCGGTGGCGCAGCCGCAGGCCTTTTTGTCGGCGCGGGCACTGGCGCGGCGTGGCCGGCAGGGCATCGCCGTGCTGCCCCGCGACCTGCCCGTGAACCCCGCCTACGTGGCCCAGGTCCGGGCCGTAAGCGGCGGGCCGCAGGTGCTCTACACGTCCCGCTGGTTCAACGCGGCCGTGGTTTCCTGCGATTCCCTCACGCTGGGCCGCATCATGGCCCTGCCCAAGGTGAGCCGCGCCAGCACCCTCAACCGGACCGCCCGCGTCCCGAAGCCCTTCATCGCGCCCACGCAGCTGCCTGAGGCCGCCCCGCAGGGCGCGCTGGCCACCCGCGCCCAGTACGGCCCGGCCTACCGCCAGAACCAGCAGATTGGGGCCCTGGCCATGCACGACGCCGGTTTTCGGGGCGACGGCATGCAAATCGCCGTGTTCGACGCCGGTTTTCCGGGGGCCGACCAGGTTCCGGCCTTGCAGCCCTTGTTTCTGGAGCAGCGCCTGGCCAGCACCCGCAACTTTGTGGACGGCGGCACCAGCGTATACGGCCGCAGCGACCACGGCACCAATTGCCTGTCCACGATGGCGGCCAACCAGCCGGGGTTCTTCATCGGCACCGCGCCCAAAGCCACGTTCCACCTGTGCATCACGGAGGACGTGTATTCGGAGCATCCCGTGGAAGAAGCCAACTGGCTGGCCGCCGCCGAATACGCTGATTCGGTGGGTGTTGACGTTATCAGCTCTTCCCTGGGCTACACCGATTTCGACGTGCCGTCCATCTCCTATACCTACGCCGACCTGACCGGCCGCAACGCCATCAGCTCGCGGGCCGCGACCATGGCTGCCCGCGTGGGCATGCTGGTGGTGAGTGCCGCTGGTAATGAAGGCAACCGCACCTGGCACTACATTTCCGCCCCCGCCGATGCCGATTCCATCATGACCGTCGGGGCCGTGGATTCGCTGGGCAACCACGCAGTATTCAGTTCCTACGGCCCCACCGCCGATGGCCGCATCAAGCCCACGCTATCGGCCATGGGCCAAGCCACGGCGGTGATTTCGCCCAACGGCGGCGCCTTCCGGGGCAACGGCACCTCGTTTGCCTGCCCCGTACTGGCGGGCATGGCGGCCGGCTTCTGGCAGGCCAACCCCACACTCACGGCCCAGCAGGTAATTGTGGCCCTGCGCAGCACCGCCACCCGGGCCGTCAACCCCGACAATACGCTGGGCTACGGCATTCCGAACTTCGTGGCGGCCTACAACGCCCTGCATCCCAGCGCCCCACTGGACACCGTTTCGCCGGCGGCTAATGCCGCGGGTGCTCTGGGTATTTACCCCAACCCAACCGGCAATGGCCTGCTCACGCTGGTGCTGCCGGCCGTGCTGCGCGGGCAGCCGCTGCGGGTGCGGGTGCTGGATGCCCGTGGCGCGGTGGTAGTGCAGCGGCAGCTGCCGGCCGCCGTGGGCGAAGAAGCGCCCCTCCACCTCGGGCAGTTGGCGAAAGGAAGTTATACCTGCGAAGTAAGCGCTGGCAGCACCCGCCGCACGGTAAAATTCGTGCAGCAATAAGCAGGTTTTCAGCTACTAAAGGAAGGTGCTTTGCGGCACCTTTTTTTATGTGGTTCTTCAGGGATATCGGCTTGTTTTTGAGGGCGGTAATTCGTAATTTTAAACCATCAATTAACCCCTTTCAGAGTAGTATAATGTTGCAAATGATGACGACCAAGCGCATCGGGCGCCGCCAGTTTCACTTTACCGTGCAGGGCAATAACTTTCACGAAACGGTGGCCGAATACGAGCGTTTGAGCTTTGCCGATGTGGCCGCCTGTGGCATCTGCGGGTCCGACAACCTGGACCTGACCAGCCGCGTGGCCCAAGGCAAGTTCAAGTACACCTCGGTGCGCTGCCTGGAGTGCCGGGCCGACGTGACCTTCGGCAAGCGGGAAGACGACGACCAGACCGTATTCCTGCGCAAAAAAACCGGCGGCCTGCCCGGCGAACTCGACTGGCGGCCCTTCGAGAAGAGCGACAAATAACCTCCGCGCCGACTTCGCGGTTACACCCCCGGCAACGGCACTCTGGCAGCAGGGTGCCGTTCTTTGCGTTCGGGAAGCGGCAGAGCTGATATCGGGCCTGCCAGATTCCGCAAAATCCGACTAATCCGCTTAAATCCGCGATTCATGTTTACTGGAATTATCGAAGCCCTGGGTACCATCGTTGCCGTTGAGGACCAGGGCAGCAACCGTCATTTTACCGTGGCTTCGCCCTTCGCGGCCGAGCTGAAAATTGACCAAAGCGTGGCCCACGACGGCGTGTGCCTGACGGTGGTAACCGTGGACGCGGCGGCCGGTACGCACGTCGTGACGGCCATTGACGAAACCATGCGCGTGACCAACCTGAGCCAGTGGCAGCCCGGCCGCCACGTGAACCTGGAGCGCTGCCTGGCCGCCAACGGCCGCTTCGACGGCCACATCGTGCAGGGCCACGTCGACGCCACGGCTACCTGCCTGAGCGTGACTGACCAAGACGGCTCCTGGCTGTTCCGCTTCGGGCACGAGGCCGGCCCCGGCCGCCTCACCGTGGAGAAGGGCTCCATCTGCGTGAATGGCACCAGCCTCACCTGCTTCGAGAGCACCGACACGGGCTTCACGGTGGCCATCATTCCCTACACCTACGAGCACACCAGCTTTCAGCAATTGAAGGCCGGCGAGACGGTGAACCTGGAATTCGACATCGTGGGAAAATACGTGGCGAAGCTGCTGGGTAAATAATCCGGCAACCTAGCGAGAATGAGTGCGTAGGAAGTATAAACTTCCACGCAACTCACTTGCAGCCATGTCGAAACGTGAATTAATTGAGCCGAACCCGGACGATAAGCGCTACATTCGCCGGAATAAGAATGGTGAGATAGAGCAGTCTGTTGATTTGAACAGGTCGCTCTCGCAGGACGACCAGCACAACTCCAAAAAAACCAGCAAGCCCGGCCAGGGCGACAAAGGCGATGGCCACACCGGCAACCGCAAACCAGCTAAATAGCTACTTTCAAAAGCCCCGTTGTTATTCAGCGGGGCTTTTTTGTAGGTCAGCCGCTGTTGGGTTAGCGGCCAAAACAGCTTTATCCGAGGCGGCGAAAAAAGATTTGGCCCGAAGCAGGGCCGGGGCATCGAGCTGAATGTCATTGGGGCGCGAGCCCGTGCCGAAGAGGAGGCCACCCCAGCGCATTTGTAGGTACTGTGCCGTCAGGGTCAGCGTGTCTTCCAAGGGCTGGGCTTCGGCGCGCTCACCGCTGCTCACGGTGATGGCCCAGAGTGTTTTCCCCTGCATTCGTGCGCGAAAATTTAGGCTGGGGGTGCGCAGCCAGGCGCTCCAATGGTCGAGGTAGAGCTTAGCGGGCGCGGGCAGGCTGTACCAGTAGAGCGGAGCAATGAGCACCAGGTCGGTGGCGTTGAGGGTGGCTTCGAGCAGGAGGTGGGCGTTGCCGACGGGCGGCTGAAAGGGGCCGCTGTGCCGCACATCGACAAAATCGGGCAGCGGAAAATCGAGCAGGTGCAACCACTGCTGCTCGGTACCCGGGGGCAGCGGGTGGGCGGCGCAATAAGCCAGTTGTTCGCTGTTGCCGAGGCGGCGGGTGCTGGATAATATGAAAAGAAACCGCCGTTTAAACTGGCTCATAGTAGAAAGAAACTACGCGTGCGCGGGCCACCAATGCGGAGCCCAGCGCCGATAAGCTACTGCCGCCAGCCAACCCATAAGGCCACCGACAGCGGCCCCGCCCACCACGTCGGTGGGGTAGTGAGCGCCAAGATACACGCGGCTGTAGGATAACAATACAAACCAGGCAAATACCCCGATTTTGAGCCCGCGGAAACGCCCCGGCGGCAGCACTATGGCTAAAAAAACGGCCAGCGCCATGGAATTGGCGGCGTGCGAGGACAGGAAGCCGAACTGCCCGCCGCAGCCATCGGGCAGGTGCAGCAGGTGGTCCAGCGAGGCGTCGTGGCAGGGGCGGGGCCGTCCGAAAAACGGCTTGAACAGCCGGCTGGTGATGCTGTCGGCCAGGCCCACGGCAGCAATGACCAGCGGCAGCAGCAGCGCCGCGCGCCACCGGAAATGGTATATCAGCCAGCCGATGAGCACGGCGTAGACCGGAAACCACACCAGGCGGTTCGATGCAAAAACCATCACCGTATCCAGCAACGGGCTGTGGGCGTGGTTGATGGCCAGCAGCAACTGCCGGTCAAGCTGTTTTATTGAATGAAGAATGAAGAATGAAGAATGAAGAATTGGCATCTGGTACTTGGTGGTGTTTTTTGTTAATTCCTCATTCCTCATTCCTCATTCCTCATTCCTCATTCCTCATTCCTCATTCACCCAAGCCAGTCTACGCCCTTGCGGAGCCAGGCCAGGGTGCTGGCCTCCGGGGTGCCGGGGGCGGGCGGGGCGGGGTTGTAGGCCCAGCCGGTGCGCGGGGGCAGGCTCATGAGGATGGATTCGGTGCGGCCGCCGGTTTCGAGGCCGAAGCGGGTGCCGCGGTCGAAGGCCAGGTTGAACTCGGCGTAGCGGGCGCGGCGCTGGCTTTGCCAGGCTTCTTCGCGCTCGGTGAAGGGCAGGGCGTGGTTTTCGGCCATGAGCTGGGTGTAGAACGGACCAAACAGCTCGGCCACGTCGCGCATAAAGGCGAACAGCTCCTCGGCGGTGCCGTCTTGGCCCACGGTCAGTCTATCGTAGAAAATGCCGCCCACGCCCCGCGTTTCCTGGCGGTGCGGGAGGTAGAAATAGTCGTCGGCCCAGCGTGTGAACTTGGGGTAGTAGGCCGGGTTGTGGCGGTCGCACACGGCGCGTAGCTGCTCGTGGAAGCGGCGGGCCTGGGTTTCGTCCACGTAAATCGGGGTCAAATCAATGCCGCCGCCGAACCAGGCTTCGCCGTTGCCAGCCTCGAAATAGCGCACGTTCATGTGGATGATGGGCACGCGCGGACTGCGCGGGTGCAGCACCACGCTCACGCCAGTAGCGTAGAAATGCGGGTCGGGCATGTGCAGCTGCCGGGCAGCGGCCTCGCTCATTTCGCCCCACACGGCCGAAAAACCCACGCCGCCTTTTTCGAGGATAGCGCCGTGTTCCAGTACTTTGGAGCGACCGCCGCCGCCGCCCTCGCGCTGCCAGGCATCGGTGAGGAAAGTGGTGGGGCCGCCGTCGGCGGTTTCGAGCTGCTGGCAGAGGCGAAGCTGGAAATCAGCCAGCCAGGCTTCAATTTCGGGGCGAATGGTGGGCGAGGGCATGCGGGGAGTTGGCAGTTGACAGTTAGCAGGGAGGAGTGAATAATGGGCGAACGTCATGCAGAGCGCAGCGAAGC
>JAQBNT010000175.1 GCA_028288445.1 Hymenobacter sp. | reverse complement strand
GGCCGGCAGCGGCATCCACGGTAGCGTTGATAACCAGTTCTTTAATAACAACAGGCATGGCCGGACAGGAGGAAAAAAGGCAAAAAGAAGCCGAAGCGCTTGGGCTCAGACGCGGAGCGTGCGGGCGTAGCGGTAGGAGAGGGTAAGGGTTTCGAGGGCCACGGCGTTCTGCTCGGCGTTGAAGGCACCCACGTCCCATTTTTTGGGCAGCGCGTGCACGATGTGCCAGGAGAGCAGCGGCTGGTGCCGGGCGTTGAGCAGCGACACCACCAGGTTCAGGGGCTGAAACTGGAAGTCGTCGAAGGCGGCGCGGGCCCAGCGGTACACGCCCGAGTCGGGCAGCAGGGCGCGTTTGAGCACCAGGTCGCCGGACTGGGCGCGCACCGGCAGCTGGTGCGCGAAGCGGTTTTCACCCCCCTCGCGCACCGTTTCGTACTGCATTTCGGTGGTCAGGCCGGCCACTTCCTGGAAGCGCACGTCCTGCGCCGACTGGTTGCGCAGCTCGAAGGCCACCCGGAAGTGAAACCCCGGCGGCGGATGTAGCGGCAGGCCTTCCACCGCTTAGTCGCCGTTTTGGATGGTGAGGCCCTCGTGCACCAGCTCAATGCTCTCGATGAGCACCTCGTTGGCGTCGGACTTGAGGTCGCCGGACTGCACCTTGTTGGGCCAGGCCTGCTTCACTTTCCACACCACCACGGGCTCGTGGCGGTCGTTGAGCAGGCTGATGATGATGTCACGGCGCTCGATGGTGTTCATCGCCACGGTGTTCCACCACTTGTAGAAGTCGTTGTCGCCCTGGAAGGTGCCGCGCTTAAGCGTGATGTTCGAGAACTTCTGCAGGCCCGGCATCTTGATTTTGTGGAACTCGGGCGAAGCTCCGTCGCGGTACTCGATAACGTCGGCTTCGATGTTGAGGCCGGTTACTTCGGTGAAACTCACCTTGGAACCGCCCCACTCTACTTGAAAATGAAACTTGGGAATTGGGTAATTGGCCATGATAAATGGGGAGTCTGAGGGTTAAGAAAGAGGATTGAGGAGGGAAAAAGGCCCACAAAATGCAGGAGGCTAAGCCTCCTGCATTTTGTGGGAGAAGCGCAGCACGATGAACTCGGCGGGGCGCACCACGGCCATGCCGATTTCGATAATCATGAAGCCGCCGAGCACGTCCTGCGGGGTCATGGTCTGGCCCAGGCCCACGCGCACGAAGAAGGCATTTTCGGCCTTCACGCCCGCCAGCGCCCCGGCGCGCCACTGCAGCGTCAGGAAGTTTTCAATCATGGCCCGCACGCGCACCCAGGTGTTGGCGTCGTTGGCCTCAAACACGAACTGGGCAGTGGCTTTCTTGATGGACTCTTCGGCCATCAGGAAGAAGCGGCGCACGGCCACGTAGCGCCACTCGTTGTCGGAGCCGGCCAGCGTGCGCGCGCCCCATACCAGGGTGCCCTTGCCGGTGAAGGCCCGGATGGCGTTGATGGACTTGCCGGCCACCACGTCCACGTTCATGCTTTCCTGCTCGCTGTCGGTGATGGCCACCACGGGGCCCTTCACGTAGGACATGCCCACGTTGGCCGGCGATTTCCACACGCCGCGGTCGGCGTCGGTGCGGGCGTAGATGCCCGCCACGGCACCGCTCGGCGGCACCACGGCCCCCTGGGCCTCGGCCGCCGCCACGATGGCCGCGTAAATCGGCGACTTGGCCTTGAGGGAGGTCAGCTGCTCGCCCAGCTTTTGCTCGCTGCGCGCTTGCAGGCCGGCCAGGCCGTTGCTGAGCTGGCCAAACAGGCCGTCGACGGTCGACGCGGAACTCGTGCCGGTCAGGTTCGTAATGGCGCTTTGGAGCGTGTTGCCGCTGCTGGCGATGTAGTCAGCAACCAGTTCTGCCCCAATCGTGCTTTCCATGTCCAGGGTGATGACATCCGTCATCCGGCTTTTCAGAAAAGCGACTTTGTCAAGGGCCGTTGCGTAATCGCCCGTGGCCGAAATCAGGGTCTGAATCGCGTTCACGTCTTCGCTCAGCGCACTGGCGTCCATGATGACGCTCGTGTCGCCATTTACGCGGTCCACGGCATCGACCAGGGTGGTACCGCTTATCTGCAAGCTGTTGAGGCTCACGGTCAGCGGCAAGCTGGTTTGCAGGTACGGGTAATAAGCAGCGCCGTAGTTGGGGTAGGAAACGTTGTTCGTGCGGAAGGCATCAATTTCGCCTTTCACGGCGAGCCCCTGGGTGTTGTAGGGGTTCGTCATGGGCACGTCCAGAATCGCAAACCGGTCCTGCATGGCGTGGCAGTGCTTGAGGGCATCGTCCTGCACCTGGCCGCAGTCGGCGGCAGACAGGCGGGTGGCGTCGGGCAGCACAATCAGCGTGGGCTCGTCGAACTTGGCGAGGGCCTCCAGCGCCTTCGTAAAGGCGGCCGCCTTAAGCTCGCTGTCGTAACCGCCCGTCGACACGATGTAGCATTTTTCGCCGCCGTTGGCGAAGTAAAGCTGCACGCTGTCGAAGAGGTAGGGACTGGCCGCCACCGCAATGCTTTGCACGGCGTTGGTATCGGTCAGCGTCACCGTCAGGTTGCGGTCGGGGGCACCGCCGAAGAAGCTGCGGTATTCGGCCATCGACGAGATGCGGGTGGGCTGGCCCTGGATGGACTGCCCGTCTTTGCGGCTTTGCCGGGTGGGGCCGATGAAGGCCGGAATTGCCGTATCGACCTGCGCGACCGAGGGCGGAAACAACGACATTTCGTCGATGTAGACACCGGGAGTTTTCACGGTGCCAAGATTTAAGGTACTGGCCATGAGTGTGTAAAAAGGGGTTAGGGAGTGAAGAAGAAAAAGGGAGGAGAGCTAGTAAATGAGGGAGTAGACACTGCCGCCGGGGCGCACGATGGTGGTGGCCACGGTGGGGGCGGCGACGGCAAACGGCAGGGGGTACGCCGGGGCAATGCGCCCGTGCAGCGCCAGGGGAAAGGTGCCCAGCTGCTGGCCCCGGTATTCCACCTGCGGGCCCTGGTATTCCCAAACAGTGGTTTGGTTGCGCAGCACGTACTGAAACTGCCGGCCCTCCGGGGCACCGGTGGCGCTGAGCAGGTCCTGGGATGCCCCGGCCCGGTGCCCAATTGTGAAGAGTGCAAAGGGGTGAGCAGTGCCCGCCGGCCAAGGCAGCAGGTTGATGCGCAGGGCTTCAGCCCCCTGCACAAGGCCCGGGCCCAGGTTGCGAAAGGTGAGAACCTGCCCGTCCCGCAGCACAGCGCTGG
Organism: Hymenobacter sp.; assembly: GCA_028288445.1. Classification (GTDB taxonomy): domain Bacteria; phylum Bacteroidota; class Bacteroidia; order Cytophagales; family Hymenobacteraceae; genus Hymenobacter. Next base: position 8,944 of record JAQBNT010000175.1, on the reverse strand, counting down.
AGGAGTAAGTCAGCGCGGAGTAGAGAAAGAAGGCGGGGTCCGTGAGGTGGGCGAAGAAAGTAAAATCCGCCGCCGAAGGAAAAGGCACCGCCGGCATTGGCACAGGCCCCAGCGGGGTGTCGGCCGTGGCGGTGGCCATCAGCACGCAAAACCCTTCGGCGGTAGGCCGGAAGAGCAGGCGCTGGTTGCGCAGCAGCTCCTGGGTGGCGGGGCTGGGCTCGATGCGCAGGAACTGGCGCACGTCGTAAGCCTGCCGCACGGCCTTCACCGCCGGGTCGTTGGGGGCCTGTTCGAAATCCGTGAGGCCCACGTTGAGAAAGTAGCGGTGCAGGATATGCACTTCAAACAGGGTCTGGTAGCCCGTGCGGAAGATTTCCGGCGCTGATGTCGGCATGGGGGTAGCCTGAAAAGGTGAGCAGAAGAAGTTAGCGGGCGGCCAGCAGCGGGCGCTGCTCGATGCTGGTGATGGCCGGGCCGTGGCCCAGGCGGCCTTCGGCCTGCTCTTCCACCAAGCGCACCTTGTAGAGCACGCACGGCATCTGCTTGCCGCCGAGGGTGGTCCAGAGCTGGCTCACTTTTTCGAAAGACAGCGAGTACAAATCCAGGGAGAGGCGCAGGCGGAGCAGGGCGGGGTCGGCGGCACTTTCCAGGCTGGTGGACAGGGTGTTGGCCACCGAGAAGTTGTTGCGCTGCTGGAAGCACTGCACGGCCCAGGCAATGCGCTTGAGGGCCGTGGCGTAGGTGCTGTTGTCGCGGGAGTAGGCGGCCACCAGCACAAACAGGTTCAGGAACACGGGCGGGTTCACCACGTCGAAGCCCCCGGTGGGGTTGCGCTGGTAGGGCGTGCTGTTGCGCAGGGCGGCTTCCTCTTCCAGGTTCACCAGGCTGAGGAGCACCTGGTCTTCGGTGCCGCTGGCAATGTTGCCGAGCTCGACCTGGGCCTGCTCGTCGCGGCCGGGGGCCGTGAGGTAGGCGGCCAGCTCGGCCCGCAGCAATTGGAGCGCTTCAAAAATCATAGCAGGAAACTGGGATAAGGCCCCCGGTGCGGCGGGCGAGGCAACCATGGCAGAGCGGCGGCCCGCAGGCCCCGTAATACCGCCCGGCGCAGGGCCTGGGGGCGGTTTCTGGTGTAAAGGTTGGGCCGGGCCGGGGCCGCCGCAAACGGGCCTGCGCACTCACGGGTGCTTTTGCCGTGAGTACCGGGTACCAGGCCCGCCACTACGGGCAGCCCCAGGACCCAAACAGGGCCAAACAGACTGGAAACGCCTTTTTTTGCTAAAAACCGACGACACTCGCAGCGGGGGCGGCGGGGTCCCACGGCGGGGGCCCCCAGCCGCCGGAACGCGGGCGGCCCCCGCCGCTCCGAAAGTGTTTTCGAAGCGGCGGGGGCCGCGTTTTATCCTAAAAATGCTGCTGGGGCCGGGGCCGGGCCTCATGGCTGGATTTTCTCCAGGGCTTCGCGCAGCTGCTCGTAGAGCTCGCGCAGGTCGGTGGTGGTGTCTTCCAGCGAGTCGAGCTTGCGGTAGAGCGTATCGGCCCGGTTGGGCAGGTTGGCGGTGAGCAGGAAGGCCACCTGCCAGATTTGGTGGATGTCGTCGGGGAAGACGTTGAAGGACGGGTAGCGGCGGTTGTCGGACGAGAGGCGCAGCAGGCCGTCGCGCACCAGGCGATTTTTGATGCGCTTTACCTGCACGCCTCGGCTGTCGGTGACCACCACGCACACCGAAAAATCGGTGATTTCGTGCCACTGGCCGCGCTCCACGAGGCGGCACACCAGGTAGTCGCCCTCGAAGATGGTGTCTTCCATGCTGTCGTTCACCACCTGGATGACCAGGCCCTGCCCGCTGCCGCGCAGCAGGTAGGCGGGCAGAGTCAAGGCGTCGAGCTCCTCGAAATACTCCTGGGTCTGGTAGCCGGTGAGGTAGCTGGCCGCCGCCTTGCGGTTGACGATGGGCACGGTGCGGTTGCCGGCCACGTCGGGCGTCACCACCACTATTCGGGGCTCGGCCGGCGCGGGGGCCGCCGGGGCCGGCCCGGCCGCCGATACGAAACGGGCCTGGGCGCACGTTGCGTCGAACAGGGAGTTCAGGTCGACACCCTGTTTATGCAAGAATTGTATATAATCGTTGGGGATTGTTTTGGCCCGGCCCTTTTCGAATCGGCTGATGTCGCGCTGCGAGAACCCGCTCTGGAGCGCTGCATCCTCCTGGGTCAGGTGTAAGTCGAGCCGGCACTGCCGGAGCTTAGGCGGAAGGAGATGCATAAAAAGGCAAAATACAGGTAGAGCAGACTTGAGTTACTAAATTTTTGAGTAATATTGCGTACTCATCCGCCACAAATATGCACAAAATAGCTAAGAATACCGCCCGCTTAGCTCACGGGCGCATAAATGGCCCACCGCACCAGCCAGATGGCCCGAATGTCCTCGGCCCGCACCAAATGGGTGCCGCCCAGAGGGTTATCAGCGTGCAGCAGCAGGTGCTGGCGCTCGGCCAAGTGATTGTCCTGCACGCGCTTGATGACAAAGGTGGCCCGGTACACCACGCAGTACACGCCGCAGGGCATGTAGGGCCACTCGGGCGGGGGCACGGGGGTGGCCACCAGGCGCGAACCCGCTCGCAGCGTGGGGGCCATCATGTCACCGGCTACTTCCACCACCAGGGGGTTTTCAAACTCCGAGGTGAGGGGCAGGCCGGGCACATCCAGGCACTCCGCGAGTGAATATGGGGCGGCTCCGGTCCCCAGCGAATAGGCAAACGCCGATTGATTGGCTTCTAAAAGCAGCGGCACCGACCGAAAACTATGCAGCGGCAAGGTACTTCCGGCAGCGCCCGCTAAATTATTTGGCAACAAGTCAATTGACAAATCAAATTCCCGGGACAACGCCGCCAGCACCGGGGCCGAGGGTTGGGCCTTGCCCAGCTCGTAGGCCGAGACGGCGGCTTTGGTGACGCCGATGCGCTGGCCTAGTTCCGATTGAGTCAGATTAAATTGCGTACGCAATGTTTTCAAAAGCGAGACAGAGAAGAGACGACGGGCCATAATCTACCAAAATGAAAAGCGCGGGAAGTAAACCTGGAAAAAAATCTACTGTTGACTTTTGGCAATTATGTTTGATTACCTTTGACAAGTCAACCCCTTGTTGCCAAAGGTAGCCAAGCGTAAATCAGGAAATAAACTATTGATTCTATCCTGAAAACGCTTTCCCACTTCTGACGCATCGGAAGGGGTGCCCGCCAGGCCTTCCACTTGGCGGGCACCCCGCCGCCGGCTCCGTCCACGGCCGGCAGCATCGCGTGCCCGTTCTTCCGCCACAGGTCCTTCCTTCCCTTTTGTCCTGTTCCCGTGCCGATTTTTTCCCACTTCATGAAAGCGCACCCCGGCTTTATGTGTTTCCCTCGCTTTGCTCTACCCCGGCCGCTACCCCGGCCCGCCTTGCCCGCCCAGGCCCGCCGCCTGACCAGCGCCGAAGGCTCCGCCTAACTATGGCCCGGCGGCCCCTGCCGGCCCGGCCATCTTCTTCTCCCCGGATATTCTAGTTAGTTGCTGAACCGACGCCCGCGCGCCGGGCCGGTAGCCCCTTGGGCTGCGGCCAGGGCCCGGCGCGCTCCTTCCCGTGCCCGCTGGCGGCATTTCACTTGCATGCAGGTCTCCTTTTACACTACCATTACCGACACCATCGGCACGCCGGTGCCCCTCGCCGACGTGCTGCACGGCATTCGCACGGGCACCTGGCAGGCGGCCACGGCCACCGTGCGCACTGCCCCCACCAAGGTGGCCCAGCGGGCCGCCAAGCGGCGCGTGCCTTATTTCACGGCCAGCGGCACCTTTGCCCCGCGCAGCGCGGCGGGCCTGCGCCAGCACAGCGGCCTGCTGGCCCTGGACATCGACGCCGACCAAAACCCCGGCCTGGACATGGCCGCCCTGCGCGCCCGCCTGGAGCCGGACCCGCACACCTACGCCTGCTTTGCCAGCGTGGGCGGGCGGGGGCTGTGCCTGCTCGTGCCCATTGCCCCGGCCCCGGCCCAGCACCAGGCCAGCTTCCGGGCGGTGCAGGCGCACTACCAGCGCACGTATGGCGTGCGGGTCGATTCGCTGCCCGACGTGGCCCGTGCCCGCTTCGTGAGCCACGACCCCGCGCTGTATCTCAACCCGGCGGCCCGGCCGTGGCTGCTGCCGGCACCGGAGCCGGCCCCTACGGCGGCCCAGCCTGCGGCGGCGGCGGGCCGGCCGGCCGGCAGCCCCCCGGAAGGCCCCAGCGCCTACGGCCAGACCGTGCTGCGGGCGGCCGTGCTGCAAATTTTGCAGGCCCCCGACGGCCAGAAGCACACCACGCTCAACAAGATGGCTTTTTGGTGCGGGGGCTACGTGGCCAGCGGCTACCTGGCCGAAAGCGAGGCCGAGGCCAGCCTGCGCGAGGCCATTGGCCGGCGCGAGGTGGCCGACCTGGGCGGGGCGCACCAGACCATCCGGGCGGGGCTGCAGGCCGGGCAGCTGCGCCCGCTGCTGCCCGAGCCCGTGCAGTACGCCGTGCGCACCCAGCGCCGCCACGGCCACTCGGCCGAGGCCGTGGTGGCCCGCCTCCAGACCACCCAGCCCGTGCCCGCCGCCGCGCTGCGCCAGGCCGTGCAGGCCGTGTTTGAGGAGCCGGCCGTGGTGCTGGGCCAGTTCTGGGACGTGGTGCCGGCCCGCGAGGCCCGCCGCGCCCACGCCGAGGCCGCCGAGGGCGGCCCCCGCACCACGGCCGGCGGCGCGCTCGTGCTCAACCGGGCCAAGTACCTGGCCTGGCTGGCCAGCGAGGGCTTTGCGCTGCACAAGCAGGGCCAGCGCTACGTGCCGGTGCACATCATCGACAACGTGGTGCGCGAGGTGACGCGGGCCGAACTCAAGAAGCACGTGCTGGACTACGTGGCCGGCCTGCCCTTTGAGTTCGACAACGTGTTTCGCCTCAGCCTCGAAGACCGGATTCAGAAGGAGCACCGCCAGCTGTTCGAAGACGGCACGCTGGAGTTTTTGCCGCCCGTGGGCGACCGGTTCGTGCGCGACACCAAGGATGTGGCCTATTTCTTCTTTCAGAACGTGTGGGTGGAGGTGACGGCCGCCACGCTGCGCCCCCGCCCCTACGCCGAGCTGCCGGGCTACATCTGGGCCAGCCAGCGGCTGCCGCGCCACTTCATGGGCTACAACCTGCTGCGCCCGCCGGGGCCAGTGGAGGCCTGGGGCGAGTTTGGGCAGTACCTGGACCGCATCACGGCCGCCACGCCCGCCCGCCTCGAGGCCCTGACCACAGCCCTGGGCTACCTGCTCCACAGCTTCCGCACGCGTACGGCCTGCTACGCCGTGGTGCTCTGCGACGAGGCCCTGGGCCGCTCGGCCGCCGCCGGCCGCACCGGCAAGGGCCTGCTGGTGCAGGCCCTGGAAAAACTGCGCCAAGTGGTGAAGCTCGACGGCAAGAACTTCGACATCAACCGCCCCTTTGCCTGGCAGCGGGTGCGCTACGACACCAAGCTGGTGGTGCTCGACGACCTGGACACCCGCAAGCTGCCCTTCGAGAAGCTGTTCAGCATCATCACCACCGGCATGGAGGTGGAGCAGAAGGGCGGCCTGCAGCAGTACCTCGATTTCTACGACGCGCCCAAGCTGCTCATCAACACCAACGACACGCTGGTGGGCGAGGGCGCCAGCCACGAGGGCCGCAAGGTGGAGCTGGAGGTGGCCCCCTACTTCTCGCCCCGCCACACCCCGCGCGACGAGTTTGGCCACGAGCTGTTCGACGACTGGACCGAGGGCGAGTGGCAGCTCTTCGACAACCTGCTGCTGCGCTGCGTGCAGCGCTACCTGGCCGTGGGCATCCGCCGGGTGCCGCCCATCAACCTCAACCGCCGCAAGCTGATGCAGAAAACGTGCGAGGAGTTTGCCGATTTCGCCGACCAGGACATCTGCCCCGGCCAGTGGTACGGCAAGCGCGCCCTCTGGCACCTGTTCCGCGACACCTGCGGCTTCGACGAGAAGCAGTGCAGCCAGCGCCGCTTCAACGGCTGGCTCAGCGACCTGGCCTACTACCAGGGCTACACCTTGGTGGAGCAGCGCCAGACGGCCGGCTTCGCGCCCGGCCAGCGCGACGTGGACGTGCGCTTCGACGTGCCGCCCCCCCCCGGCTGAGGCCCGCCGCTGGCACGACTGGCAACGGGTAAGCCTATTTCTCCCCCCATTTGCTGGTTTGTACTAAACTGATAAGTACCCGCATTAAAAAAATACAAAATAATCCCGCTTCCCCCGGAAATAGCGCGAAGCTGCCAGTCGTGCCAGTCCCAACGGTGGCCCCCGGCCTGCCGATTTCCCCAACCCGTTCGTTTTCACCCTCTTTCCCCTTGTTGTTTACCATGACTACCCGCCAACAAAACCGCCTGCGCCGCAACGACCGCATCTGCCTCGCCTTCCGGCAGCGCTACATCGACGCCCCCCGCCCCCGCAAATACAGCCGCGAGTACGTGCTGGCCCAGCTGGCCGACGACTTCTGCCTTTCCGTGGCCACCATCGAAGACATCGTGTACGCCGCCAAAGCGCCCGATTTGCCGGCCCAGCAGGCCGCTTAGCCCCGCTTTCTGGCCCCCGGCCTGCCCGCACTCACGGCAAAAACGCCCGCCACTCTCCCCCTTCCCACCCGCCACTGCCGGCCCCGATTTGCGGCGGCCCGGCCCGGCCCTGAGCTTTGGGGTACTGGATTGGGTGTGAGCCCGCCAGGGATGAGTTGGTTGCCTAACCCGCGACGCCTTGCCGCCCGGCGAACTGAAATACCCCAGGGCATTGCCCGAAAGTCTTTCGCCCGTTTGCCGGGACCGGCCCCCGCCACGATGGTACCTCCGGCCGTGGCGGGGACGCTGCCCTTCTTCCGTGGGAAGAACCAGGGTGGCGGGGCGGCGGCCTGCCGTAGGGGGGCAGCCCACCCTTAATGGCCCCTTGGTCCGGGGCCAACGTGCCGCTTTGGCACGCCACCGAGAGCAGCATAAGGCTTGTACCCTGCTCAGCCGGTAAGCCCCGGACCCTGGCCTTTGAGCGCCGGCCCCGCTATTTGTTTTTCTGCTTCGCGGCCGCGCCTGCGGCATTTTTTGCCGTGCAACTGCTCCTCACCCGTACTGTTTACTCGCCCCAGGCCACCATCGGCACGCTGGCCGTGGACGGCGCGTTTGCCTGCCACGTCCTCGAAGACGCGGTGCGGCCCGTCAAGGTGTGGGGCCAGACGGCCATTCCGGCCGGCACCTACCAAATCACCATCACCTACTCGCGCCGGTTCCGGCAGCCGCTGCCGCTGCTGCTAGGCGTGCCCGGCTACGAGGGCGTGCGCATTCACCCCGGCAACGATGCCGCCGCCACCCACGGCTGCCTGCTGGTGGGCCGCTACGCGCCCGAGCGGCCCGACTGGGTGGCCGACAGCCGGCCCACGTTTGCCGGGCTGTTTGCCCGCCTGCAGGCGGCCCTGGCCGGCGGCCAGCGCGTCTGGCTCACCATCCGCTAGCCCCTGCGGCCCAAGCCTTTTGGCCCGGCCGCGGCGGGCTGCTGCATTTCTCCTTCCCCCTACCCCCGTGCTGCTCCAAGTCACCGAACTCACCCAGGCTACCCAGGCCGCTGCCGCCGCCGCTACCGCGCAGGTGAGCCAGCAGGGGCCGCTGTTTGCCGTGCTCTGGGCGCTGGTGCTGCTGCTGGTGGCCGTGTGCCTGGGCTTTTATCTGAAGGCCGAAAAGGCCGTGCGCGAGCACCAGGAGGCCTGCACGGCCGCCGTGGCCGCCGCCCGCGTGGAGTGGGCCAAGCAGCAGGCCCTCGACAACGGCCACGCCGCCGACATGCTGCGCCAGAGCCGCGAGCAGGAGCGCGAAGCCCTCGACCGCCTCGACCTCATCAACCGCGAGCTGCGCCAGCAGGAAGTGAAAAGCGTGGAAGTGATTGGGGGCGTGCGCACGGCCCTGAGCCAGCTCAGCACCATCATGCACACCGTGCAAACGCAGCTGCAAGTCATTGAAGCCCTGCTCACGGGCCGCCGCTCGCAGCCGCCGGCCCCGCCCTCCCCCACCGCTACCTCCCTGCTCTAGCGGCCGTTGCCGCGCCTGCTTTCCGCCCCCTCTCCGATGCCCCCACTGCACGCCATGCCCTCGGCCTACGCCGCCAAGGAAGCCCTGCTCCACGACCTGCAAAGCCCCTGCCTGCTGCCGATGACGCTCGACGACGAGCCGCAGCCGGAGTGGGTGCGGGCCGACTTCTTTTTCCACCCCATCGCCAGCATCGAAGGCCTGGCGGCGGCCCATTTGTTGGCTCCGCCGGGGCACACGGCCCTGCTCGTGCGCGGCGAAGTAGGCGCCCACCACCAGCGCATTGCCCTCCCGCAGCGCGTGTACCTGCATGTGCTGCGCGGGGCCATGCTCTGGTGGCAGGCCAGCTGGGGGCCCGACCCGCGCCGCGTGGAAGCCGGCGACACCCTGGTGCTGGCCCCCGCCGAAGAACACGGCTTCGTGGTGCTGGAAGACCTATTGAACTATAACCTGCTGATTCCCAATCTTCCGGGCCTTAGTTGCTAAATCTACCCGCAACCCTTGTCGCAACCCATACCCAATTGATTCCGACCAACTTGCCCCCTCCCTGCATCTTCCCGGCTTTAGCCCCCTGCCCCATGAAACACTGGTTTTCCTTTTTGCAGCACTCGTTTTGCGATGCCCGGGGCGTGCCCGATGGCAAGCTACTTACCCTGGGGGCCGTGGCCCTGGTGGTGGTGCTCACCTATCCGGTGGGCTGGGTGTGGCATGTGTGGCCGCCCGAGTACATCCACGCGCCCACGCTGCTGTTTCTGGCCGCCGGGCTGGGCATTGATGCCTACGTGACGCACGCCCAAATCCGGGCCGACGCGGCCGTGGCCCAGGCCACCGCCACCGGCCTGCCCGTGCCCGAGCAGGCC
>JAQBNT010000152.1 GCA_028288445.1 Hymenobacter sp. | reverse complement strand
GTTTCAGCCGCGCCACGCCGGCCAAACCCACGCAGGATGAGCAGGAAATCTACGGCCTGCTGCCTGCCGGCCGCGTGAAGCCCTACGACATGATGGACATCATCAACCGGCTGGTGGACAACTCCGAGTTTGAGCCTTACAAGGACCTGTATGGCCAGACGCTCATCTGCGGACTGGCCCGCATCGATGGCTGGGCGGTGGGCATCGTGGCCAACCAGCGCAAAATCGTGAAGAGCAAGAAAACCGGCATGCAGATGGGCGGCGTCATCTACTCCGACTCGGCCGACAAGGCGGCGCGTTTCATCATGAACTGCAACCAGAAGCGCATTCCGCTGGTGTTTCTGCACGACGTGTCGGGCTTCATGGTGGGCAGCCAGAGCGAGCAGGGCGGCATCATCAAGGACGGCGCCAAGATGGTGAATGCCATGGCCAACTCGGTGGTGCCCAAGTTCACGGTCATCGTGGGCAACAGCTACGGGGCCGGCAACTACGCCATGTGTGGCAAGGCCTACGACCCGCGCTTAATAGTAGCCTGGCCCACAGCCCAGCTCGCGGTAATGAGCGGCGCGGCGGCCGCCAACACCCTGCTGCAAATCCAGGTAGCTTCCCTCAAAGCCAAGGGCGAAGTCATCACCCCCGAAGCCGAAAAGGAATTGCTCGACCGCATCAAGGCCCGCTACGAGGAGCAACTCTCGCCCTACTACGCCGCGGCCCGCCTCTGGGTCGATGCCGTGATTGACCCGCTGGAAACCCGCAAGGTGATTTCGGAAGGCATCGCGGCGGCAAATCATGCGCCGATTGAGAAGGCGTATAACGTGGGGGTTATTCAGGTGTGAGGTTGTATGACTCCAATCTTCAAAAATGTGCTTTCGGTACGTGTCTCACTTGGGCATCTTGCTATTGTCTTTTTGCTTGTAGTAATAGCAGTAGGAGTACTGATTTACGCAGTTTTTCCACTGACATTCTGGATGTTTTTTGGAGAAGGGGAAATCGCATCAAAAACCTATCACATTCCAGCAGTGAACTTCGTGTATGAGTTCCTGCCATTGGTACTAGGCGTTGCATTTTGTTTCTTCAAATACACGCAAAAGCGCAGCAACAATATGCCAAAGGCAAAGTCTTACTTAATTGTCGGGGTTGCTCTGTTGCTGCTGTATCCTTTTAGACTCGCTCTTACAGGCTTCGTAATAGGCATGTGCTTAAGCATAACTAGATAGTAATGGCCTCCTGGAAACCGCTACCTCCTAGCCAGTTGCAACGGGCCGGCAAAACCATCGCCGCATTCACCCTGCTGCCCGGCTTGCTGGCCTGCAGCGAGTTCGTGAATGCCACCGAGAAAAGTACAGCAATAACTTAAGCCGCACCTATCCGCCCGGCCACCGTCTCAAAAAACGGCATACCGTGCAGCGCGGCAAACTCCTTAATGTGGCTGCGCAGCCGGGTTTCCTCGGCCGCGTCGGCGCCGACGGCGAAGTGTAGCTCGACCAGCCAGATGTGCACCTGGAAATAGTCGAGCAGCCAGCTGTTGGTTTCCAGGTTGAAGAGCGTGTGCAGGTGCGGGGCGCGGGCGCTGATGAGCCCGGTGCGTAACTCGGCCACGGCCTGGAAGGCCCGCAGCAGCTGGTCGAACACGTTGGTTTCCAGCCAGGGCAGTTCGGGGAATTCGCGGTTGGTGAGGGCCAGCCAGTCGAGCAGCGCCGGAAACTGGCCGGTTAGGAACAGCCCCTCGGCTATCAGAAAATGGTAGCCGGCCGGAAATAGGTTGTAGAAAGCCGGCAGCGGAGCCGGGGGCACCAGTGTGCGCGGCACCGTGACGGCTTCCTGGTGCAGGCGGGCCAGCAGGTCGGCCGGCACCACGCGGTCGGGCGCGTCGTGCCAGGCCGCCACTATCTCGGCAAACGCCCGCCGGCCCTGGGGGAAGGCGTGCACTTCGGGCGGCACGGGCAGGGCCCGCACCACGGCCAGCCGCCGCCGCCAAGCCGGCTCGTCCTCGGCCAGGAATTCGGCCAGGAACAACGCCGCATTGCCAAACAGTTGAGCTTCGGGGGTGTGCTTGTGTTGCAGGTACGTGGCCAGCACTTCGCCAAACGCTCCGGTGAGGTGGGCCAGGTCCACGAACGATTCGACGTAGAACTCCTGGCCCGCCGGGTGCGTGGCCAGTTGCAGGGCCAGCGGGGCGGCCGTCCCGCCGGGCCGCGACGGCCGCGTGATACGGCCCAGAAAATAGCCCAGCAGCAGGCGCTCGGGATAAGCCAGCTGCTCCATGGCCAGCAGCTCTGGAATGTCGGTGGCGGGGCCTGGGGCAGTGGTTTCCTGCATCGCCAGCCCCGAAACCGATTGGCCAAAAGCGGCAAAGTCGGCGTGGCCGGCATAGCGGGCCAAGGTGTCGAGGGTGTGCAGGTGGTAGCCGCCGTCCTTATCCACCAGGCCGAAGAACCGCCGCAGGGTGCTGGGGCTCAGGCGGCGGTCGCCGGTTGCGGCGTTCTGCTGCAGCTCCAGCTCCAGGGCATCGCAATGGCTGGGGTAGCGGAGGGGCTGGCCGAAGCGGGCCGCAACGGCCTCGCGCAGGGCAGCTTGGAGAGGTGGTGGAAGGCGTGGCACAGCAGTGAAGATAATATGAATTCAACCGAAAAGAATTTTTTGAACTTTGTACTTGGTGGAGAGAATTGTGGATATTTGAAATTCAGTAATATAGCCATAATATATGAAAAAGAAGTATTGCCAACACGGTCATCTGATGCTCGGCGATACCTGTAGCCAATGCGCCCAGAGCATGGCCCCGGCCGCTGAGGTGGCGGCAAACCCCGCCGTAGCTCCCGCGCCCAACCGCACGCTGGTTGAGTTACGGAACCTGAAAAGCATGCTGCAAAAAGGCCTCATTACGGAAGCCGAGTATGATGAGCGGCGCAATAATATCCTGGCTACCTTTTAGCTAAGCGACATGTACTGCAATAAAAAGAGCCCTTTTTTCCGCCGGAAAGGGCTCTTTTTCATTATGGCAAAAATAATTTGTTGAATTCGGGTTTCGTGATTTATGTTTGCAGTGTACTAGAACGATAATACACTAGACAAGCACGCAAATGGTCCACATCCGCAACCTTCGCTTTGGGTACTCCAGGAAGCGCCCGCTTTTCCAACACCTCGACCTGACGCTGGAGCGTGGGCACATTTACGGCCTGCTGGGCAAGAACGGCGCGGGCAAGTCCACGCTGCTCAAGAACATGGTGGGGCTGGCTTTCCCGGATGGCGGCACCTGCGAGGTGCTGGGGCAGCCGGCGGCGCGGCGGCTGCCGGCCGTGCTGGCCGACCTATTTTTTCTGCCCGAGGAAATATATGTGCCGGCGGTGACGGCGGCGAAATTTGTGGCGCAAACGGCGGGCTTCTACCCCCGCTTCGACCACGAGGCGCTGGCGCACTACCTCGCCGAGTTTGAGGTGCCGGCGCAGGCGGTGCTTACGGCCCTGAGCTTCGGGCAGCAGAAGAAGTTCATGATTGCCTTTGCGCTGGCTGCCAATACCAGCCTGCTGGTGATGGACGAGCCCACTAATGGGCTGGATATTCCGAGCAAGGCGCAGTTCCGCAAGCTGATGGCTACGGCCCTGACGGAGGAGCGCTGCCTGATAATCTCGACCCACCAGGTGCGCGATTTGGAGAGCCTGATTGATACCGTGGTGGTGCTGCACGGCCAGCGCATCGTGCTCAATGCCGACCTGGGCGAGCTGGCCGAGCGGCTGACGTTTGCCACGGTGCCGGAGGCGAGCGGGGCTGACCTCTACGCCGAGGAATCGGTGCGGGGCGCGCAGGTGATTCGGGCCAACGGGGGCGGGGTGCCGGGCCGGGTCGATTTGGAATTGCTGTTTAACGCGCTGGTGGGGGAGGCCCCGGCGCTGATGTCTTACTTATCTCAAAAGCAACCCACTCATGAGCCAGCTCTTTAGTTTTTCGCGCTTTGGGCGCTTGTTTAGTAAGCACACCACGGAGCAGGCGGGCGGCTATTTGCTGGCTGCGGGGGTGCTGCTGGGCGGCATTGGGCTGGTGCTGGGGTTTGTGGCGGTTTCGTCGAGTCAGCCGGTGGTGCCGGACATCCAGGGCGTCATCTTTGTGATGGGGCTGCTGGCGGCGGGCGCGTTTTTTACCAGCACCGTGTTCTCGTTTTATGGCAACCGGAAGCAGGCCACGGCGGCGCTGATGCTGCCGGCCTCGCACTGGGAGAAGTACTTGGTGGGCTGGCTGTACTCGGTGCCGCTGTTTATGGCGGTGTACGTGGGGTGCTTCTACCTGATTGATGCGCTGGTGGTGAGCCTGGACGACTGGCACGGCCGCACGCCGGAGCTGGTGCGGCTGTTTTCGAACGAGAGCAAGCTGTACTGGGCGCTGGTGGGCTACGCGGTGGTGAATGCGGTGTTTTTGTGGGGCAGCATTTTCTTTCAGAAGCAGCAGTTTATCCGCACGGCGTTTGGGCTGCTGCTGGGCGGGGTGCTGGTGTCGGTGGCGAACATGCAGGTGGTGAAGGGGCTGGTGGGGCGTAAGCTGGACGGCGTGCTGCCCTTTGCGGGCATGGGGTTTCGGGAGGGCAAGGAGTGGTATTCGGTGAACCTACCGCCGCCGCAGAACAGCTGGTTTTTGCTGGTGCCGGTGGGCGTGATGCTGCTGGCCTGGGCGGCGGCGTATATGCGCGTCACGGAGAAGCAGATTTAAGGGGAAAGAGCAATGGAATTCAAAGACAACGAGGCCATTTACCTGCAAATAGCCGGGTACGTGAGCGAGCTGATACTGCGCGGCAAGTGGCCGCCGGATAGCAAGATTCCGTCGGTGCGCGAGCTGGCCGGCGACTTGCAGGTGAACCCCAACACGGTGATGCGCACCTACGAGCTGCTGCAAAGCCAGGACGTGCTGTACAACAAGCGCGGCATCGGCTTTTTTGTGGCCCCGGCTGCCGTGGCGCAGGTGCAGGCCGCCCGCCGCGAGCGGTTTCTGACCCAGGAGCTGCCGGAGGTGTTCAGGACCATGCTGCTGCTGGGCATTGGCCTGCCCGAGGTGCAGCGCCGCTACGAAGAATTCAAGAGTGCCCACCCGCAACCCCTCACCGTTCCTTCCTGATGAAAACCAGTAACACCCTTTTTGTGGCCGCCGGAGCGTTGGTGCTCGGCTCATTGGCCACCTACGATGCCGCCCTGCTGGCCGAGTACCGCACCGGCCACTACAAGGACCCGCTGCACAATTTCATCCGGCAGGCCGGCACCGGCTTCGATGCGGTGGAGGTGCCGGCCGGGCTTTATTTCCGGGTGAAGATTGAGGCCGGCCCGGCCGGCGTGTGGGTGAATAAGGAAGCCGCCGAATACGTGCGCTTCCGCCAGCACGGCCGCACGCTGGCCGTGACGCTCACCGACCCCAGGGAAGAACATTTCCTGGGCGGCCAGCCGCACGTCATCATTCACTGCCCGCAGCTGCACCAGCTGACCACGGACGCGCCCTACCCGGCCGCCCAGCGCCGGGACCACCGCAACAACCCCGGCGGCGAGGTGCTGGTGCGCAATTTCAACCAGGACAGCCTGCGCGTGCGCCAGCGCTGGGCCGGCACCGTGACGCTCGAAAGCAACAACCTGCGCCAGCTCCGCGCCGTGGCCGGGGCAGCGGGCACCACCTCGACCCTGGAGGTAGATGGCACCAACAACATCCAGGCCGCCGATTTGGCCATCCATCACCAAAGCAAGCTGGCCCTGAAGACGCGCATTCCGCAGCTGCGCTACCAGTTTTCGGACAGCGCCACGGCCACCTTTGGCGGGGCGGCGGCGCAGGGGCTGGGCGGGAAATAAGTAATAAGTAAGTTCGTCGCCATGACCCGCCAAACCCTGAAACAGTCGCTGCTGGGGCAGCTGGCCATTATTTACACCCGCTACCTGGTGGGCGGCGCGTTCGTGTTTGCCAGCCTGATTAAAATCAAGGGGCACCGCTTCACCCAAATACCCGACGAGGGCGGCCACAGCGTGGGGCATTTCTTCGAGATGATGTACCAGTCGGGGCTGTACTGGCAGTTTATTGGCTGGGCGCAGCTGCTGGCGGGGGGGCTGCTGCTCACGCAGCGCTACGCGCTGCTGGGGGCGCTGGCCTACCTGAGCATCATCGCCAACATCTTCGTCATCACCATTTCCTACGACTTTGCGGGCACGTCCGTCATCACCGGGCTCATGCTGCTGGCGGGGCTGCTGCTGCTGGCCTGGGACTGGAACCGCCTGCGCGTGGTGCTGAACCTGCCGGCCGTGCCCGAAACCACCTCGCCGCTGTTTGAGAGCCGGGGGTGGGAGGTGGTGGGGGTGGGGGTGTTCGTCTTCACCGCGGGCTACCGGGTATTTACCGACCGGTACAATATGCTGCTGTGGCTGGGCGTGTGCGTGGCGGTGGGCGCGGCGGGGCTGGGGTGGGCCTGGTGGCGGTTTTGGCCCGGCCGGCGCGGGCGGCTGGTGGGGGAAGTGCCGGCGTAGGCCGCGGGGCGGGCCATACCTTTGCCCCGATACGGCCGGTGCCATTCTCACCGGCCGGCTTCTCCCATGAAAAACCGCCAATTGCTGGGGTGCCTGGCCCTTTTTGCGGGCACTGCTACGGCCGGCCACGCCCAGGCCCCCGCCAACGCCACCCAGCCCTGGGGCAGCTGGTTCATCGGCACGGTGCAGCTGCCGGGCAGCGCCGAGCACAAGTGGGGCGGCTACGCCGAGGCGCAGGCCCGCACCAACGCCGTGTTCCGGCAGTATTTCTACCACGAGCTGAAGGCGGGCGTGAGCTACGACATCGACCCCAACTTTACGGTGCTGGTGGGCGGCGGGCGCTACGTCACGGCCGACTACCAGGACCTGAGCGCCGGCCCCCTGAACGTGGAAAAGCGCCTCTGGGAACAACTCACCCTCACCCAGTTCTCGAAGCGCCTGAAGCTGGAGCACCGCTACCGCATCGAGCAGCGCTGGCTGGATTTTCGGGACGACAGCAGCGCGTTTCGGCAGCGGCTGCGCTACCGGCTCAACGCCTTTCTGCCCCTGAACCAGAAGAGCATCACGGCCGGCACCGTCTTCCTCTCGGCTTACGACGAGATTTTTCTCAACCCCAAAGGCCCCGTGTTCGAGCGCAACCGCGTGTACGGCGGCCTCGGCTACCAGGCCACGGCCCACCTCATCGTGCAGCTCGGCTTCGTGCACCAGGCCAACTACAACCTGCCCGCCTACAAAGCCGGCCAGTTCATCCCCCAGATTACCTCGGCCAAAAACAACGTGGTGCTGGCCCTCACCTACAAGCTGGGGCGGAAATCAAGCACTCCCGACCGCGAGCAGATGCCCTCGCAGCAGGATTAAGGGGCGGGTGCCTGTCCGCTCTTCCCTCTCCAAAAAAATACTCAGAGCCCGGACTGGCTGTCCCGGCCCTGAATATTTTATTTTAAACCCCGGACTGGCTGTCCCGGCCCTGAATATTTTATTTTAAGCTCCGGACAGCCAGTCCCGGCCCTGAATATTTTATTTTGAGCCCCGGACTGGCAGTCCCGGCCCTGGATATTATGTGCGCGGCCCGGCGGTTGAGGGCCTGGGGCCACAAAATATAATTTGGGGACAAGCACCCTGCCGGTACGATTCAAATATTTCCAGTAGTTTAGGACCGGGCCTACTATCAGGCTCAACCCATTAACTCCTTTTCGATGAATCCCGATACGCCTACCCCGAAACCCCCGAAAGCCCCCGCGCCCCGCATCACCCGCAACATCCCGAAAGCCGCCAAGGCCATTTCCGAAGTGCTCGACCTCGTGGTGGACGAGTGGGAACAACGCCCCCAGCTTACCCTGGAATGGAAAACCCAGCCCCAGGCCAAAACCCTGGCCAAGGACCTGCGCGAAAGCCTGCGCGACACCAGCACCGCCCAGGATGCCATCGGCCCCAACACCCTGCGCCTCCAGCAGCTCGATGACGTCATCGACGGCCCCAAAGACAAGGCCAAGCTCAAGTACGTGCGCAAGGCCCTGGCCCTGCAATACGACGAGGAAAACGACGGCCGCGCCTACTACGGCGAGTTCGGCATCGTGAAAGTGGGCAGCACCTACACCCTGCCCCGCGACCGCGCCGAGCGCGCCGAAGCCCTGAACAAGCTGGTGAAGGCCCTGACCGCGCACGGCCTCGCCGACAGCAAGTACGGCGTGAAGTTCTGGCAGCCCATTGCCACCGACTACAACGACCTCCAGCCCAAAGCCGCCAAGGCCACCGGCGACCGCGCCACCGAAGTAGTCGACAAAGACGGCTTCGTTGAACAGGCCCGGGCCTTTCTGGTGGCGTTTCTGCTGCTGCTCGAAGCCAACTACCCCAAAACCTACAAGGCCGAGCGCCGCAATTTCGGCTTCCTGAAGGAAAGCTATTAGGGGAGTTAGGAGTTAAGACAACAACTATTCATAACCCCTAACTCTTAACTGACAAAAGGCCCGGCTCCCCAGCCGGGCCTTTTGTTTTCCCGTAAACCCCCGCTGACCCAACCGCCTCCCGCCATGTCCAAAAAATCCGTCGCCGCCATCATTGTCGATACCCTCGTAGCCGCCGGCGTCCGGCGCGTGTTCGGCGTGGTGGGCGACTCCCTCAACGGCATCACCGACAACATCCGCACCCGCTCCGACATCGAATTCATCGCCGTGCGCCACGAGGAGGGCGGGGCCTTCGCCGCCGGGGCCGAGGCCCACCTCACCGGCGACCTGGCCGTGTGCGCCGGCTCCTGCGGCCCCGGCAATACCCACCTCATCAACGGCCTGTATGACTGCCACCGCAGCCGCGTGCCCGTGCTGGCCCTCGCCGCCCAGATTCCGAACGTGGAAATCGGGACCGGCTACTTCCAGGAAACCCACCCCGAGCGCCTGTTCCGCGAATGCAGCCACTACTGCGAGCTGATTTCGGTGCCCGAGCAGGCCGTGCGCACCATCGAAAGCGCCGTGGCCGCCGCCCTGGGCCAGCGCGGCGTGGCCGTGGTGGTGCTGCCCGGCGATGTGGCGTATCTGGAAACCGAAGCCCCCGAAACCCTGCTGCCCACCCACGGCCGCCGCAGCGCTCTGCGCCCCTCGGAAGCCGATATTAAGCAAGCTGCTGAATTATTGAACGCGGGCGAAAAGGTCACCATTCTGGCCGGCATCGGCTGCGCCGGGGCGCTCGATGAGCTGGTGCACATCGCCGCCGCGCTCCAGGCGCCCGTCGTGCATGCCCTGCGCGGCAAGGAGCACGTCGAGCCCGGCAACCCCTACGACGTGGGCCTCACCGGCCTGCTGGGCATGCCCGCCGCCTACCACGCCCTCATGGACGCCGACACCGTCCTGATGCTGGGCACCGACTTCCCCTACCGCCAGTTCTACCCCGAAAAGGCCCGCGTGGTGCAGGTCGATAGCCGGCCCGAGAACATCGGCCGCCGCACCCGCGTCGAAATCGGCCTGGCCGGCGACGTGGCCGAAACCCTGCGCCAGCTATTGCCCCACCTCACCCCGCGCACCGACCGCGCCCACCTCGAAGAAGCCCAAAAGCGCCACCGCGACGACGACGCCCACCTCGCCGAGCTGGCCACCGGCGAGGCCGGCGACACCAGCCTGCACCCCCAGCACGTAGCCCGCCTGCTGGACGAGCTGGCCGCCGAAAACGCCATTTTCACCTGCGACGTGGGCACGCCCACCATCTGGGCCGCCCGCTACCTGCACATGAACGGCCAGCGCCGGCTCATCGGCTCGTTCGTGCACGGCAGCATGGCCAACGCCGTGTCGCAGGCCTACGGCGCGGCCCTGGCCGAGCCCGGCCGCCAGGTCATTGCCATGTGCGGCGACGGCGGCCTGGCCATGCTGCTGAGCGAGCTGCTGACCATCCGCCAGCACAAAATCCCGGTCAAAATCATCGTCTTCAACAACTCCGCCCTCAGCTTCGTGGAGCTGGAAATGAAAGCGGCCGGCATCATCGAATACGGCACCGAGCTCGACAACCCCGATTTCGGGGCCCTCGCCACCGCCGCCGGCCTCAAAGGCTTCCGCGTGAGCGACCCCGCCCGCCTGGAAAGCGTGCTCCGCGAAGCCCTGGCCCACGACGGCCCCGCCCTGGTCGACGCCGTGGTAAAGCGCCAGGAGCTGAGCATGCCGCCCAGCATCGAACTGAAGCAGGCCCAGGGCTTCGGCCTCTACGCGCTGAAGGCGCTGATGAACGGCAAGGGCAGCGAGCTGCTGGAAGTGGCGAAAACGAACCTGTTTCGGTAGGGTTGCTCCGCGCCTTTTGTCATCCTGAGCGCAGCGAAGGACCTTATCACTGCTGAATAGTTTGCAGTAAATCGAACTGATGCGAACGTGATAAGGTCCTTCGCTGCGCTCAGGATGACAGATGGTGCGGGCAAGCCTTAC
>JAQBNT010000139.1 GCA_028288445.1 Hymenobacter sp. | reverse complement strand
ACAACCTTCCCCCAGCAAATGCTGGTGGACTACGAGCGCTACTACAAGTACAAAGAGTAGCCCGGCCTGATACCGCCGTTCACTCCGGTCGGGGCCTGGTGAGAATTCCCCGCCGGATTGGGCGTTGGCCGCCGGCTCAGTGGGCCGGCGGCCAATTGGGCTCCACCATTTTTTGACCACAACGCTACCCGGGAGTTATCCCCATCATTTCCACTTTCCCGCATGATTTCCACTTTGCTTCCAGGCTTGCTGCTGCTACTAAACGGGACTGCGCCCGCCCCGAAAGCGGCCGTAGTCCCGTCGCGCTACACGTTCAGCAAGCTGGCCTGGAGCGACGAGTTCAACTACGCCGGCCTGCCCGATTCCACGAAGTGGGCCTACGACGTGGGTGGCAGCGGCTGGGGCAACAAGGAGGAACAGTACTACACGAAAAAGCGCCGCGAAAATGCCCGTGTCGAGGGCGGCAACCTCATCATTGAGGCCCGCAAGGAGGCACTGGTAGCCGGCAACGGCTACACGTCGGCCCGGCTGGTGTCGCGCGGCAAAGGCGGCAGCCAGCTATATGGGCGGTTCGAGATTCGGGCCAAAATTCCCGGCGGGCGCGGCACCTGGCCCGCCATCTGGATGCTGCCCGACAAGAACCCCTACGGCAATAAAGGCTGGCCGGACAACGGCGAAATCGACATCATGGAGCACGTCGGCTACGACCCCAACGTGGTGCACGCCACCACCCACTGCAAGGCCTACTACTTCCGCATCAACACCCAGAAAACCGGCATCACCAAGCTGCCCGACGCCATCAGCGCCTTCCACACCTACTCGGTGGAGTGGACGCCCGAAACCATCACGGCGCAGGTAGACGGCCAAATCTACTTCGCCCACCGCAACGAGGGCACCGGCTGGGAAACCTGGCCCTGGGACCAGCCCTTCCACCTGCTGCTCAACATTGCGGTGGGCGGCGAGTGGGGCGGCCAGAAGGGCATTGACGAAGCCGCCTTCCCCCAGCAAATGGTGGTGGACTACGTGCGCTTCTACCAGATGAAAAAGGAATAGCCAACCAGACGCAACCCCAATCCCAAATTTCTCACATCCTCACCAGTTCCCACATGAACAACTTTACCAAACTACTGTGCGCCGCTGCTTTAGCTACGGGCGCAACCCAGGTGGCTTCGGCCCAGACCCTGTACGACAACTTCGAGACGACGCGCATTGTGTCGTACCCGCTGGTGGAGGGCACGCTGGTGCAGAACGCGCCCAACCCCGGCAGCAACGCCGTGAACAGCAGCCCGACCTGCGCCTCCTACGCGCGGGCCGCAGCCTCGCAATACGCCGTGCTGGTGGTGAAGCCCAATAGTGCCGTCATGGCCAGCGTGGCCGCCTACGCCACGGGCGGGGCCAAGCGCATCAGCGTCAAGTTCCGCAGCCCGGCGGCAGGTGTGACGGTGGGCGTGGTGCTGCAAAACAGCCGGTTGAACACCGGTAATTACCCCACCGGCAAATTCGGCACCGAGTTTACGGCCGTCACCACGGTGGCCAATGCCTGGGAAACCCTCACCTTCACGCCCAGCCCGGCCGGCGGCGGCAACTACGACCCGACGGTGGCGGCGACGGACATCGACCAGATGCTGTTTCAGGTGGCTCCCAACTCCAACAATGGCAGCACTTACTACCTTGATGACATCATGGGGCCGGAGCTGATGACCGTGGTTCCGACTGCACCAGCCGTGCGCCAACTCTACGACAACTACGAGGGTACCCGCGCCATCAAGTACATCGCCTACAAATCGTCGGGCGGCCTGAAAGTGGACACCCTGAATAACGCGGTGAGCGCCGCCAACCCCAGCGCCCGCGTGGCCCGCTACACGCGCTCGGCGAACCAATACGATGCCCTAGTGATGCAGCCGCGTGGTGCGGCCCTGGCCGACGTGACGAACTTTAAAAACAACACGCTGCACATGACCATGAAGGTGTTCAGCCCCGCCCCGGGCATTCCCTTCCAGCTCACCTTGCAGGACTCGACCGTGGCCACCGGACCTAACTACCCAGCCGGCCGCAACTCGGAATACACCGCCACCACCACGGCCACCAATGCCTGGGAAACCCTCACCTTCAATTACAGCGCCACGCCCAGTGGCACTGCCAATACCAGTGTGAACGAAATTGTGCTATTGATTTCGTCGAACACCTACGTGAAGCAGAAGGTGTATATCGACGACTTCTACGGCCCGAGCCTGGTGGGCTACGTGCCCACCGCCACCCGCACCATCAGCAGCGATTTTGCTGCCTTTGCGCCAGCTTACCCCAACCCCACGTCGGGCCTCACGCAGCTGCCTTTCAGCCTGCAAAAGCAGTCGGTGGTAAGCCTGGCCGTGTTTGATAACCTCGGCCGCCGCGTGGCTCAGCTGATTGATGGCGAAACGCGCCCCGCCGGCCAGTTCACCGCCGAACTCAATGCCGCTAAGCTGGCCCCCGGCCTCTACACCTGCCGCCTGACCGTGGCCGGCGTGGCCCTGAGCCGCCCGCTGAGCGTGGAATAACTGTTCCTTCTTTCCACAGAAAACGCCCCGGCCATCATTGGTCGGGGCTTTTTTGTGTTTAATGGAGTAGAAAGAACAACTTAAAAGAACGTCATGCTCCATCTTTATTGGCAATTTTGCCACCAACGAACCCAACCGCTTACTTTGGGCCATGTCTGATTTTCGCCTTCGCGTGTTCCAAGCCGTGGCCCGGCACCTGAGCTTCACCAAAGCGGCGCAGGAACTGTTCGTCACGCAGCCGGCCGTTACCAAGCACATCCACGAGCTGGAAAAGCACTACGGCCAGCGCCTGCTGGAACGGCGCGGCAACCGCGTGGCCCTCACCGAAGCCGGCCGCCTGCTCCAGAGCCACGCCGAGGCCGTGGCCGCCTCCGCCCAGCAGCTCGCCGACCAGCTCCTGACCCTGCGCGACCCCGACGAGGCCGCCGGCCGCCTGCGCCTGGGGGCCAGCACCACCCTCTGCCAATACGTGCTGCCGGGCGTGCTGCCCGCCTTCCAGGCCCGCCACCCCAACGTGCAGCTCACCCTGGCCAACGCCAATTCCGAGCACATTGCCGAAGCCCTGTTGCGCGGCGAGCTGGATTTGGGCTTCGTGGAAGGCCGCTCCCGCAGCCGCGACCTGCACTACGAACTGCTGCTGCCCGACGAATTGGTAGCCGTGCGCCGCGCCACGCCCACCGGCCCACCCACCACGCCCCTGCCGCTGGCCGAAGCCCTCGCCCACCCACTGGTGCTACGCGAGCGCGGCTCGGGCACGCTCGAAGTGCTGGAGTTTGCCCTGCGCGAACTCAAAATCAAGCTCAGTACGCTGCAAGTGGCTTTTTACTTCGATAACACCGAGTCCATCAAAGGCTACCTCGAAGCCGCACCCGAGGCCATGGGGTTTGTATCGTGCCGGGCGCTGGCGCGGGAGCTTACCGCCGGGCGGCTCGAAATCGTGCCCGTGGAGGGCCTGCGCCTGCCCCGGCAGTTTGAGGCCGTGTGGGTACAGGGCAAGCAATTACCGCGTGCGGCCCAGCGGTTTCTCAGCTTCGCCCAGCAGCAGCTTAATCCATTGGTATAACCAAAGGTAATTTGGAATAACCTTTTTCAATTACCCGTACCACAAGCGTTGCCGTAAATTTGAGGCCCTCACTCTCCTGCCTCATGGCCCATCCCACCCTGTTGCCACCCACCGCGCCGGCCACCGCCGGTCCGGCCGATACCACTGGTATCTTCCGAAACTTTCACACGCCTCATCTGGTGCTGGGCTACCCGGTTACGGGGCGGCAGGTAGTGTTTGGGCTGCTCTTGGTGTTCTGCCTCACGCCGTGGGCCTCGCCGCCGGTGGCGCTGGCGCTGGGCCTGGCGCTGGCCCAAACGCTGGGCAACCCCTTCGCCCGCCAGACCAAGATGGCCACTGCCAAGCTGCTGCAATACTCGGTGGTGGGCCTGGGCTTCGGCATGAATGCCCACGCGGCGGTGGAAGCCGGCCGCGAAGGCATCCTGTTCACAGTGGCATCCATTATCGGCACACTCGTGCTGGGATATTTCGCGGGGCGCTGGCTGGGGCTGGGCCGCCACGTCACGCATTTGATTTCGTGTGGCACTGCCATTTGCGGGGGCAGCGCCATTGCGGCCGTAGGGCCGGTGATTCGGGCCAAGGACGAGGAAATGTCGGTGGCGCTGGGCACGGTGTTCGTGCTCAATGCCATCGCGCTGTTCGCCTTCCCGCCCATCGGCCACGCCCTGGCCATGACGCAGCAGCAGTTCGGCCTGTGGTGCGCCATTGCCATCCACGACACCTCGTCGGTAGTGGGCGCGGCCAAGGTCTACGGCGACCAAGCGTTGCAAATCGCCACCACCGTGAAGCTGGCCCGCGCCCTCTGGATTATCCCGGTCAGCATCGGCACGGCGATGATTTTCAAGCAGAAGGGCGTCAACATCAAAATCCCCTACTTCATCTTTGGCTTCATTGCGGCCATGCTGCTGAACACCTACGTGCCCGCCCTGCACCCGTTGGGGCCGGTGCTGGTGGCGTTGGCTAAAATCGGCCTTACGGTCACGCTGTTCTTCATCGGGGCGGGGCTGTCGGCGGCCACGCTACGGTCGGTGGGGGCTAAGCCGTATTTGCTGGGCGTGCTGCTGTGGGGCGTGATTTCGAGCGTTTCGCTCTACGTCATTCTGCACACGGTGTAGAGGCCTACGGGACACCACGAAACGGTCTGAACACCACAGAAAAGTCATGCGGAGCGCAGCGAAGCATCTTTACCGCTTAACTAATCCAATCGTCAGGATTAGTTAAGCGGTAAAGATGCTTCGCTGCGCTCCGCATGACTTTTCTGTGGTGTTGTGCTGACAGGAGATGCGAATACGTGTCTCTACACCGCTTCTACCTTTTCGGCCGCTTTGGAGCGCAGCTGGCGCACGGTCGCGCCGGTGGCCCACAGCTCCGACTCGCGTACCTCTTTCAACTCGGCCTCCAGTTCCTGACGGTAGTTGGGCGTGGTGCCGCGCTCGATGGTGCGACGGGCCTCCGCGCCGCTGGCTACGCTGTCGTACAGCTCATTGAGCACCGGCAGGGTGGCTTCGCGGAAGCGGCCCTTCCAGTCCAGGGCACCGCGCTGGGCGGTTACGGAGCAGTTGGCAAACATCCAGTCCATGCCGTTTTCGCCCACCAGCGGCACGAGGCTTTGGGTGAGCTCTTCCACGGTTTCGTTGAAGGCCTCGGAGGGCGAGTGGCCGCGCTGGCGCAGCACCTGGTACTGGGCCTCGATGATGCCGGCGAGCGCACCCATCAGCACGCCGCGCTCGCCGGTGAGGTCGGAGTACACTTCCTTCTTGAAGTCGGTTTCAAACAAGTAGCCCGAGCCCACGCCGATGCCCATGGCAATGGCTTTCTCCCAGGCCTTGCCAGTGGCATCCTGGAACACGGCGAAGGACGAATTCAGCCCGCCGCCGGCCAGAAACAGGCGGCGCAAGCTGGTGCCGCTGCCCTTGGGGGCCACGAGAATTACGTCCACGTCGGCGGGCGGGATGATGTTGGTCTGGTCGTTGAACGTGATGCCGAAGCCGTGCGAGAAGTACAGCGTTTTGCCGGGCGTAAGGCGCTCCTTCAGCATGGGCCACAGCGCAATCTGGCCGGCGTCGCTCAGCAGGTTGCAGATGATGGTGCCGCGCTCAGCCGCCTCTTCCAGCGAAAACAGCGTTTCCCCCTCTACCCAGCCGTCGCGGATGGCACGGTCCCAGGAAGGCGTGCCGGAGCGCTGGCCCACGATGACGTTAAAGCCGTTGTCGCGCATGTTCAGGGCTTGGCCCGGCCCCTGCACGCCGTAGCCGATTACGGCAATGGTGTCATCTTTCAGATATTCCAGCGCCTTTGCGAGAGGGAATTCGTCGCGGGTGATGACGGTTTCGTCGACGCCACCGAAATTGATTTGTGCCATGGGGTTGGGGGGTTGGTTGTAGCGTGGGCTCGGCGAGTCCGCGCGTGGGTTGAAGAATTATCGTTCGATTCGCGGACTTGCAGAGTCCGCGTCACATCGTAAACACCGCGTCGCGGCTGTTCAGGAACTCGTTTTCGGCCACTTCCTCGCCCGGCTCGCGGCGCTCGAACTCGCGCAGCTTATGGTTGAAGCCGTCGCTGGCTTTGATGATGGCGATGCGGGCGCTACGCACGAATTCGATGAGCCCGTACGGCTGCAAAACCTTGATTAGCGCGTCGGTTTCCTCGCGGTGGCCGGTCGTTTCAAACACCGTGTAGTCCTTGCGAATGACCACGGCCCGGGCTCCGTTTTCGCGCAGCAGACGCTCGACGGACGCTTTTTCGGCAATCACGTCGGTCGGCACTTTGTAGAGGGCCATTTCCTGCCAAATCACGTCGGCGTTGGGGTTGTGGTACACTTTCAGCACTTCCACCTGCTTTTCAATCTGGCCGGCCAGCTTGCTCACTACCTCTTCGGTTTCGGTGATGACGATGTTGAAGCGGTGAATGCCTTCAATTTCGGAGGGCGACACGTTGAGGCTATCAATGTTGATTTTGCGGCGCGAGAAAATGATGGCAATGCGGTTGAGCAGTCCCACCTGGTTTTCGGTGTAGGCCGTGATGTTGTATTCCTGGCGGTCGGGGGGCTGGGACATGATTTTCTGTAATTGAATTGGTAACCGTCATGCAGAGCGCAGCGAAGCATCTTTACCGCTCGATGCAATCAAATCGCTAGGTTTACTATTGAGGTAAAGATGCTTCGCTGCGCTCTGCATGGCAGGCTACCACAATTGTTCTTCAGCGCAGCCGGATTTCCGCCACGCTGCATCCTTGCGGCACCATCGGGAAGATGTTATTTTCCTTCGCCACCAGCACCTCCAGCAGGAAGGAGCCGGGCTGCGCCAGCATCTGCCGCAGCGCGGGCTGCAAGTCCTCCCGCGCCTCCACGCGCCGGCCGGCGATGCGGTAGCCGGCCGCCACGGCCACGTAATCGGGGCTCTGGATATCGACGAAGGAGTAGCGACGGGCGATGAACAGCTCCTGCCACTGCCGCGCCATGCCCAGAAAGCGGTTGTTGAGAATGATGATTTTCACCTCGACCCCGGTTTGCATGATGGTGCCCAGCTCCTGGATAGTCATCTGAATGCCACCGTCGCCGATGATGGCCACCACCGGCCGCTCGGGCGCGCCAAACTTGGCCCCGATGGCGGCCGGCAGCGCGAAGCCCATGGTGCCCAGCCCGCCGCTGGTGATGTTGCTGCGGGTGTGGTTAAACCGGGCGTAGCGGCAGGCCACCATCTGGTGCTGGCCCACATCGGTCACGATGATGGCCTCGCCCTGCGTCAGCTCGTTGAGCTGGTGCAGGACCTCGCCCATGGTCAGTTCCTCACCGGTCGGGAATAGCTCGTCGTTTATCACAGCGGCCACTTCTTCGGCCATGTAGCCTTTGAAACGCTCGTGCCATTCGGGGTGTGTTTTGGGCTCGATGAGGGCGGTGAGCAGCGGCAGGGTTTCTTTACAGTCGCCCCACACGGGCACGGTGGCGGGTACGTTTTTGTCGATTTCGGTGGGGTCGATGTCGAGGTGAATGACCTGGGCCTGATGGGCGTATTTATCCAGGCGGCCCGTCACCCGGTCGTCGAAGCGCATGCCGATGGCGATGAGGACGTCGCACTCGTTGGTGAGCACGTTGGGGCCGTAGTTGCCGTGCATGCCCAGCATGCCCACGTTCAGCGGGTGGCTAGTCGGCAATGCGCCCGCGCCGAGGATAGTCCAGGCCGCCGGGATGCCGCTTTTTTCGAGGAAGGCCTTGAACTCCAATTCCGCCTTTCCCAGAATCACACCCTGGCCCCAGAGCACGAACGGCCGCTCGGCCTGGTTGATGAGCGCCGCCGCCTCGCGCAAATACTCGGGCCGCACAACGGGCTTCGGCCGGTAGCTGCGGATGTGCGTGCAGGGCACATAGGGCGCGAAATGAAACGGCTGAAGCTGGGCGTTTTTGGTGATGTCGATGAGCACCGGGCCGGGCCGGCCGCTACGGGCGATGTAGAAGGCCTTGGCCAGCGCCTCGGGGATTTCCTCGGCCTTGGTCACCTGGTAATTCCACTTCGTGACGGGCGTGGTGATATTGATAATGTCGGTTTCCTGGAACGCATCGGTGCCCAGCAAGTGCGCAAACACCTGCCCCGTGATGCACACCAGCGGCGTGCTGTCAATCTGGGCATCGGCCAGGCCGGTAACGAGGTTGGTCGCGCCCGGCCCGCTGGTAGCAAACACTACTCCCACCCGCCCGGAAGCCCGCGCATAGCCCTGCGCCGCGTGAATGCCGCCCTGCTCGTGGCGCACCAGCACATGGTTCAGCCGGTCGTTGAAGTCGTAGAGGGCATCATAAATCGGAATGATGGCCCCGCCGGGATAGCCGAAAATGGTATCCACGCCCTCGGCCAGCAGAATATCCAGCACGGCCGTCGCGCCGGTTGTCAGCGGGGCCGAGGCTGCTGGCACAGCATCCGAAGTGG
Source organism: Hymenobacter sp. (assembly GCA_028288445.1). Lineage (GTDB taxonomy): Bacteria > Bacteroidota > Bacteroidia > Cytophagales > Hymenobacteraceae > Hymenobacter. Next base: position 16,684 of record JAQBNT010000139.1, on the reverse strand, counting down.
CGGCCGGGGCCTGCGAGGCTCCCGACGTGGCTTCCGCTGCTACTGCCGGGGCTTCCGCCACTGCTGATACGGTGTTCACCTCTCCTGGCATGGCTTCCGAGGCTCCTGACGTGGCTTCCGAGGCCTCGACTTCAGGAAATAGTGCTGGCGCTGGCATTAACATGGCTTTCTTCCAGTAAATCGGTGATGCAGCCGTGGCTGGCGTCGCTCACGGTGCGGATGTATTTGAGGAGCACGCCCTGGGTCGCGTTAGGGCGGGGGCGCTGCCACTGGCTGCGGCGCAGCTCCAGCAGGGCGGGCTCCAGCTGGATATCGATGGTATTGGCGGAGGCGTCGAGGATAATCCAATCACCATTTTCGACCAGCGCAATGCCGCCGCCATCATAGGCTTCGGGGCAAACGTGGCCGACCACAAAGCCGTGGGTGCCGCCCGAAAAGCGGCCATCGGTAATCAGGGCCACCTTATCGCCCAGCCCGGCCCCGATAATGGCCGACGTGGGCTTAAGCATTTCGGGCATGCCCGGCCCGCCCTTCGGCCCCACGTAGCGAATGACGACCACCTGCCCGGCCTTGATGCTTCCCTGCGTGATGCCTTCGTTCAGCGCTTCTTCCGAGTCGAAGACGTTGGCCGGGCCTTCGAAGCGCAGACCTTCCTTGCCCGTGATTTTAGCCACCGCGCCTTTGGGGGCGAGGTTGCCGTAGAGAATCTGAATGTGGCCGTCGGCCTTAATGGGGTTGTCAAAGGGCCGCAGCAAGTCCTGCTCCGCGCCCAGCGGCTTAATGTCGGCGAGGTTTTCGGCTAGCGTTTTGCCGGTCACGGTGAGCAGGTCGCCGTTCAGCAGGCCGGCATCGAGCAGGGTGCGCATCACGGCGGGCACGCCGCCCAGGGCCGAGAGGTCTTCCATGAGGTACTTGCCGCTGGGCTTGAGGTCGGCCAGCACCGGCACGCGGTTGCTCACGGCCTGGAAATCCTCCATGGTGAGGGGCACGCCGGCCGCGTGGGCAATGGCGATGAGGTGCAGCACGGCATTGGTGGAGCCGCCCAGCACCGTTATCACCACCAGCGCGTTCTCAAACGCCGCCCGCACCAGGATGTCGCGGGGCTTGATGTCGCGCTCCAGCAGCCGGCGCAGGCAGGCCCCGGCATCGAGGCATTCCTGGGTTTTCTCTGCGCTCACGGCGGGCAGCGACGACGAGAACGGCACGCTCATGCCCAGCGCCTCGATGGCGGCGGCCATGGTATTGGCCGTGTACATGCCACCGCAGGCGCCCGGCCCAGGGCAGGCATTGTGGATGATGCCGCTATAATCCTCGTCCGAAATCTGTCCTTGCAATTTCTTGCCGTAGGCTTCAAAACACGACACGATGTTGAGCTGCTGCCCCTTGAACGTGCCACCCTTGATGGTGCCGCCGTACACCATCAGGCTGGGCCGGTTGAGGCGGGCCATGGCGATGAGCGCGCCGGGCATGTTCTTGTCGCAGCCCACCACGGTGGCCACGGCATCGTAATTATGCGCCCCCGCCATGGCCTCAATCGAGTCGGCAATAATCTCGCGCGACACCAGCGAAAACCGCATCCCCGGCGTGCCATTCGTGATGCCGTCGCTCACCCCAATGGTGTTGAAGCGCAGCCCCACCAACCCCTGGGCCTGCACGCCAATTTTCACGCCGTCGGCCAGCGCATCCAGGTGCATGTTGCAGGTGTTGCCCTCGAAACCCGTGGAGCAGATGCCCACGAACGGCTTGCGCAAGTCCGCATCCGACAAGCCCGAGCCGATAAGCATGGCCTGCGAGGCCGGCAAGCTGTCGTCCTGGGTGTAGATGCGGCTGTATTTGTTGAGAATCATGGCAGTTTAGGGTCGTTTTCGAATCGTGTGTCATGCTGAGCTTGTCGAAGCATCTCTACCGCTTCGTTGGGCTGCATTGATTAATTAGTTGCGCGGTAGAGATGCTTCGACAAGCTCAGCATGACGTTTCCGCGATTCCTACGCTAGGCGGTTTGCGCTACCGCCACGCCCGTCACCAGCGCCCGGTAGCGCCCGGCCAGCTGCGCGCCCAGCGTCTCCGAAAAAGGCACGCCGAATTCCAGCTCATCAATGGCCGCGATGCCCACGACCTCGGCAGCGGTGCCGGTGTAGAAAGCGCCGGTAGCGCCTTCCAATTCGGCGGGCGTGAAGAACTTTTCCGTCACGCTGATGCCGGCTTCGCGGGCCAAATCAATAATGGTGTTGCGGGTGATGCCGCGCAGGATGCTGCCCTGCGGCGCGGTGAACAGCTCGCCGTTCTTCTCAAAAAAGAAATTGGCCCCCGGCCCTTCGGCCACGTAGCCGTTCATATCCAGCAGCAAGGCTTCGTCGAAGCCCCGGCCTTTGGCTTCGGAACTGGCGATGATGGAGTTGACGTAGTGGCCCGACACCTTGGCTTCGATGGGCACGGCTTTGGGGTTGGGGCGCTGGTAGGGCGAGATGCTGAGGCGCAGGCTTTGGTCGCCAAGGTACTTGCCCCAGTCCCACACGGCGATGAGCAGGTTGCTGCTGCTGGCGTGCTTCAGGGTCATATTAGGCTCGCCGGCGTACACCAGTGGGCGGATGTAAGCGTCGGCCAGGCCATTTTTCGCCAGCAGCTGGTAGGTGATGTCCGTCAACTCAGCTACCGAATAGCTGAACGGCAGGCCGATACTGCGACACGAATAATGCAGCCGCTCATAATGCTCCTCGGCCTTGAAAATGCGGGTGCCGGCCGGCGTGGCGTAGGCTCGGATGCCTTCAAAAACGGCGTACCCGTAGTGCAGCGACTGGGCGTAAGCGCCCACCTGGGCGGCTTCGGCCTTCACAAATTCGCCGTCGACAAAGGCTAGGGTGCCGGGGTTGAAATACATGCGTATGAAATCGTAAGAAAGAGGAAATCCATAAAAAAGCCTTCCTGAGCGCGGGGCTTAGAAAGGCTTTTGCTGGGTTGCAACAAGCTATTCCTATGCGCCCCGCGGGCCAGGAGTGATGACGGCAAAGACCAGCAGGAAGTATTTTTTCATGGGGTCGAGCGAGTTATTTTGAACGGTCATTACAGGCTAAATAATCGTGCTGATGCCGATTTCGACGTTGTTCTTGTTCCACTGCTTCTCATTGGAATCGGCAATCCAGAAGGCGATGTAGTTACCCACCTCTTCGGTGGTGTAGGGCGCGGTGGGGTTCAGTTCCGGGGTCAGAATCCCGTTGTTGAGCGCCTCGTCCACGGCCTCGCGCACCAGGGCGGCTTCGGCGTGCAGCTCCAGGTGCTCCAGCAGCAGGGCCACCGAGAGAATGGCGGCAATGGGGTTGGCAATGCCTTTGCCTTTGGCCTGCGGGTAGGAGCCGTGAATGGGCTCGAACAGCGCCACCTGCTCGCCGATGGAAGCCGACGGCAGCAGGCCCATGGAGCCGGCAATGACGGAAGCCTCGTCCGAAATGATATCGCCGAACATGTTCTCGGTCAGAATCACGTCGAACTGCGTGGGGTTGAGGATGACCTGCATGGCGGCATTGTCCACAAACAGGTAGTCCACCGTCACATCGGGGTATTGGGCGGCCATTTCGCGCACTTCCTCGCGCCAGAGACGGGAGGTTTCCAGCACGTTGGCCTTGTCCACCAGCGTGAGGTGCCGGCGGCGGCCGGCGGCGGCCTGAAACGCCAGGTGCGCAATGCGGCGGATTTCGGAGCGGCTGTAGGTGCAGTAGTCGTAAGCGCCTTCGCCGTCCGCGGTGCGGCCCTTTTCGCCGAAGTAGATACCGCCCGTCAGTTCGCGGAAGATGACCATGTCGGTACCCTGAATGCGCTCCCGTCTCAGGGGCGAATGGTCCAGCAGCACGTCGTAGGCCGTGACGGGGCGGATGTTGGCAAACAGGCCCAGCTCCTTGCGCAGGCGCAGCAGGCCCTGCTCGGGGCGCACCTTGGCGCTGGGGTCGTGGTCGTATTTCGGGTCGCCGATGGCCCCGAGCAGCACGGCATCGGCGGCGCGGCAGGCTTCGAGGGTTTCGTCGGGCAGGGGGTTGCCGGTGGCGTCGATGGCGCAGGCCCCCATCAGGTGGGAACTCAGGTCGAAGCGGTGGTCGAACCGTTCGGCCACCGCTTCCAGCGCTTTCACGGCTTGCCGACAGACCTCCGGCCCGATGCCATCGCCGGGCAACACGGCTATTTTCTTGCTTACCATTTTCTTAACTAATTAATTACCAGTTCCAGGTGCGGGCTTGTTCGTAGGCTTCGATGGCCGGTTTCTGGCTCACCAGGTAGTCGATGTCGTCGTAGCCATTAATCAGGCATTCCTTTTTGTAGGCGTCGATGTCGAAGTGGAAGCTGTCGCCCGTGGCGGGCACATGCAGCGTCTGCTCGGGCAGGTTCACCACGAATTGGGTGGCCGCATCCCGCTCTACCAGCGCGAAAAGCCGGTTTAGCTCGGCATCGGTTACTTGCAGCGGCAGCAGGCCGGTATTTAGCGCGTTGCCCCGGAAAATATCGGCGAAATAGCTCGAAATCACCACCCGAAAACCGGCATCGTCCAGTGCCCAGGCGGCGTGCTCGCGGCTGGAGCCGCAGCCGAAATTCTTGCCCGCCAGCAGAATCTGGCCGCTGTATTTTGGGTCATTCAGCACGAACTCCGGCTTGGGGCTGCCGTCGGGGTTGCGCCGCCAGTCGCAAAACAGGTTTTCGCCGAAGCCTTCGCGCGTGGTCGCTTTCAGGAAGCGGGCCGGGATAATCTGGTCCGTATCGATGTTTTCGAGCGGCAGCGGCACGGCGCTGGAGTGCAGGGTTTGAAACTTTTCCATGGCCTTAGTTCAGGTACTGCGTGATATCCACAATCCGGCCTTGCACGGCCGTGATGGCCGCCACCAGCGGGCTCGCCAGCAGCGTGCGCGAGCCCGGCCCCTGCCGCCCCTCGAAGTTGCGGTTGGACGTAGCCACGCAGTAGGCCCCGGCGGGGATTTTGTCTTCGTTCATGGCCAGGCAGGCGCTGCAACCCGGTTCGCGCAGCTCAAAGCCGGCATCAGCCAGAATTTTATCCAAACCCTCGGCAATGGCCTGCTGCTCCACTTGCTTCGAGCCGGGCACGATGATGGCCTCGACGTGGCCAGCCTTCTGCTTGCCGCGCACGTAGGCCGCCACCGCCCGCAAATCCTCGATGCGCGAGTTGGTGCAACTGCCGATGAATACGTAGTTGATTTCTTTGCCCAGCAGCGACTCACCCCGCTGAAAACCCATGTACTGCAATGATTTATCGAAGCTCTCGGCTTCGCTGGCCGGTACTTTGCTGGGGATGTGGCCGTTCAGCGCGATGCCCATGCCGGGGTTGGTGCCGTAGGTAATCATCGGGGTGATAGCCGCCGCGTCGAAGCGGTGCTCCGCATCAAAAACCGTGTCTTCGTCCGAAAACAGGGTTTTCCAGTAGGCTACGGCTTGGTCCCAGGCGGCTTCCTTGGGCGCGTAGGGCCGGCCTTGCACGTAAGCGAAAGTCGTTTCATCGGGCGCAATGAGGCCGCCGCGGGCACCCATTTCGATGCTCATGTTGCAAACCGTCATCCGGCCTTCCATGCTGAGGGCGCGCACGGCGCTGCCAGCGTATTCCACGAAGTAGCCGGTGGCCCCGCCGGTGCCGAGCTGCGAAATCACGTAGAGAATCAGGTCTTTGGCAGTTACGCCGGGCCGCAAATCACCATCAATCGAGATGCGCATCCGCTTCGGGCGGCTCAGGAGCAGGCACTGCGTGGCCATCACCTGCGCCACCTGGCTGGTGCCGATGCCGAAGGCCACCGCGCCAAACGCGCCGTGCGTGGAGGTGTGGCTGTCGCCGCACACGATGGTGGTGCCGGGCAGCGTGAGGCCCAGCTCCGGCCCGATGACGTGCACGATGCCCTGGCGGGCGTGGCCCAGGCCGTACAGTTCTACGCCGTATTTGGCGCAATTGGCGGTCAGCTTATCCACCTGCGAGCGGCTGAGCGGCTCCTCGATGGGCAGGTGCTGGTTGCGGGTGGGCACGTTGTGGTCGGCCGTGGCGAGGATGCGCGCGGGCCGGAACAGCGGCAGGTCGCGGGCTTCGAGCTCGTCGAACGCCTGCGGGCTGGTCACCTCGTGGATGAGGTGCCGGTCGATATACACGATATCCAGGCCGCCGGGCGCGGGTTGAACCACATGCGCCTCCCAGATTTTATCGAATAAGGACTTGGCCATTGGTTGGGGGTGTAGAGACGCGTATTCGCGTCTCGTCAGCTGGGTTGGTTGATGGGGGAAACGGGGGTGGTGTTCGGATGGCTTGGACGCCGAGACGCGAATACGCGTCTCTACATCGTTCAGCCTTGTGTTTCGGTGAAATCAGTGGCACTGGGTGCGGCCTGCTGAATCACGGCGACGGCGTAGCTAATCCAATCGGCGCAGCGCTGGGAGAGCGACGCCGGTTGTTCGGGTTGATGGTTTTCGATGGAAGCGGTGAGGCTGGCACAAGTTGCTTCGTTGGCAGTCATAATGTTAATTTTTAATTAATTAGCGGTTACCAATTTTTCCTGTTCTACCAATACGTGCAGGTCGTCGTCCACTACTTCACGCTGGCTGTCGGCCAGCTCCATAAAGCGGGCATAAGCCTTATTCAAAGCAACTTTCTCGAAATCATAGCCCAGCTTCTGGAGGCGGTAGGCCAGCGCGGCGCGGCCGGAGCGGGCCGTGAGCACGATGGAAGAATCGGCCACGCCGACCTCTTTGGGGTCGATGATTTCGTAGGTTTCGCGGTGCTTGATGATGCCGTCCTGGTGGATGCCGCTGGAGTGCGAAAAGGCATTCGCGCCCACAATGGCCTTGTTGGGCTGCACGGGCATGGTCATCAGGTGCGACACCATGGCCGAGGTTTCGGCCAGCAGGCGGGTGTTGATGTTGGTGTGCAGGTTGAGGTAAGGGTGCTGGCGCAGAATCATCACCACTTCTTCGAGGGCCGTATTGCCGGCGCGCTCGCCCACGCCGTTTATCGTGCATTCAATCTGCAACGCGCCATTCATCACGCCCGCGATGGAATTGGCGGTGGCCAGGCCGAGGTCGTTGTGGCAATGCGTGGATAGGCGCACGTTTTGGATGCCCGTCACATTTTCGTAGAGGTACTTGATTTTCGCGCCGTATTCCTGGGGCAGGCAGTAGCCGGTGGTGTCGGGAATGTTGAGGACAGTGGCCCCGGCCCGGATGGCGGCTTCGCACACCTGGGCCAGGAACACGTTGTCGGTACGGCCGGCGTCTTCGGCGTAGAATTCCACGTCTTCCACGAAGCTTTTGGCAAGCTTGACGGCGGCGATGGCGCGGGCCAGCACGTCCTCGCGGGTGGTGCAGAGCTTGTGCTGAATGTGCACATCGGAAGTGCCGATGCCGGTGTGGATGCGCGGGTAGCGGGCGGGGCGCAGGGCCTCGGCAGCTACCCGGATGTCGTTTTCGACGGCTCGCGAGAGGCCGCAGACGGTGGCTTCGCGGGTTTGGGCAGCGATGGCCTGCACGGCGGCAAAATCGCCGGGGCTGGACACCGGGAAGCCGGCCTCGATGACATCGACGCCGAGCAATTCGAGCTGCCGGGCAATGAGAAGCTTCTCGTCGCGGTTTAGCTTGCAGCCTGGCACCTGTTCGCCGTCGCGGAGTGTAGTATCGAAGATTTGAATTTGCTGGGTTGCCATGCGGTAATCGCCCGGAATCGGTGGGCTACGGTGGTGAATAGGTTGGCAAGAAGCGCCCCGCGCCAGCGCAGCAAAACCACGCTTTTAGAAGTTATACTATTTCCAAAAGGCGTTTTTTATCAGGCAATTACTTGCCTATCAGTCATTTGATTTATCATTTCATACAATGCCTACCAAAAACCCGGAGCCTGTATTTCAGCTGATAAAGTCCCTGACGCGGACGGAAAAGCGCCATTTTCGGCTGTTTACCAACCGGCCGGGCACGAGCGAGGACCTCAAATTCCTGCTGCTTTTTGATGCCCTCGACGCGCTGGAAACCGCTGACGACGCGGCCGTGCTGGCCCAGGTGCCCAGCCTGAAACGCGCGCAGCTGGCCAATCTCAAAGCCAACCTCTACCGCCAATTGCTGGCCAGTCTGCGCGTGTACCACGCCGGCCAGAACCCCGATATTCAGCTACACGAGCAGCTCGACTACACCCGCGTGCTCTATAACAAGGGCTTCTACCAGCAGGCCCTGCGCATGCTGGAGAAGGTGAAGCAAGGTGCCCGCCAGGCCGAAATGCCGCACATCGTGTTGCTGGCCCTCGATTTTGAAAAGCTGATTGAAAGCCAGTACATCACCCGCAGCCTGAAGGACCGGGCCGAAACCCTCACCGCCGAGGCCACCGACACGGTGGCGCACCTAGCCAACCAGCACGCACTCAGCAATGCCTCGCTGCGCCTCTACGGGCTGTACCTGAAGGCGGGGCACGCCCGCAACTGGGCCGACCATGAGCACATCACGGCGTTTTTTCGGGCGCAGCTGCCGCCGCAGGTGCATAGCGAGGGCGGCTTCTTTGAGAAGCTGTATTTCTACCAGGCCCATGTGTGGTACCGCACGCTCGACCAGGATTTCCGGGCCGGCTACCGCTACGCCCAGAAGTGGGTGGATTTGTTTGAAGACGCCCCGCACATGAAGGAGCTGCAAACCATGCTCTACATCAAGGGCCTGCACAATTTACTGGCTTCGCTCTACAACCTGCTCTACTACAGCAAATTCAAGCAGGTATTGAATACGCTGGAAGAATTCGCCGCCAACCAGACCCGCCGCAGCAGCCCCAACACCGAAATCCTGCTCTTCCAGTACCTCTACACCAACCGCATCAACGCCTACTTCCTCGAAGGCCGCTTTACGGAGGGTCTGGAAATCATCCCGGATTTGCTGGAGCAGCTGGAACGCTACAAGCCGCAGCTCGACCTGCACCGCACGCTGGTGCTCTACTACAAAATCGCCAGCCTGTATTTCGGCAGCGGCGAATTCGGGAAAGCCATTGAGTACCTGAACCTGATTATCCAACACAAGGAGCTGAGCCTGCGCGAGGACCTGCAGTGCTTCGCCCGCATCCTGAACCTGATTGCCCACTACGAGGCCGGCGACGATGCCAGCCTGGATTATCAGATTCGCTCGGTGTATCATTTCCTGGGCAAAATGGACGACCAGCAGCCCATGCAGGTGGAGATTTTTCGGTTTTTGCGCACGGTGAGCAGCATTGCGCCGCACCAGGTACGCGAGGCCTTCATCCGGCTGCGCGATAAGCTGATTGTCATCGCCGCCACGCCTTACGAGAGCCGGCCGTTTCTGTACCTGGATATCGTATCGTGGCTGGAAAGCAAGATTTCCGGCGTGCCGGTGCAGGAAGTGATGCAGCGAAAATTCCGGCAGATGAAGTGATGTAGCGTGGCCGTACCCGGAGGGACTCTGCGATTCCCTCCGGGTACGGCCACGCTACAGGCAAGTGTACCTTTGCGGGCCCATTTACTTCCCTCAAAAACAATGTCGGCAACGACCTTTCTGCTGCTTTTCAACCTGCTCTTCGCCCTGCCGTTGGCCCCGAAACCGACCACCGCATTCCCGGTGCCGAGCGGCGTGAGCAACCAACTCTTCTACCTCCAGCGCGACCCGAACACCAACACCGTCATTTACCAGCTGAACGTGGACCGCGCCGGCCACCTCAACGAGGACGAGCCCGTGAACGTGTTCTGGATTCGCTACGACGAGCACGGCGAGCGCAAGGATTTGAACTTCATCCAGCGCAAGTTTGCCTACGGCCTCACGGCCGAAAAGCTGGCGGCCGATAAGTACGAGCTGAAATTCGCGGCTTACAGCAAGGTCCGGTTCTACCTGCTACGCTCGCTTACCGACAAGGCCTTCCACGTTTACACCACCATCGGCGGCAGGCAGCTGCAGTTGGAGCGTGTGTTTCTGCGCATCGAGGGTGGCACTTTTTGGGTGCCGAATGTGAAGTACATCGAGTTCAAAGGCCTAAACACCGCCACCCGCGAGCCGGCGGTGGAACGGATAATGCTGTAGCGTGGACGCTGCGAGTCCGCGCGTTGCTCAGACTGCCGCACAAATGCCTTATCCTACCAAGCGCGGACTCGCAGCGTCCACGCTACATGCGGCCCCGTGTATCTTTGGCTACGGCCGGGCCTGTTGGCCCAGCCACCTTTCCGCATGATTTCGGCTGCTTCTCTGCAAAACCTGTTCGGCATCAAAGCCAGCGAAACCCGCACCGTGGGGCTGTTTTTGCTGCATAATTTCCTACTCGGCATCGGCTCGGTGCTGGTGTACGTGGCGGCCAACGTGCTGCTGCTGGAGCACAACCCCGAGCACAGCCTGCCGCTGGGCTACATCGTGGGCGCGCTGGCCATGATGGCCGTGGGCAAGGTTTACACCCATTTCGAGCACCATTACCTGCTGAAAAAGCTGGCCGTGCGCGTGCTGCTGGCCGTGGTGGCCCTCACCGGCGTGCTGGGCGTGCTGGTGGCGGTGGGCCATTCGGTGGCGGCGGCTGTGGCCATTATGGCTGGCTACCGCGTCATTTATTTGCTCACGAACCTCGAATTCTGGGGCATCTCGGCGGTGGTGTTTGATGTGCGGCAGAGCAAGCGCCTGTTCAGCATCATCAGCTCGGGCGACATGCCGGCCAAGGCGCTGGGGGCCGTGCTGGCCGCCCTCATCCACGGCGACGCGCAGCTGCCCGTGCTGCTGGGCGTATCGTTCGTAGCGTATCTGGGGGCACTGTTCACGCTGCGCGCCACGCTCAGCTCGCATGTGGTAGAGGCCACGGCGCGGCCGGTGCGGGCAGTGGCCCGGCCCCAGAAGAAGCTGGTGCAGCAGTTGTTCGGTGGCAGCCAGCTGGTGCTGGCCATGTGCCTGAGCCTGGTGACCATCGCGGGGGTGATTACGGCCGTGGAATATATGTTTTTCCTGAATGTGAAGCACAAGTTTCACGCGTCGGAGGATGTAATGCAGTCGGTGGGCTGGCTGCTGGCGGCCACGTATTTGGCGGCCACGTTCTTCAAGCTGCTGGTGAGCCGGCAGGCGCTGGAGCGCTACGGCGTGCAGTGGTCGCTGCGGCTACTGCCGGTGGTGGCGCTGGTGGCGCTGGCCGTGTTTGGCGGCTACAAAGTGGCCAGCGGCTACTCGCAAACCGGGCAATTGGCCTTTTACTGCGGGCTGTACCTGCTGCTCGAAGTGCTGCGCCGCACTGTGTTCGACCCCGTATTTCTGGTGCTGTTTCAGCCGCTGGCACCGCCGCAGCGGCTGGCCGCCCACACGCTGGCCAAGGGCTTTTATGAGCCGGTGGGCATGGCCCTGACGGGTGTGCTCTTCTTCGCGCTGCGCTCGTCGGGTTTGCTCGATGGTGGCTTTCCTTTCTTCTGGATGGGCGCGCTGTTGGTGCTGTCGCTGCTATTTCTGCGCCGCACCTACCTCAATTATCTGGCGGAGCTGAAGGAAGGCTTAGGCCGGCGTTTCGCCGAAACCGCCGACTTGGCCCTGCCCGACGCGGCGCGCCATGTAATTTTGGCCCACTTGCTCAGCCCCCACCCTACCGAGGTGCTGAACGCCGTGGCTTGGCTACGCAAGCACGAGCCCAAGTCACTGCCCGAACACGCCCCGCGCCTGCTCGAACACCCCGACGCACGGGTGCGTCTGGCCCTGCTGGCCACCCCCGAAGCCCATCCGCTGCCCGTGGAGGCCCTCCAGGCCCTGGCCCTGCGCGACCCTGCCGCTACCGTGCGCGAAGCCGCCGCTCACCAGCTGGCCGCCGCCACGGCCGACGCGCCGGCCGTGGCCGCACTACTGGCCGGCGACGACCTGGCAGCTCGCCAAGGTGCTATCCGGGGCAGCCTCGAAGCGGATTCCCAACACGAAGCCGCCCAGCATAGCCTCTACCTGCTGCTGCCGAACGCCGAAAGCAGCCCCAGCCCCACAGCCGAGCTAGCGGCACTGGAACTGTTGCCACTTTTCCCGCTTGACATTCAAAACGAGCTGATTGAGCGACAACTTGCCAGCGCCGAGCCAGCGGTAGCGCAAGCCGCGCTCCGCGCCGTTGGTACCGTGGGGCATCTCGAACTGGCCCACCACCTGTTGGACGCCCTCAACGACAAACACCGCTGGGCCGTGGCCGCCGATAGCCTCGTGGCACTTGGCCCCGCCGTGGTGCCGCTGGTGCGCGAAGCTTTGCTGCGCGATGCGGAGCCCGCCCACCCGCAACGCTTGGCCGCCGTGCTGGAGCGCCTCGACACCACAGCCAGCCGCGCAGCGCTGGTGGAGCTGGCCCGGCACCCGCACCTGTTTTCGCGCGGAGTGGCACTGCGGGCACTGCGCCGCTTCCCGGCCCGCACCGCCGACCGACCCACGTTCGAGCAATTGCTGCGCGAAGAATTCACCTTAGCTGCGCAGCTGCTGCAAGGACTGGTGACGACCGGCGGCACGGATTTCACGGCCGCCATCGACTATGAGCTGACCTTGCTGCATCAGCGCGTGTTCGGCCTGCTGGCCCAGCTCTACGATGCCGAGCTGGTGGCCACGGCCCAGCGCAACGTGGCCCACGCCGCCCGCGAGCGCCAGGCCAACGCCCTCGAAATCCTCGATAACCTCATTCCCCGGCCCATTTACCAGGGTCTGCAGGCACTGCTTGATGACTCGCCGGTGCCTGAAAAGGCCCGGCTGTTTGCCAGCCTCACGGCGCACAGTGCGCCCGCCCGCCCGCACCCGATGGTGGCCATGGGTGCGGCCTCGGCGGCGGGCAGCGCGGTGGCCCCACCCCCGCACTTGATAGCCGAAGTGCCGCCCGCCGAAGCCCTGCCCGCGCTGCTGCTGCGGCGTGGCCACGTCGCCTTCACCTCATGGACGCTGAGCGTGGCCCTGCGCCACTGGCAGCCCACCGAGCCCGATGCGCTGGCCCTACTGCGCCCCTACCTCACTTCGCCCTACCTGCTGCTGCGCGAAAGTGCCCAGCTAGCCGCTACCGCCTTGGCGGCCCATCGGTGCCAGCCCTTATCCACCCTCAACCTTCCCGCCATGAGCCATTCGCACGCTGCCGCCGAGTCTAAAATCTCCGCCCTGGAGCGGGTTATAGTCCTCAAAAGCACCGCCCTGTTTACTACCACGCCCGAGAATGTGCTCAGCAGCATCGTGCCCATTATGAAGGAAGTAACGTTCCGGGAAGGCGAGGAAATTTTTGCCAAAGGCGACATCGGCACCTCGCTTTTCATCGTGCACGATGGCCAAGTGGGCGTGTTCAACGGCCCGCAACAGCTGGCCACCTTCGGGCCGGGCGACTTTTTTGGCGAGTTGGCCCTGCTCGATGCCGAGCCGCGCTCGGCCACGGCGGCGGCGCTGAGCGAGGTGCTGGCCTTCCGCATCGACCAGGAAGATTTTTACGACGTGATGGAAGAGCGCGCCGAAGTGCTGCGCAACATCCTGCGGATGCTATGCCAGCGCATCCGGGCGCAGAATGAGAAGATGCGGGCACTGGCGGAGTAACATACAACTGTCATCCTGAACGCGGTGAAGGACCTTATCACGTTGCACCGACTCGTTCGGGCGTGGGCGTGACAAGGTCCTTCGCTGCGCTCAGGATGACAGCTGTGTGTTACTCCACCACCTCGTAAATCTTCACCGGCAGCGCCTTGTTCTTCAGCGTTACCTCGCTCACGAACTGGCAGTGGAAGGACTCTTTCACCTTCAGAAACACGGCTTCGCTGATGATAATCTGGCCGGCTTTGGCGGCGGACTGCAGGCGTTGCGACATGTTCACCACGTCGCCAATCACGGTGTAGTCCAGGCGTTTGAGGGAGGCCGAGCCGATGTTGCCGGATACCACTTCGCCGGTGTTCACGCCGATGCTCACTTCGGGGCGGTAGTCGAAACCGGCGGGCAGCGGGGCTTGGCTTTGTTGCAGCGCGGTGCGGGCCGAGATAGCCGCATCGATGGCGCGGTCAAGGTGGTGCTCACCCCGGAAGACGGCCATCACGGCGTCGCCCATGAACTTATCGACATGGCCGCCTTGGGCAATGAACTCCTTCACTACCAGGTCGAAATAGGTGTTTAGCAGGCTCACCACGTCGGTGGGCGGCAGCTTTTCGGCCAGGGCGGTGAAGCCACAGATGTCGAGGAAAACCACGGTGGCTTCCACGGTTTCGGAGGCCAGGAGGCGGTTTTCGAAGTCGGGCCGCGTCATGAAATTGAGCACGGTTTCGTCGACGTACATCTTCAGGATGTTGTTTTCCTGGATGGCGCGGAGCGTATCGCGCAGCTGGCGCACCTGGTCGGCGGTTTTTTCGATGGTCAGCTCCAGGTCGGCAAAATCAACGGGCTTCACCACGAAATCGAACGCGCCGCGGTTCATGGCCGTGCGCAGGTTGCCCATGTCGCCGTAGGCCGACACGATGACCGTTTTCATGGCCGGATGCTCGGTGTGAGTGCGCGTGAGCAGCGTGAGGCCGTCCATCACCGGCATGTTGATGTCGCTGAGAATGACGTCGGTATCCGGATGCTCGGTGATGCGGTCGAGGGCTTCCTGGCCGTTGGTGGCGAAGAGAAACTCGTAGGTGCTCTCCCGGATTTTGCGCCGAAACTTCTGCTTGATAAGCAGTTCGAGGTCGGCTTCGTCATCGACCACCAGAATCTTGGTTTTCATAGGGGTTGGCAGAAGGCGAATACTTGGACGAAAATACGTCAGAAAAGGATGGCGCTCAGATTACCGCTCGTACTTCTACGCCGGCTTAGGGCAACAGGTGCTGGAGTTTCTCCTTTAGCACGGCAAAATCCACGGGCTTGGTCAGGAAATCGTTGGCCCCCAGGTTCATGGCCTGCTGGTAGCTGGCGTTGTCGCCGTAGGCCGTAATCATCATCATGGTGGTGGGCGGCATTTCGAACTCCTCCTTGACGTGGCCGAGCAGGTCGAGGCCGCTCATGCCAGGCATGTTGATGTCGGAGAGAATGATGAGGACCTCGGAGTGGTGGGCGCGCAGGTAGGTAAGGGCTTCCTCGCCCGAAAAGGCGAAGCTGAAGCTCATCTCGCCGCTGCGAATTTCGCGGCGAAAGCGCTGCAGAAACAGGTCGCGTACATCGGTTTCGTCGTCAACAACCAGAATTTGCATGGGGCGGAGGCGGGGAAATTAGTCGGGCCCAAAGGTAGGGCGCGGGGCGGCTTAGGCGGGCAGGCCGATGATGAATTCGGTGCCTTCGCCCTCGCGGGTTTCCACGGCCAGGGTGCCGCCGTGGCCTTTGGTCACAATTTCGTGGCTCATGGACAAGCCCAGGCCCGTGCCCTCGCCCACCGGCTTGGTGGTGAAGAAGGGTTGGAAAACCTTGGCCTTCACCGTCTCCGACATACCCGTGCCGTTGTCCCGAATGCTGATTTCGACCTGCCCCGCCGCCACCCGGCTGCGCACCGTGAGGGCTGGCTGGTAATCGACGGCGGCCCCAGTGTGCTGGCGCTGGCGCTGCTGCACGGCATGAAACGCGTTGGTAAACAGGTTAATCAGGACCCGGCTTAAGTCCTGTGGCACCACCGATACCGACGGCAAAGCGGGGTCCAGCTGAGTGATGAGTTCAGCGGTAAAGTCTTTATCCTTGGTGCGCAGGCCCTGGTAGGCCAAGCGCAGGCTTTCCTCGATGAGGGCGTTGAGGTCGGTGGGCAGGCGCTGGCTGGTGCCGGTGCGCGAGTGCTCCAGCATGCCTTTGATGATGGACGTGGCGCGCTGCCCGTGCTGGCTGATTTGCTTGAGGTTCTGCTTCAGGCCATCCAGGATTTCGCGCTCCAGGGTGGTGTCGCGGGTGGGGTTGTGGGGGTCGCCGTTTATCTCGTCCACCAGTTCGGTGCTCACTTCGGCGAAGTTCTTCACGAAGTTGAGCGGGTTTTGCAGCTCGTGGGCAATGCCGGCCGTGAGCTCGCCTAGGAAAGCCATTTTCTCGCGCTGCACCAGCTGGTCCTGCGCCGTTTTCAGCTCGGCCAGGGACTGTTCCAGGGCTTCGCGGGCTCGCTCCTGCTGCCGGGCGTGGCGGGCCAGCAAAAAGGCCAGCGCCAATAGCCCCACCAGCCCGGCCACCAGGGCGTAGGTGCGGTAGCGGGCCTTGAGGCGGGCCTGGCTGGCGGCCACTTCCTGGGCGCGTTGTTGCTCGCGGTAGTTGAGGTTTTGCAGGCGCATCACCTTTTCCTGGCCAAACAGCGTGTCCTGCATCACCAGCATCAGGCTTTGGTACTTGAGGGCGCTGTCGGCGTTGCCGCGGGCTTTAAAATCCTTTGTGAGCAGGGTGCTGGCGTTCAGCACGCCCCGCAGGAAACCGTTGGTTTGGGCGGCCTGGTAGCCCAGGCGGGCGTAGTAAATGCTGGAATCGGCCTGGCCCTGCTGCTGGTAGAGCGTGGCCAGCCCCACGTAGGAAAAATTGAGGCTGCGCAAGTGCTGCACCTGCTTCGACTCGGCGATGCTGGCCCAGTAGAACGCCTTGGCCTGCGCCATGCGGCCCTGCTTGCGGGCCACGTTGCCCAGGCCGTATAAAATGTAGTTGGTGGGCGTGTGCAGGCGGCGCGCCAGGGCGTAGGCCCGCTCCTGAAACAGCCGCGCCGAATCGAGCTGGCCGAACAGGTCGTAGGCCAGGCCGATGTTGCTCAGCTCAATCACCTCGCGGTGCTCATCGTGCAGCTGTTGGCCAATTTTCAGGGCCCGGAAGTAGTAGG
>JAQBNT010000097.1 GCA_028288445.1 Hymenobacter sp. | reverse complement strand
GAGCTCGTCGAGCAAACCATCGTATATAAATGGGACCGGCAATACCCCTACATTCTGCCGTATCTGACGGCTCCGACCCGGCGTGAGAAGCTGCCGGCCGCCATTCTGTACGATGGCTCGGCTACCCGCAACTACTACCACCACTTCGTGGATGCGCTCAGCCAGCTCACGTTTCTGCCCCAAACGGGCATTCCCATGGATTTGCCGCTGCTTATCAGCCGCGCCATGTTTCAGCAGTCGTTTTTTCAGTACCTCTACGGGCGGAGCCACGCTTTCCGGGGCATGAACTGGCGAATTGTGGAGCCCGGTGAATGGCTGGAAATTGGTAAGTTGTATAAAGTGCAGGCCATGCAGTGGGACCCGGCCACCTGGCGGAAGATGCGTGCCATTTACGAGCTGCCCGAGCGCCGCTCGTTCCGCCGGGTATTTCTGAACCGCGATGGTACCCAGGTAGGGCGTTTTCTGAGCAATGAAAAAGAAGTGGAAGCCATGCTGCAGCGCTACGGCTTCGAAACGGTATTTGCGGAGCGGTTGACGATGGACGAGCAAACGACGCTGTTTCAGGAAACCGAATACCTGGTGGCTCTCACCGGAGCCGGCCTGATTCAGCAGTTTTTTATGGACCCGGACCGCGGCCACGTCATCGAGGTGATGCCCGCCAACCGGCTGATGCCGGAGTACTACTGGCAGGGGGGCAAGCTGGGCATGCGTTACTACGACGTGGTAGTGGGTGGCCCAATGACCGTTCGGGAAGGCAAGGACTACCACATGGACGTGGCGCAGCTGGAGGCCGCCGTGCAGCGCATGCTGGCCAATACCAGCCCCACGCCGGTACTGGGCCACACCGTAATGCCAAACCAGGCAACCGTTTAACTAAGCTGTAGCGATGCTCGCAAAACTGGCCGGGAAGTTCGAAAGCCTGCAAGGCGTTTCGGTGGTGCGGAGCCTGTGGTTCCGGTGGCGGCACGTGCGCAACCGCAGCGACCGCCGCAATGTATTTGCCGTGCGGCTGTGCACCGGCGCGGCCATAGAAATGAACCCCGGCGCGGTGCTGGAACTGCAAAAGGGCAGCCTGCGCCTGGGCACCTCGTGGTCGCGCTTCGTGCGGGCCCGTACCCTGCTGAGCCTTGGCGAAAACGCCCGGGTGGAGCTACAGGGCGACATGCGGGTGCACACCGGCGGCTGCATCTATGTATCCGAAGGGGCCCGGCTGGAGCTAGGCAGCGGCTACATGAACGAGGACCTGCGCATTGGCTGCTACAACCACATCAAGATTGGGCACGATGTGGCCATTGCCGAGCAGGTCATTATCCGCGACAGCGACAATCACCAGCTGGAAGGTGGGCCGGCGCATGAGCCTTCGGCCCCCATTGAGATTGGCGACCACGTCTGGATTGGCATGCGCGTAACCATTCTGAAAGGCGTACACATTGGGGCGGGCTCGGTTATTGCTGCCAACTCGGTGGTGACCCGTAGCGTGCCGCCTAATAGCTTGGTGGCCGGGGTGCCGGCCCGGGTTATCCGCGAAAATATTCGGTGGCACTAAACAAGTAGCGTGAAAAAAATTCTTCTGCTGATTCCGAACCTGGGCCTGGGAGGCGCGCAACGAGTCTTCCACGACCATAGCGTGGAGCTGGCTAATAATTATGCCGTTACAGAGGCCGTGTTCAATGCCGACGGTGGCGACCTGTATCCGAGCGGCAACCCGGTAGTGAGCTTAGAGGTGAGCGGTGGGGGAGGAGCGGTGGCCAAGCTGCAGAACTTCCGGCGGCGCATCAGCGGCCTGCGCCGGCTGCGCGAGCGCCTGCAGCCACTAGTGGTTATCAGCCACCTCGAAGGAGCCGACTACGTGAATTTGCTCAGTGGCGGACCGGGCAAAACGATTCTGTGCGTGCATGGCTCGAAGCTGCACGACGCTAATATTCGCGGACCCATTGGCTGGCTGCGCAAAAAGGTGCTGATTCCGGCGCTATACAATCGGGCCGACCGTATCGTAACGGTCAGCCGCGATATCATTCCCGAATTGGTAGAGGGGTTTGGCGTAAAGCGCAGTAAGCTGCTCACCATCAACAACTTTTTTGAAGTAGCCCAGATTGAAGCCAAAAGTCGCGAGCCGCTCTCGGCGGCCGAGGCGGCGGTGTACGCCGCCGCCCCGGTGCTGGTAACCTCGGGCCGCCTGACGCTGCAGAAAAACCAGGCCCCCTTGCTGGATATTTTCGCCGCCGTGCTACAGCAGCAGCTGGCCAAGCTGGTGTTTGTGGGCGACGGCGAATTGCGCGAGCCCCTGCTGAGCCATGCCCGCGCCCTGGGCATGCGGGTGTTTGCGGCCTGGGAAGAAACTCCGCTCACGCCCGACTACGACGTGTATTTCCTGGGGCTGCAGCAAAACCCGTTCAAGTACCTGCGGCCGGCCACGGCCTTTGTGTTCCCATCGGCTTGGGAGGGCTTCCCGATGGCGCTGGGCGAAGCCATGGTGTGCGGCCTGCCGGTGCTAAGCACCGATTGCCCCACGGGCCCCCGCGAGATGCTGGCCCCTGCTACCGCAACCCCCGCCACACCACTGCGCCGGGCCGAAACCGGCGCGTACGGTGTGCTGCTGCCCATGCTTAACCAGCCGGCCACGCTGGCCAACGACCAGGCCGAGTGGACGGCTGCCCTAACGGCGCTGTTGGCAAACGCCCCCGAACGCACCCGCTTGGGCCAATTGGCGGCTCAGCGCATGCAGGATTTTACCCGCGAACGCATTTTCGGGCAATGGGTGGACCTGATAGAACAAGTAGGCCGTGAGTAAGCTGCCCATCATTCTGGTTGTCGACAACTCCCGTGCGGTAACCGGCGCGCTAAACGCCCTGCGCCACGCTACCACGCCTTTGCGCGAGCAATTTGGGTTTGTGTATGTGCTGCCGACGGGCAGCACGGCGCGCCCGGTGCTGGAAGCCGACGGTTACCGCGTGCACGAGCTGCCCTTCGTGGAAATCAGCCGCCGTCCGGGTGATTTGCTGTGCTACTTTCCCATGCTGCTGCTTAATGGCTGGCGGCTGCGGCGGCTGGCCCGGCGCGAGCAGGCCCAGGCCCTGCACATGAATGATTTTTATAACCTGACGGGCTACGCAGCCCGCTGGCTGAGCCTGGGCCGGCTGCCGGTGCTCACGCATGTGCGGTTCCTGCCCCAGGTGCTGCCCCAACTATTTGCCCGGCCGTGGCGCTGGCTGGCCGAAAATGCCGCCCAGCAAGTGCTGTGCGTGTCAGACGCCGTGCGCCGCTACTTCGCGCCGGGCCATGCCGGCGTACGCACCGTGTACGACCCCCTGCCGACGCGTGGCGAAGAACAGCCCCCCTACGTGGTAGCGGCCCGCAGTGGCGCTCCCGTGCGGCTGTTGTATCTCAGCAACTACATCCGGGGCAAGGGCCAGAATTTTGCGCTGGAAGCCTTCCGGCTCGCCCATGCCCGCAACCCGAACCTCCGCCTGCGCTTTGTGGGCGGTGATATGGGCATGGTGAAAAACCAGGAGTTCCGGCAGGAGCTGGAAGCCGCTGCCCGCGCCGCCGGCCTGGCCGAAGTGGTGCATTTCGACGGGTTCGCGGCCAATACGGAGGCCGCCATGAAGGCGCACGACATCGTGCTGAACTTCTCGGAGGCCGAGTCCTTTTCTCTTACCTGCCTGGATGCGCTGTACTACGGGGTGCCGCTGATTGCCACCGACTGCGGTGGGCCTGCCGAGCTGTTCGAAAACGGGAAATCGGGCGTACTGGTACCCAACCGCGACGTGCCCGCCATGACTGCTGCAATTTTAGCCCTGGCCCATAATGAAGCGCAGCGGCAGCAGTTCTCAACCGCCAGCCGCTCGTTTGTCCGGCAGAAATTTGCGTCGGCTCATACATATGAGCGACTGGCCGCGTGCTACCAGCAGGTGCTGGTGCGCCATTAATGCTCATGATATCAACTGTTCCCAATCGCATAGCACCTAGCTGGCTATTAGCCATACTGCTGTTGGGACTAGGGCTGCGGGTGGCCTTTTTGCTCAAGGGTACAGCGGCGATATACTACAGCCCAGAGCTTTTTGTCCTGAACGGCGACTCGTCCTCTTATACCCTGGCGTTTGAAAACCTGTGGTGTACGGGATACTATACGTTTGATTTTCTGGAGCCTGATGCGGCCTTTGGCCGATTGCCGGGCTATCCGTTTTTTTACGGGGCGCACTGGCTGTTATTCGGCAGCGCGTGGGCTGCTCCCGCCACTGCCTGGAGCCAGGTTCTACTGGATACCGCTGCCATTGGGCTGGTATTTCTCATACTGCAACGGCTGGAGCCGCACCGCCCTCGCACCGCGTACCTGGGCGCGTTGCTGTATGCTACCTATCCGTTTATCATTGTGTGGGTGCCCGTCATCGGCACGGAAGTACTAAGCGCCGACCTGACTTTGCTGTGGCTGTGGGCATTACTGAACTGGCGGCCCAATGTGGCGTATGCGCTTGGGTTGGGCATGCTATTGGCCCTGAGCATACTGGTCCGGGAGTATATGGGCATCCTGTTGCCCATTACGTTTGGATGGCTGCTGTGGCAGTACTGGCTGGCGAGGGGAAAGGGCCTGCTGCGCTACGCCACATTGGTAGCAGTAGGCTTTGGGCTGCTATACGGCGGTTGGCCCGTGCGCAACTATTTGTTGGCGCACCGCATTATATTGCTCAAGCCCAAGGCAGCGGGCTACGCCAACCAAACCCCCGATGTAGACGAGTTCTACCAGTGGATACATTGCTGGACGCCCGATGAAAACCCTTGGCTCGATTCGGTTCTGATAGGCAAGGGAACCGTGCGTTTTCCGGCGGCGGCCTTTAGCTCGGCGGCCTCCCGGGCGCAGGCCCAGCGGCTGGTGGCCTTGGCTCGGCAGTGCGGGTCTGGCTTCTGGATGCTGCGCAAGGGCATTGACAGCGGCCCGCGCTATCACAACGCCGCCGCAATGCTCGCCGACACCGCTTACCAGCGCCATCACTTTCATCATTGCAACGCGGAAATCGGGGCAGGTTTCCAGGCTTTGCGCCAGCAATTTATGGCTGAGCATCCATTCCGATTCTGGCTTGATGTTCCTCTGCGGAACCTCTGGAAAGCCTTTTTCAAATCGACCCTGACCACAGACCAAGCCCTGGCTCCGCGCCCGGCCATCCCCTATGCGGGGCTATTGCGGCTACTGTTTGGCTACCGAACGGTGCTTTTGCTGCTGGGATGGGGTGGATTACTGGTCGTGAAGGGGAGGGGGGAGGCCCGTTGGCTGGTAGCAGCGGTGGCCGGATTTCTGTACGTGTACATTTGCTTCATATACCGGGGGCTGGAAATGCGCTATCTGCTACAGGCCGACGTGCTGCTGCTGGTGCCGGCGGCCCTCTGGCTGGGGCGCTGGTGGCCCGCTACGCTTCCGGGCCCGGCCGCAAAGCGCGCGGTTGTGGCCTGATATCGGCTCCATTTTAACCCTTGCCCTGCTGCCCATGTCTTCCGTTGCTCCGCTGCTGCTTTCCGTTGTGAGTCCGGTGTACCGGGCCGACGTGCTGGTGGCGGAACTGGTGCAGCGGCTGGTGCAGGTACTGGAGCCACTGACGCCGGACTTTGAAATCATTCTGGTTGATGACCGCAGCCCCGACCACTCCTGGGCCCGGATTCAGGCCGAAGTGG
Organism: Hymenobacter sp.; assembly: GCA_028288445.1. Taxonomy (GTDB): domain Bacteria; phylum Bacteroidota; class Bacteroidia; order Cytophagales; family Hymenobacteraceae; genus Hymenobacter. The sequence goes on along the minus strand of JAQBNT010000097.1, from coordinate 8,653 downwards.
CCCGCGACCCGCGCGTGCGCGGCCTGCGCCTGAGCCGCAATTTTGGTCAGCACCAGGCCATCACGGCCGGGCTCGACCGCTGCCGGGGCGAGTGGGTGGTGGTGATGGACTGCGACCTGCAGGACCGCCCCGAGGAAATTCCGGCCCTGCTGGCCCGCGCCCGGCAGGGCTACGACCTGGTGCTGGCCCAGCGCACCAACCGCCAGGACTCGTGGAGTAAAAAGCTGCTCTCCCGCGCATTCTACCGCGTCCTCACCTACCTCACCGAAACGCCGCAGGACCCCACGGTGGCCAATTTCGGCATCTATCACCGCAAGGTGATTGCGGCCGTGCTGGCCATGCGCGAAAGCATTCAATACTTCCCCACCATGGTGCGCTGGGTGGGGTTTCGGCTAGCCTATCTGCCGGTGCAGCACGCCGGCCGCGCCGCCGGCCGCAGCAGCTACAGCCTGAGCCGCCGCCTGAACCAGGCCCTGGAGGTCATCATGGCCAATTCCGACAAGCCCCTGCGCCTCACCGTGCAGCTGGGGCTGCTGCTCTCGGGCGGGACCTTCCTGTTTGTGCCCATCACGCTGGTGCGCTACTGGGTGGGGCAGATTTACCAGCCGGGCTACGCCAGCCTCATTATTTCCATCTGGTTTTTCTCGGGACTGCTGCTTTCGGTGCTTGGCATGGTGGGCCTGTACGTGGGCAAAACCTTCGAGCAGGTGAAAAACCGCCCGCTCTACATCGTCGACGAAGAAACTCCTTAACCCCGGCCGATGGCGACCACGCACCCAACCCCGGGCCTGACCCTGTTTCTGATGACCGAAAAGGGCTACCGGGTGCTTCAGCACATCGTGGCTCATCTCGATACTTCGGTAGTCGCCCTAGTGGTGGGCGCGCCCGACCCCGGCCTGGCCCAGGATTTTTTTGCCGAAATTCGGGACCTGTGCGCGCAGGCCGACATTCCATTTCAGCACCGGAATACGGAGCGCCCCTTATCTGCCTCCTACGCGCTGGCCGTGTCGTGGCGCTGGCTGATTGCCGATGCGGGTACGCTCATCGTGTTGCACGACAGCTTATTGCCGCGCTACCGCGGCTTCGCGCCGCTGGTAAGCTGCCTGATTAATGGTGAACCCACTATTGGCGTGACGGCCCTGTATGCCACGGCTGAATTTGACCAGGGACCGATACTGGGCCAGACTGCGCGTTCGGTGCAGTACCCGCTGCGTATTGCCGATGCCATCCAATTGGCCGTGGAATGTTATCTGGAATTGATAAATCAGCTTTGGCCGCAGCTACAAACCGGCCAGCTGCCACCCGGCACGCCTCAGCATGAGGCCGATGCCACGTATAGTCTTTGGCGCGACGAACAGGACTACCGCATCGACTGGCAAGCCGATAGCGCCACCATTCGCCGCTTCGTCGATGCCTTGGGCTGGCCTTATCAGGGAGCCAGTACGCTGCTCAACGGCCAGCTACACCGGGTGCTGGCCGCAGAGCCCGAGCCGGACGTGCGGATTGAGAACCGCACGCCGGGCAAAGTGCTGTTTGTGCGCGGCGGGCAGCCCGTGGTGGTGTGCGGCACCGGCCTGCTCCGCCTCACGGCCCTGCGCACCAGCGACGGCGGTGAGGCCCTGCCGCTGGCCCGGTTCCGGTCGCGCTTCGAGTAAGGCCCGGTCCGGCCGTACCTTTGCCGGCCCACTGCCGCGTATGCTCCCCCTCATTCCCTTTAACAAACCGTATTTCTCCGGCAACGAAACCCGCTACATCGAGCAAGCGGTGCGTTCCGGCAAAATTTCCGGTGATGGGCTGTTTACCCAGCGGGTGCATCAGTTTTTTGAGGAGCAGCTGGGTTTTCATAAAGTGCTGCTCACCACTTCCTGCACCGATGCGCTGGAAATGGCCGCGCTGCTGCTCAACATCGGCCCCGGCGATGAAGTGATTATGCCCTCCTTCACCTTCGTGAGCACGGCCAATGCCTTCGTGCTACGCGGTGCCACCGTGGTGTTTGCCGATAGCACCGCCCTCAATCCCAACCTCGACGCGGCGGCCCTCGAAAGCCTGGTGACGCCCCGTACCCGCGTCATCGTGCCGGTGCACTACGCTGGCATTGCCTGCGACATGGGTGCCATCCAAGCCGTGGCCACCCGCCACGAGCTGGCCGTGGTGGAGGATGCCGCCCACGCCATCGACAGCTATTACCGGGGCCAAACCCTAGGCACGCTGGGTACGCTGGGCGCGTTTTCCTTCCACGAAACCAAAAATATTATATCGGGCGAAGGCGGTATGCTGGCCATCAACGACGAGCGGCTGGCGGCCCGCGCCGAAGTCATTCGCGAGAAAGGCACCACCCGCACCGCCTTCTATCGCGGTGAAGTGGACAAATACGGCTGGGTCGATTTGGGCTCGTCGTTTTTGCCTTCCGACATCATTGCCGCCTATCTGTGGGCCCAGCTTGAGAACCTGGCCGACATCCAGCAGCAGCGCCGCGCCATCTGGCAGCGCTATTACGCCGCGCTGGCCCCGTTGCAGCAGCAGGGCATCGGCCTGCCAGTGCTGCCCGACTTCGCGACCAATAACGGCCACCTGTTCTACCTCATCTGCCGTAGTCTGCCAGAACGCACGGCCTTGCTGGCGCACCTTAAGCAGCGCGGCATCTGGGCCGTTTTCCACTACCTGCCGCTGCACCAAAGCCCATACTACGCGGCCCGGCACGACGGCCGCGCCCTCCCCTGGGCCGAACTTTACGCCGACCAGCTCGTCCGCCTGCCCCTGTTCCACGAACTTTCTGAAGCCGACCAACGCCGCATTACCGACGAGGTTTTGGGCTTTTACCAGACGTATTAATTTCCCGTATGCGCATTTTATTTCTCGTGCCTTATCCGCCCGGCCGGGCACCATCCCAACGTTTCCGCTTCGAGCAGTACTTGGATGCCCTCACGGCGGCCGGGCACACTTACCACTTGGCCCCGTTCATTTCGGTGGCTACCTGGAACATCCTGTACCAGCCCGGCCGGGCCGGTGCCAAGGCACTGGGTATTCTGGGCGGCTTTGCCCGGCGGGTGGGGCTGCTGTTCCGCGTGCCGAAATACGATTTCGTATTCGTGCATCGCGAAGCCGCCCCCGTGGGGCCGCCCGTGTTCGAGTGGATTATCAGCAAAGTGCTGGGCAAGAAGCTTATCTATGACTTCGATGATGCCATCTGGCTGGCCAACACCTCCGAAGCCAACAAAATAGCAGCCGGCGTGAAGTGGCACCACAAGGTGGCCGACATCTGCCGCTGGGCCTACAAAAACAGCTGCGGCAACGCCTATCTGGCGGACTACGCCCGACAGTTCAATCCCCGCGCCGTAGTCAACCCCACCACCATCGACACGGTGAACCTACACAACCAAGTGCGCGACCAAGCCGCGCCCGGCCGCCTCGTCATCGGCTGGACCGGCACGCACTCCACCCTCAAGTACCTCGACCAGGTAGTACCGGTGCTGGCCAAGCTGGAAGCCGAAGGACTGGACTTTGAATTCCGCGTTATCTCCAACCAGCCCCCGGCTTTTCCGTTGAATTCGTTGGTGTATCTGCCCTGGCGTAAAGACACGGAAATAGCCGACCTGTTGGGCTTTCACGTAGGCCTGATGCCCTTGGAAGATGACCCGTGGGCCAAGGGTAAATGCGCCTTCAAGGCCCTGCAATACATGGCATTAGGCTTACCCGCGCTGGTGTCGCCGGTGGGCATGAATACCGAAGTGGTGCAGCACGGCTACAATGGTTTCGTTTGCGCCACGCCGGCGGAGTGGGAAGCCAGCCTGCGCCAGCTGCTGGCCGATGCCAGCCTGCGCCAACACCTGGGGGCTGCCGCCCGAGTCACCATCGAGCAACGATACTCGGTGCGGGCCAATACTCCAAACTTCCTGAGCCTGTTCAGCTAAGCTCAGGCCCCCGCTAGACGGGGCACTCCCGCGATGCGCCGCTGCCCGGTCCGGGCAGCGGCCTTTGGTACCGTAATGCTTTGCAGGATGTACAAGCCGCTCAGGTAGAAGGGCATAAGCGGGATTTTGTAGCGCACCAGCGTGCCAAAGTTGCCGCTGGAAATCCCTACCGAGATGGCAAAAATCAGGCTGAACACAAAGCACATGGTGAGCACCGGAACGCTGCCTATTGCCCCGATTGTCTTGAAGAACCCCACGCGCCAGAAGATGCGCAGCGTCAGCAGAATAAAGTACGATGCTTCGAGTGCCGACAAGGCCATGGTTGGGTTGCGGGCTTCCCATATGAATGGGCGAAACAAGGCTACTACAATGGCTTGGGGAGCCATTTTGGCCATGCTGCCCAGAGTACCGTCCTGTTCACCAATATTGTAGCCTGAGCCCTGTTCGGATTTACTCACCTGCTGGAGGTATTCGGCCGTTATCTTGCTTTGCTCACCAATTTTGTCCAGGTTGAAGCGCGCATCTGCGGCGGCTAGCTGCGACATGGCATAAATGGCTACTACAGCTCCAACGCCCAGAAACAAGGGCTTGGCCACCCAGCGTACCGCCGCGCTCTTGATATTCCGGGTGTTTTCATTGAAAACCCACAATAGCGCCGGCGGCACGAAAGCGAGCAGGATGTACGTCTTCATCGACAGAATGACCGCGCCCATTGTTACGCCTACTACCAGGCAGCGGATTATATTCTTGCGCTCGATGGCCCCCCGGTAAAAGCAATAGAAGAGCCACCCCAATGCTCCTATACATAAGGAATCCTTCAGCAGCCCTGACCCCCAGAAAAACACCGAAGGCAGGAAAAAAACCGCAATTGCCAATTCCTTATATACCTGCGGCCGAATTTTGGCAAAAGTCATGTACATCATCCACATCCCGCTGAAGGTAACGGAGGCAAACAATACGGCAATAACGGTATAAGTATCAAAGCTTAGTACGGCAAATACGGCCGCTACCCGGATTACGAAATACTCGTTGCTGCCGTGGCCGAACCACATCAGTTGGCCGGCGTATTTGGCTATGGCCGGGGTTACATCGCCAGCTGTGGTCACAAGCTCCAGTCCTGCCGCGAAAGAATCGCCGAAGGCATGGTAAATGATGCTGGCCTGGTGGTAGTAGTTATTGGTGTCGCCGCCGTAAAGCGTGTGGTATAGGATGCCCAGCGCAATAGCCCCTACGATTTTAACCGTTAGGGCCGGAATAAAATACTTTTTGGTGTAGACATTCGTCACCGAACCGCGTACCCCAAAGGCAATGCCATAGATAAGGGCCAGATAAAGCGGGGTAATATATAAATCCTTTAACTCCATAATGCGCGGGCTAGGCTTTGGGGTTCTTTTTCAGCCACGCCTTGGCCTCTTTGTATTGTTCCGATTTGTGGTCGGCTTTGTCGGCCACTACTGCATAATAACGCTTGGCTGCCGCCAAGTCCTTGTCCTTCACCGCAAGGCGGGCCAGGTTGGCATTGGCAAACAAATAAAACCCGCCGGAAGTGTCACCCGTGCTTTCGGCAAATACAATGCACCGCTGGTAGTAGTCCTTGGCCTTGGCAATATCGCGGTAGCGGTTTTGCATCAGGTAGCCCAGGAAGTAGCTGGCGTAGCGCCCGCTGATGCCTTCGTAGCCCGGCATGCCTTTGTTGAGCTTGTCCAGGATTTCGCGGCTCACCCGCTCACAGTCCGTGAATTCGCCCTGGTCGTAGGCCAGCAAGGCATAGAACCGCTGGAAATAACCATTATCGGGAAACTTATTGGCCAGGAATTTGGCCACGGGCATGGCTTCTTCGGCGTTGTTCTCCTCGTTTTTGAGAATGCCCATGAGGAATACCCGCGCCTCGGTGGCCGTGTAAAAACCGTTGGTAGCCACACTCCGCAATTGCTCCAGGCCCAGTTTCTTGTCGCCCTTCGGGAAGAACAGTAGCACGGGCTTGAGTAGCGGATAGTTATCGGGAATCCAGACGGCGTAATAGTTGAATAAGGCTTGCCCGAACTGGAATTCCGGGCTCAGTCCATTGGCTTCCTGGCTCTTCTTTAGGTAGTTGAGCGAGCGGCGGGCACCTACCGTGGCCTTGCGCCAGTCGTGTCGCTCGGCGTGCAGGCGGGCATCGAAGCCGTAGGCTGCCGAGAGAAAGAAGCTGGCTTCGTAGTTGCGATTATCCGCGTCGTAAAGTGCCTGGGCCTTGGTGATGGCCGTGTCCATGTAGGCGAAAAACGGCTTATCGTACTGCGTGCTCTGGAAGTTGGTGGGGCGGATTTTCCACCAGGTGCTCAGCCCCAGCATAAAATACGCCATGGGGTGGTTCGGGTAGCGGCGGCGCAGCGAGCGGAACTGCTTCTCGGCTTTATCGAACTTGAAGTTGTAAATATTATAGACAGCTCCATCCAGCTCCATCTGAATGTCTTTGTCCATGAGCAGCCAGCCCTTGGTATCAATGGCCGAGGGCAACACGCCCACCGAATCGAGCGCCACCGTCTTCATCGGGGGCGGGGTGCGAATTGTATCCAGGGTTTGGGCTCTGCCCAGAAATGGCAGCATGAGCAAACCCAGGCAGACACAAAACAGCGAACGCAGCATAGAATGAGAGTAGATAGCAGCCCCAAACCCTTGTTCTTCCGGCACGGACAGGGAAGTGCAGGGAACGGGCCTGCTAAAGTACGGAGTTTGCCCTAGCTTTGGCCGTACTTCTGCTTGCTTATGCACCTGCTCCACTCGCTTTGCCGCTTGCCGGCCCCCGCCGGCAACGAAGCCGCGCTCACCCAATTTGTGCTCGACTACGTCCGGCAGCAACAGGGCACCTGGCGGCACCAGCCCCAAATTATCGCCGATGAGCGGTTCCAAGACTGCATTCTGCTGGTGTTCGGGCAGCCGCGCACGGCCGTTTTTGCTCATCTCGATAGCATCGGCTTCACGGTGCGCTACGGCCGGCAACTGGTCCGAATTGGCGGCCCGCAGGCCGAAGCGGGGTACCGCCTGGTAGGAAAGGATTCGCAAGGAGAAGTAGACTGTACGTTAACCGTTGACGAAGAAACGGGCGAACTGGGTTACGCGTTCCACCGCGATATTGACCGGGGCACCGAACTCACGTTCTACTGCGACTTCCGCGAAACGGCCACCACCGTGCAAAGCTGCTACCTCGACAACCGCCTCGGCGTGTGGAATGCCCTGCGCCTGTGCGAAACCCTGGAGCACGGCATCATCGCCTTCTCGTGCTGGGAAGAGCACGGCGGCGGCTCGGTGGCTTACCTGGCCCGCTACATCTACGAAACCTACGGCGTGCGCCAGGCCCTGATTTCGGACATCACCTGGGTGACCGAGGGCGTGCACGCCGGCCAGGGCTGCGCCATCTCGCTGCGCGACTCGCTCATTCCGCGCTGGGCCTACGTCGACCGCATCCGGGCCATCGCGGCCGGTTCGGGCGTGCCGCATCAACTGGAAGTAGAAGGCAGCGGCGGCTCCGATGCCAAGGAGTTGCAGCACGCCGCCGCGCCCTGGGACTGGTGCTTCATTGGCGCGCCCGAAGACCATGTGCACTCGCCTAATGAGTTGGTGTTCAAATCAGATATTGAAAGTATGCTGGCGCTATACCAGGTTTTGCTGCGCGAATTATAGGAACGCGGCCGTATCTTTACCGCATATGGCTCTAATCGTACCCGCGTCCCACCCGTTAAAAAATAAGACCGTCGTTCCGCGGTTGCTCAGCTATCAGGAACTGGATATTCTTCACGCGCTACGGGGGTTTTGTGCCTTCTACGTCGTCGTTTTTCACGCCAAGTTCCTGTTGTGGTCGGGCGGCACCGAGTACCTGCGGGCTTTTCCCCGGGCGGGCTGGAGCCCGTTGCAGTACGTGGCCTTTATCGGCGATATGCTCAGCTCGGCGGGCTACGAAATGGTAATTTTCTTTTTTGTGCTTTCGGGGTTTTTCATCCGGTACGCGCAACTCAAAAAGCACCGCCCGGCTTTCCGGTTCTACCTCAACCGCATCGTGCGCATTTACCCGCCTTACCTGGCCTCGCTGGTGCTGGGCGGCGTGGTGCTGGCCTACATGGCCTCGTCGCATCCGGCGCTGATGACCAACGCCATCGGCCGGGAGCTTAATGCGGGCCTGCTCGGGGCCTGGCACGAACTGCACCCGCTCACGCTGCAAGCCGTGGGCCGCGCCATCCTGTTTCTGAAGCCCGGTGAGCACCATTTCGGCTACAATGGCGTGTACTGGTCGTTGTTGCCCGAGGCGCTTTTTTACCTGGCGGTGCCCCTGGCTTTCTGGCGTGTTCGATACTACTACGCACTATCGGCGGCCTTTTATGCGTTCGGCGCTGTGGCCAGTGTGCTGCATCTGGATACCGGCTTTTTCGGCGATTTTCTGTTTATCTTCAACGGCTACTTTGCACTCGGCGTGGGCCTCTACGATGTGGTGACGACGCAGCCCAACTGGCTGGCGGCCTTCCGGCGGTTTTCCGGGTTCTGGCTGGTGGTCGTAACCGGGGCGCTGCTGCTGGTACTCATCGGGTTGGGGGCGCTGCACCTACGGATATTGTCGGGGCCGGTGGCCTCGGTGCTGGCCGTGCTTAGTGTGTCGGCACTGCTGGCGGGGCGCGTTAGCCGGCAAAACCTGCTGGTGCGGGCCTTCCACGAAGTGGGTATTTTCAGTTTCTCGCTCTATCTCTACCACTTCCCGCTGCTCATTCTGG